>JBAQDW010000218.1:0-12947 GCA_049286445.1 Rhodoferax sp. | reverse complement strand
GTTTTGGTCCATCTTGCTGGACTTGAACTTGGGCTTGGCCTTTTGGCCTTTGAGTAGCGCAATTTCATCGCGCAGCTCCCCGATTTCGCCGTTTGCGCGTTGCAGTGCCTCCAAAAGATTGTCGATCCGTGCCAACAGTTGCTTGACCAGTGGGGTCATCTCTTGGGCTGCTATGGCTGGCTCAGTGTTGGGTAATCGCACTCGGAATTTTGTCTTGCGACTTGTTGTGAATGGTGCCAAGTTTACCCAGTCTGAAGTCCCAAAGGGCACTGCCTTGCCGTGGGTTATTGAGAAGTTACCTTAAAGGCTTTAAGCCGTGAAAACGGTCAGCACGCCGGTGTAGCCATACAAGTGGTTGCGGGCAATTTCACCGGCGGCGAAGAAGCCGACCAACGGCACATCGCCGAGCGCCCGGCGCACGATTTGGAGCTCAGCGCTGGCGCCACCAAAGTGCGGACCACCGCGACCGGAACAACTCACGTAAATGGCGCCCGCAATGCCGCGTGCGGGATGCGGCAAAGACTCGGCCGCCGACGCCGCCAGAGCCGTCACGGCAGCCAGAGGCAGTTCCTCCGGCTCCAGTTCTTCCCGGATTTCCGAGCAAATGCGCACCAAATCCGTTTTGGCCGCCTTGACATTGCGTTGGCAAAATGACAGTTGCATGCCCACTTCCAACCGGTCGGACACGGCAATGCCGCGTCGCCCCGGGTCCAAGCCCACGATGTGACGCACGATCACGTCGCTGCCAAAGCGGCCCATGCGGGTGACCCCGCGTCGCTCAGAACTTTGGTCAGCGCGGTGCTCCAAGCCAACCAAAGTGGCTCGCACCGCCTGCAGCGCTTGCTCAGGCGCGTCCAGAGACACCTTCAACTCATTGAGCATCAAGTCCAGTGCGGGCTCGCCGTCCAACTCAGTCACCACATTGTGATCGGCCGCGGTGATGGTGCGGGCCCGGGACAACGGCAGACAGCCTTGCGTGACGCGTGAGATCAGGGAAATACCTTCCCCAAACGCGACGCCACTCAAGCCACCCTTGAACACGCCGCTGGCCGCCCCGTGGCCCTTGATATTGCCATCACCACCGACCGCGAACTGCACAGTCTCGCCCCGACTGGAAGACAGACCGCCGAAGACATAACCCGAGTCGGTGCGACTGGCCATCTCTTGAATGAGTTCCCCCAAGTCGTGCGTATTGGGGTCGGCATGGACCAGCGCCGTGTGGGCCGCAAAGCCCAACCCCAATGGGGCTACACCTGAGAACACGCGGTACTGGTCAGTGGGCAATTCGCACAGCATGAGAACCAAGGCAGGCTCATCGAAGTACTCAGCATTGTTGGCCGCGACGCCCACCCCTACTGTGCCGGACCAGTCGGTGACCTCAGGCAACTCCGCGCTCAGGTGGGCCAGAATGGCCTGGGCGTGGTTCGCAAAGTGGTCGGTGATGTAGAGCAAAGCCAGCGTGGGGCTGGCGGCGTACGCTGGGGTACTCATTTGCCCGCGCACTTGCGCCAGTACCAAGTCGGCCGCCATCACCCATTGGGGGTGCGTCGCATGGCCATAAGGAAACAGTTTCATCAGTGGGGCACAAACGGTGCGTCAGGTTTTTCGGGAGGTCGTTTTGCGGGCGGCGGGGGAGGCCGATTTTTTGGCCGCACTCGGGGTCTTTTTAGCGGCCTTGGCTGTTTCTTTGGCAAACCCAGCGGCCATGTTTTTGGTCAAGTCCATGGCGGTGTGTTTTCCGGCATCGGCCATGGCACTGGCGGCAATGGTTTGGAACTGCTGCGTCAGCGCCCCCCACAATTGCATCGGGTCAATCATGTTGGACGCCGCTGCCGCCATGGGCTCGGCGGCCTTGCGCACCTTGCGCGCCATGTCTTCGGCGTCTGCGGCCACATCAGCCACGGTTTTCGCTGTGGACGCCGCTTTTTCAGTCGCTTTTTGCACGCCTGAGGCGAGGGTATCGGCCGCCTTGAGTTTGAAAGCGTTGGCCACATCGCCCATGTTGAAGTTCATGCCTTGAAGGGTGGCCAAGGTCATTTTTTGAACTTCTAACGCCTGGACGGTGGCACCCAGGGCTTTTGAGTTCTGGTCGAGCCAGAAATGCACGGCCTTGAGTTCTTGAATGCGTTTGTCGAGCTCTTCGACATTCAGAGTCGGGGCGATCCAATTGCCCAAATTGGGCATTTGGGGAACGGCCTCCGTGGCACCTCGGGCCAGATTCTGGAGAAAATCAAAGCCGGGGACGAATTTGCCGAAACCGGCGCTGGCTGAGTCACTCATGGTCGCTCCAATAGGGTTAATCAAACGGATGGGTTAACAGCTTAACCCAATGCACAGCGCATGACGATGCCCATTGACACGGGTTTTGCCGTTCTCGGGGCTGTCCGGGTACGGCTGACCTGGACCGCCCTGCGCCTGTGTAGAAAAAACCCGCCGCAACGCTGGCTCCCGTGAATCGCTGGACACAACAAAGAGCTGAACCAAAGTGTGAGGCGCGAGAGCAAGCCTTGCTGACGTGGCGGGCAAAACGGGTCATGACCCACTGCGAAAGTTTTCCCAGTGAGTCAGCTCAATTACGGTGTCTTTTTAGGAGGCATGGCGCCGTGCATGCCATGGTCCATCTTTGCCTCTTTGGGGTGAGCCATACCGGCAGGCGGCTGGGTGGACACCGGCAGCTGAAGCTCAACTTTGCTCTCAACCCCCTTGGCGTCTTTGAACACCAGCGTGACGGGCACCGTGGTGTTCTTGGCCACGGGCGCTTTCAAGTCCATCAGCATGACGTGGTAGCCACCGGGTTTGAGTTCAACGGCCGTCCCTGCAGGCAAATTCAGGCCGCCTTGCACGGCGCGCATGCGCATGATGCCGCCCTCCAATTTCATTTCATGAACTTCAGCGACGCCGGCCACCGAAGACTCCACGCCGACCAGCTTGCTGTCCTCGGCGGCGGTGAGCGTCATGAACGCGCCGGTGGCTTTTTGCCCTGGCACCGTGGCCCGGGCCCACGCGCCTTGCACAGCAACTGCCTGGCCCGCCATGGCAGCCAGCCCACTGCTGAACAACACGGTTCCGATAAGAATGGATTTAATGGTCATGATGACTCCTTGAAAAGACGTTATGAGAAATGCAGGCAAGAAAAGCGTAGCGCCCCGAATCCATGCGGATGCATCCAAAACGCACCGCGTGGTCTGAAAGATGACAAGCAAGTCAAACGCAAAGCCAGCGAGGTGGCGCCTCGGCTTCAAGACAAATAGTGCTCTAGCCCTTGCCAGACGGGCGCAAGCAGCTATTAATTAGAGAGCGTTATGCGGCCGGCGGTGGGCCACGTGCAGGGGGCGGTGCAGCACGACTGACCGCAACCGGAGCCATCCCGCGAGGCTGAGGACGCGCCGACATGGCGCGCGCGGCGGGTAAACACGGACCGCTTTGCACCAGAGGGGCGCCGCCGCCCATGAGGCACATGGGACATTCCAACGTGTGGTTCTTCACCACGCCACCGTCGGCCTCGCCGCGCACCACCAGCTTGTACGTCCCCGCGTCCGAGCAAATCAACTCCATGGCGCGGGGGTAAACCACCGGGGAAGCAATGGCAACACCCAAAGTCAACACAAACCACCCCAGCACGAGGCGGGCGAGGTGGTGAGCGTTGCGCAGGGTGTGCATGGGTCGAATTATGCGCGAACGCGTGGGTCAGTGCCCCTTGAAAATTTGACCCCCGTCAAACAAGTCGAACACCAATCAACGCATGATGGACGCCTCACTCAGAAAAGAAGAACCATGAACGTACGATCAATCACCCCCTTCAAAGAGCGCTTGCTGACCCAACGGGCAAGCCTTCAGGAACAACTCAAAACGCTGCGCGGCGGTGACATTGGCCGAGTGGAAGCGTCTGCCAACCACTTCGGTGGCCACGAAGACTCCACCGCACAAACCAACACCGCACGCGAGTTGGAATTTGCTTTGGACGCCCGGGAAACCGAGGAACTTGACCAGATCGAAGCTGCGTTGCGCCGCATTGAAGACGGCAGCTACGGCCAGTGCGCCGACTGCGGGGTGGAAATTCCGTCCGCCCGTTTGAACGTCGCCCCCGAGGCCTCACGCTGTATTGCCTGCCAAGAAAAAGTGGAATAGCCCCGCCACGGATCGGCCCGCCGCCTGCTATTCTGCAGGGATGAACAACGCTTTTCACCTGGCCTTTAACGTCACCAACTTGGACCAAGCCCGTCGCTTTTATGGCGGCGTACTGGGCTGCACCGAGGGTCGCAGCACCGACACATGGGTCGACTTTGACTTTTTCGGCCACCAGCTCTCCCTGCATTTGGGCGAACCTTTCAAAACTGAAAACACCGGCCACGTGGGCCAGCATTTGGTGCCGATGCCGCACTTTGGGCTGGCGCTGGCCCTGCCAGACTGGCAACGCTTGGCACAACGGCTAGAGGCCGCCGAGATCGACTTCGTTTTGCCGCCCCAGGTGCGGTTTGAAGGCGAGCCGGGGGAGCAATGGACCATGTTCTTCCGCGATTTCTGCGGCAATCCGATTGAGATCAAAGGTTTTCCCTCTCTCAGCACCCTCTACGCCACCTGATCCACCGACCCTCTGCCCCTCTGATGGCGGTTTTCGCCTCTCTCTGAACTCACCGCATGAGCTACACCTTTGCCTCGGCCACCATTCTGCTGGTCCTGATTACCGACCCGGTGGGCAACATTCCCATCTTTGCCAACGCCCTCAAACACGTCGCACCCGAGCGCCGTCCTGTGGTGATTTTGCGCGAGGTGTTGATTGCGTTCGTGCTCTTGCTGACCTTCATGTTCATCGGTCAGAGCTTTCTGCAGTTGATGGGCTTGAGCGAGGTGGCGCTGCAAATTGCAGGGGGCGTGATCTTGTTCCTGATCGCACTGCGCATGATTTTTCCTGCCCATGCTGACGAAGGCGCGGAGCAAATGGGCGAGCCACTCATCGTGCCTTTGGCCATTCCGGCCATTGCCGGGCCGTCCGCCTTGGCCACTGTGCTGCTGCTGGTGTCGCAAGCGCCTGAGCGGCGTCTGGAGTGGATCGCGGCCCTGTGCGTCACCATGCTGGTAAGCGCCGTGGTGCTGGTTTTGGCCGAGCGCATTCAACGGGTGGTGGGCGAGCGCTTTGTGGTGGCGCTGGAGCGGCTGATGGGGCTGGTGCTGGTGGCGCTGTCCATTGAGATGATGCTGCGCGGCATCAGCACGTTTGTGAAACAACTTCTGAGCGCTTGAATCGCCCGTTTAAGTTAACTCCGCCCCACCACCACAGGAGGCGGTGCAATCTCTTGGTCAATGGCACCAAACACGCTCAAGCCATCCCGCCCCTTCATCTCAATGTGAATGGTGTCGCCGTACTTCATGAAATCGGTGATCGGCTGGCCACCCTGAATGGTCTCAATGGCGCGCTTCTCAGCGATGCAGCTGTAGCCCCGGCTCCCGTCTTTGTTGCTGACCGTGCCTGAGCCGACGATGCTGCCGGCCCGCATGTTGCGGGTTTTGCACAGGTGGGCGATCAATTGGCCAAAGTGAAACGTCATCTCAGGGCCCGCCTCGCAGCGCCCCACCTTGCGCCCGTTCCAGGTGCTTTGCAGCATGAGGTTCAGGCGGCCTTTGTCCCAGGCACTTTCTCCGCCGTTGGTGAACTCGTCCAGCGTCACCGCCACCGGGCTGAACGCGGTGGCGGGCTTGCTCTGTAAAAAGCCAAACCCTTTGCCTAACTCCCCCGGAATCAGGTGGCGCAGGCTCACATCATTGGCCAGCATCACCAGACGAATGCCGTCCAGCGCTTGTTCGGGTGTCGAACCCATGCGCACGTCGCTGGTGATGACGGCCACCTCGGCTTCAAAATCAATGCCATGCGCTTCGCTGGCGCACACCACGTCATCGCAGGGGCCCAAAAAGTCGTCGCTGCCGCCCTGGTACATCAGCGGATCGGTGTAGAAACTGGGCGGCATCTCAGCCCCGCGCGCATGGCGCACCAGCGCCACATGGTTGATATAGGCCGAGCCATCGACCCACTGGTAAGCGCGGGGCAAAGGTGCCATGCACTGCTTGGGGTCAAAAGCAAACGCGTGGCGGGGTTTGCCCTGGTTCAACGTGTCGTACACATCCTGCAGCTGGGGCGAAAGGAAATTCCAGTCGTCCAACACCTGCTGCAAACGACTCGCGACGCCCGAGGCGTAGTGGGCCGTGCTGAGGTCACGCGAGACAACGACCAACTGGCCGTCGCGCGAACCATCTTTGTAAGTGGCGAGTTTCATAAAAAAGAGCACAGGCTTCGCTAACGGGAGCGGTCCACTGCGCTGAAATGGGGGTGTTGGTAAACTGACTTGGTTCATCATACCGTCCGCCTTCATGCTTACTTTGGTCGTTTTTATCACCCCGTTGCACGCAAAATGGCGGGAGCGCGGGTGATGGCTCGGGGCATGCCTGTCAAAATTTTGGCCCTGCTCACGGTCGCTGTGGGGGCGGCTCACCTGGCCTTGCTGCAGGCAAGCACGCTGTCCTCCCCCAGACCAACGCCCTCCGACCCGGTGCCTGCCCAGCCCTTTATCACCCGAAGCTTGGCCAGCGCCCCCGCGACGCCCCCTGCTTTAGCCCCGGTGGCCCCGTTGCCCCCAGCCGTTGCGGCGAAGCCAATCCGGCGGCCCGCACGCCCTGCCTCAACCGTGACACCACCGCCTGTGGCTGCACCGATTGAACCCGTGGTGGTGGACACCGCCTCAGCGGAGGTCGCCTTGGCGGATGACCCCCCACCTACCCCCGAAGTGGTCGAGCCAACCGATGGGGCGGCAGTGGATGTGGCGCTGGCTGAAACGCCTCCACCGCCCCTCCCAGAGCCCACCGCACCACCACTAAGTGCCGCAACCCTGCCTGGTTCTGCACTGCTGCGTTATGAGGTGTCATCGAACAAGCTGCCTTTCACCGTGAATGGCGTCTTCAACTGGCAGCAAAACGGCAGCGCCTACGAGGCGCAACTCTCCTACAGCGCCTTTGGGTTCTCCCGCAGCCAAACCAGCCGAGGCGCCGTGAGTGCGACCGGTCTGGCACCCGAGCGGTTCGCCGACAAGCTGCGCAATGAGGTGGCAGCCCATTTCAACTACCCCGCAAAAAAAGTCACCTTCAGCGCCAATACCCCGGACGTGGCCTTGCTGCCCGGTGCGCAAGACCGCTTGAGCGTGCTGGTTCAACTTGGCGCACAAATTGCTGCCACACCGGAGCGCTTCCCCGAAGGCACGGCCCTGTCGTTTCAAACCATTGGCCCCCGCGACGGGGCCCTGTGGCTGTTCACCGTGCAAGGCCAAGAAACGCTCACCTTGCCGGGGGGTGAATTGTCCACCCTCAAACTGGTACGCAATCCACGCCAAGACTACGACCAGAAGGTCGAGTTGTGGCTCGCTGCGGCTTTGGGCTATTTGCCAGCACGAATTCGCATCACAGAGCAAAATGGTGATGCCATCGATCAGAAATGGCTCGCCACTGAGTTACCCAACTAAAGACGCACCGGCAGGGTCGGCACCCTGACGCACAAAGGCCTGCTCTTGAAATCAGTCCCTCGCGCAACCAACTGTGTTCTAGCCATGATTAAGGGATAATTCATTATGCAAACGCTCTACGACTCTGACACCTATTCCGTGACCCATATGTTGGCCAATGCGGTGGCCACAGATGCCGCGACCGAAGGCGCCAGCAAGACAGTCAACACCCAATCCAAAATCCCCAGGCTGGCCCGCCATGGCTTTGAAATTGTGGACAAACGCGCTGGCAAAGAGGTGTATCTAGACGGTTCTTGGGCTGAATTGTTTCAGCAGCACATCTCCGCCTGGCAAGAAAATACCCCCACACAAGAAGAGGTCGAAGACACCTTGGAGCGTTACGCCGAATTGGCGCAAAACCCGGTCGTCGTTCACTAAGCCTCGTGTTGTGATGCTTTACGCCCGCATGGGGGTTGGGCTGGCCGTCTTTCTTTTAGCGGCCTGTGCCGCTGTCCCCCCTCAATCTCCGGCCTCGAACGCTCCCTTTCCCTACAGCGCCCAGCTGGCCCAGCTGCTCCCCGCCGATGTGCTGATCGTGGGAGAGCAGCACGATGTTGCCCACCACCAGCGCCTGCACCTCGCTGTGGTTGAACAACTCGCTCAAGACCACCGCTTGGGTGCGCTGGCGTTGGAGATGGCCAGCGCAGACAACACCACCGCATCGCTAGTTGCCCAGGCCAGTGAAGCTGACGTTCAGACGGCGCTGCAGTGGCAGAACGACGCTTGGCCCTGGACCGCCTACGGCCCCGCCGTGATGGCCGCTGTGCGGGCGGGTGTGGTCGTTGCAGGGGCCAACTTGCCCAATGACCGCCTGCGTGGCGCGATGAAAGACCCCGCACTGGACGCACAGCTATCCGGCCCGGCGCTCAAAGCGCAACAGCAGGCCATTCGCATGGGCCACTGTGGGTTGCTGCCCGAAAGCCAGATTGGGCCCATGACCCGGGTGCAAATTGCGCGCGATATCAGCATGGCGAAAACGGTGTCCTCACTGCGCAAAGACCGCAAAACTGTGCTGCTGCTGACCGGCAACGGCCATGCCAACCCCACGCTGGGTGTGCCGCTGCACTTGCCCGCTGACCTGATAACAAAAACGGTTCTGCTGCAGGCACAGCAAGCGCTACCAGCTCCTGATTCAATAGCACCTTTCAGCCAAACCTGGACCACTGACGCCGCCCCAGCGGTGGACTACTGCGCAGACTTTGAAGCCAGCCGCAGCCCACCGCCCCCGGCGTTAGCCCCCACGCACTAACCGGTCTGCGGCGTCGCCGCGTGCGGCGACAATTCCTCCCCTATGACTACTGCTTACATACTCACCTTGTCTTGCCAGGACCGCTTGGGCCTGGTGCACGCGGTCTCCGGTTTTTTGCTGGAGCGCGGCGCCAATATTGAAGAAGCCGCCCAGTACAACGACCACGATACCGGCCTGTTCTTCATGCGCATTCAATTTGCCTGTGACGAAACCGACCCCGCCGCCCTGAAAGCCCAATGGGCCGACTTTGCGCAGCCTCACACCATGGACTGGCATTTGCACACCCGCAGCCAACCCATGCGCGCCGTGATCATGGTCAGCAAAGACGGGCACTGCCTCAACGACCTGTTGTTCCGCTGGAAGTCCGGCTTGCTGTCGCTGGACATTCGCGCCATCGTCTCCAACCACCGGGAGTTTTACCAACTGGCCGCCAGCTACAACGTGCCGTTTCACCACATCCCGGTCACGGCTGCGACCAAAGCCCAAGCTGAGACCAAACAGTTCGAGATCATCGAGAGCGAAGGCGCTGAGCTGGTGGTGCTGGCGCGTTACATGCAAGTGTTGAGCGACGATCTGTGCCGCAAACTGGCCGGGCGCGCCATCAACATTCACCACTCGTTTTTGCCCAGCTTCAAGGGCGCCAAGCCCTATTACCAAGCGCACGACCGGGGTGTGAAACTGATTGGTGCCACCGCGCACTACGTGACCGCCGACCTGGACGAAGGCCCGATCATCGAGCAAGACGTGGCCCGGGTGGACCACAGCAAATCCGTCGAAGACCTGACCACCTTAGGCCGCGACACCGAGAGCCAAGTGCTGGCCCGCGCAGTGAAGTGGCACAGCGAGCACCGGGTGCTGATCAACGGCCACAAAACCGTGATTTTCAAGTAAGCCTTGATAGGAATGGCACTGACTTAATCGAGTGACGCTTTCGACTCACCCGACCTACAACTGGGATGTCAAAGGCCTTGCGGGGTGAGATTGCAGAAGTTTCAAAGCCTTGTTCATCCCCCCCCTCTCCCCCAACCCCTCTCCACCCCCGCCGGGGCGGAAAGGGGAGCTCAACAGCCATATGCGGCCAACGCTTTGTGCGTAGCTGAGTTCATGTGCACAGGGCAACGTTCAAACCTGCCGGGAACCGCGCCATTGTTAGGAACGGCTGATGAAAATCAATCACTTTGAAGGTTGGCACAGCACCATGAACTCCACACCTTTAAAAACGCGGCCACATACGGCTGTTGGCCCCCCTCTCCCGCCCGGCGGGGCGGGAGAGGGGTTGGGGGTGAGAGTGGGGGTTGCAGCGTAAGAATTGCTACATCATAGATAGCTACCAATGCAAGTACATCAAGGGCTAGAGGCCTAAAAGACATTCAAATACCTTGCGGGACGAGACAGCAAGAGATAAAGGCCAAAAGCACCCATCAGCCATGAACGCATGAGGTCGCTGGAACCGCACGCTTAACGCTTCAGTAAGTGCCATTCGCCTTAATAGGGGGCTGGTGCGGTGAACGCCGCCTCACCCGCCCCCAACCCAAGCATGCTTTAGGCGGCGAAGCGGGCCATCACTTGCCCCAGCTGAACCCCACCGGCAGGGGCCCATGCCGGGTTAAAGGTCAGCGGCCCTTTGGGAAACAGCATGACCACGGTGGAGCCCAGCAAAAACCGCCCCATCTCCTCACCCTGCCTCAGGATGATGCTCTGATCTTCATAGCGCCATTCGCGCAACTCACCGGGGCGGGGCGGGTTGATGACGCCCTGCCACACCGTGGCCATGCTGCCCACGATGGTGGCGCCCACCAGCACCAGCACAAACGGCCCCCGCGCCGACTCAAACACGCACACCAGCCGCTCATTGCGGGCAAACAAACCCGGCACACCGCGCGCCGTGGTGGGGTTCACAGAAAACAAGTCACCCGGCACGTAAATCATGCGCGTCAAGCGACCATCACACGGCATGTGAATGCGGTGGTAGTCACGCGGGCTCAAGTACAAGGTGGCAAAGTGGCCGTCGTCAAACCGCGCCGCCAAGTTGGCATCGCCGCCCACCAGCGCCGTGCTGGAATACTGATGGCCCTTGGCTTGGTAAATTTGGTCGTGCTGCATCGGCCCAAACTGGCTGATGGCGCCGTCCACCGGGCAAATCAGGTCGGCCCGCGCCAAAGGCCGGGCACCGGGTTTCAACGCGCGGGTAAAAAACTCGTTGAAGGTGGCGTAACTGGCCACATCGGGGTTGGCCGCCTCCGCCATGTTGACGTTGTAGCGCTGCACAAACCACTCGATCAAACGCGTGGTCCACGGGCCCGCGCGCGCGCTGGCAATGCGCCCGGCCAACATCGTCAGGGCTTGTTTCGGAATCAGGTACTGGGGCAGCACGGCAAGGCGGTCGGACATAGGGGCTACCAGAGTGAAGCGTGGGCGGCATTGTACTCAGCGCATCCCGGCAGGCAATGCAACAATGGCTGGCTTCAACGCCTGCCAGAAATTGACACAACGGACACACCCCCCATGAGCACCCCCGCCTACACCGCTTTGACCCAGACCTTCACCCGGCTGTACCGCTACCAACACTTGGGCGCGTTTTTGGGCTGGGACCAAGCCGCCATGATGCCGAGCAAAGGCAATGACGCCCGCGGCGCGGCGCTGGCCGAGCTGCAAATTTTGCTGCACCACACCCTGACCGACGCAACCCTGTCCCCGCTGCTGGCACAAGCCCAAGCCGAGTCTTTGGATGCCGACCAACACGCCAGCCTGCGCGAAATGCAGCGCGATTGGGCCCAAGCCAATCTGCTGCCCACTCGTCTGGTTGAAGCCCAAGCCCTGGCCGGTTCGCGCTGTGAACATGCTTGGCGCACGCAACGCCCAGCGAATGACTGGGCTGGTTTTTTGGGCAATTTTCGGGAGGTGTTGGCGCTGTCCCGCGAAGAAGCCCACACCTTGTCGCAAGCGCAAGGCGTCAGCCCCTACGACGCGCTCATGGCCAAGTTTGAGCCCGGCACCCGCAGTGCCGACATTGACGTGATCTTTGGCGACGTGAAAACTTGGCTGCCTGATTTGATTCGCCAAGTGCAAGACAAGCAGTCCACCGAAACTGTCATTACCCCCCAAGGCCCCTTCCCCATTGAGCACCAACGCGCGCTGGGCCAAGACATCATGGGCCTGTTGGGGTTTGACTTTGAAGCCGGGCGGCTGGACATCTCGGCCCACCCGTTTTGCGGTGGCGTGGCCGAAGACGTGCGCATCACCACCCGCTACAGCACGGACGATTTCATGCAAAGCATGATGGGCATCGTGCACGAGACAGGCCATGCCCGCTACGAGCAAGGCCTGCCCCGAGGCACCGCCCACTTGCCGGTGGGGCGGGCGCGCTCCATGGGCATCCATGAAAGCCAGAGCCTCTCATTCGAGATGCAACTGGGCCGCAGCCCGGCTTTTCTGAGCCTGATTGCGCCCCTCATCACCCAGCACCTGGGCGCACAAGCCGCCTTTGCCCCCGAGAACCTGGCCCGCCTTTACACCCGCGTGCGCCCCGGCTTCATTCGCGTCGATGCCGACGAGTTGACCTACCCCGCCCACGTCATTCTTCGCTACGAGATCGAGCGCGCCTTGATCGATGGCGAAATCGAAGCCGACGACATTCCCACCCTGTGGGCAGAAAAAATGGCGCACTACCTGGGCGTAGACACCCGTGGCAACGACCGCCAAGGCTGCCTGCAAGACATTCACTGGACCGGTGGCAGCTTTGGCTACTTTCCCAGTTACACCCTGGGCGCGATGTACGCCGCCCAATATTTCGCTACCCTGCGCCAAGCGCACCCCAAGCTCGATGAGCAAGTCGCCGCTGGCAATTTATCGCCTATTTTTGACTGGCTGAAAACCCATATCTGGCAGCCAGCCAGCCGCTGGGAAACGCCAGAGTTGGTGCGCCGCGCCACCGGCGAGGCGCTGAACCCGCGCCATTTCCGCGCCCATTTAGAGCAACGCTACCTGCACGGTTGAAGCCCCCACCCGCCCCCGATGTAAAAACGATGCCATGACCGCCGCCCGCATTCCCCCCATCCAATGCCTGCTCACCTTTGAGACTCTGGCACGTCTTCGCAGCGTAACCCAAACGTCGGAGGAGATGTGCGTCACCCCCAGCGCCGTCAGCCACCGGG
>JBAQDW010000217.1:0-6508 GCA_049286445.1 Rhodoferax sp. | reverse complement strand
TCTTTGTGGTGTTGGATTTTTCTCCCGGTTGGCCAGTTCAGACTTGTCTAATGCCGCCAAAGTGTCTTCGCCAGTCGCAACCACTTCAATACCCGAGGCCGTGGTTCGGTTGGACAAAATCAGCGTGCCCTCACCAAAGGCAAGTCTGGCTTTGGCAAGTGCTTCGCGGGAAGTGGGTGCGGTAAATCGTTGAATGTTCATGATGATGCACCTTTGAGGATCGGGCCGATGCGAATAGTGTGCGTATCAGGAATCTCACTGTGTGAGAGCACCTGGAGGCGGGGCGCAACACGACGCACTAGACGTGCAATTGCGCTCCTGATAGGGTCTGGAACCAAAAGGCAGGCAGGGATGCCCATCTCTTCTTGTTTGAGGGCTACTTCAGCGGCGGTACGCGTCAAAATTTCTGCCACGCCGGGGTCGAGTGCTGGGCCGTTGGCATTGCCCAAGGCTTGCACCAGCAAGCGTTCGAGAGCCGGGTCGATAGCGATGACATTGAGTTCGCGAGTTGGGCCATAAATTTGTTGCACGATGGCGGGAGACAGAGACACCCGAACGCGACGCGCCAGTTCGGCCGGATCGGTCACGCTACTTGCATGCTCAGCCAATGACTCAATGATGGTCCTGATATCGCGGATGTGCACAGATTCATCCAGCAGCAACTGCAGGACTTTCTGGAACACAGCGATAGGGACCATTTTGGGAACCACTTCTTCAATCAGTTTGGGGGCCAGCTTGGTGACATGTTCTACCAATTGCTGAGTCTCCGTTCGGCTCAGTAATTTGGAGGCCTGAACTTGCATCAAGTGTGACAAATGGGTGGCCATCACAGTCTCAGAATCAACCACGGTAAAACCGGCCATTTGTGCGGCTTCCTTCTGACGATCATCGATCCAGTGTGCGGGTAAGCCAAAAGCGGGGTCGGTGGTTGCCGTGCCGATCAACGGAGTCGTAATGCCTCCCGGGTTGATGGCTAGGAAGTTGCCTGGAAAGGCCTCACCCTCGCCCACAATCACGCCTCTCAAGGTGATCCGGTAGCCACTGGGCTTGAGTTCTAAGTTGTCTCTCACGTGCACGGCAGGGGGTAGGAAACCCACCTCCTGTGCAAATTTTCGGCGAACGCCCTTGATTCGATTGAGCAGGTCGCCTTGGCGGGTTTTGTCCACCAATGCAATCAAGCGGTAGCCAAGTTCCAGCCCCAGTTGGTCAACGGGTTGCAGGTCATCCCAGCTGGCCTCACCGTCAGAAACAGGGGTCGGTGCCACTAATGTGGAGGGATCTGGAGGCGGTGGTTTGTTGGCCAGCACCCAAGCGCCATAGCCCAAGACCGCAGCGATGCTCAGAAAAACGATGTTGGGCATGCCAGGAATGATGCCCATAATGCCCAAAATGCCCGCCGTGATGCCCAGCACGCGCGGCGATACAAACATTTGGTCGATGATTTGGCGTCCCAAATCATGGTCTTTGCCAACACGTGACACCACCATGGCTGCTGCGACCGAGATCAGCAAACCTGGAATTTGCGCGACCAAGGCGTCACCCACCGCCAGCAAAATATAGGTGTCTGCCGCTTGCGATGCACTCAGCCCATGTTGCGCCATGCCAATCATGAAGCCGCCAACAATATTGATCAGCAAAATCAAAATTCCCGCTACCGCGTCGCCACGCACGAATTTGGACGCGCCGTCCATTGATCCGAAGAAATCAGCCTCCTCAGACACTTCAGCGCGACGCCGTTTGGCCTCCGATTCATCAATCAGGCCCGCGTTCAAGTCAGCGTCTACAGCCATTTGCTTACCTGGCATGGCATCCAGCGCAAAGCGAGCAGACACCTCGGCAATACGCTCCGCACCTTTGGTGACCACAACAAAGTTAATGACCACCAAAATCGCAAAAACAATAAAACCGACTGCAAAGTTGCCGCCAATTAAGAAGTGTCCGAAGGCCTCAATTACCGCGCCAGCGGCTCCGGGGCCAGTGTGGCCTTCCATCAGCACAACCCGTGTGGAGGCAACGTTCAGTGACAAACGCATCAGCGTGGTGAGCAGCAGAACCGTTGGGAACGCAGCGAAATCCAGTGGGCGAATCATGTACGCCGCCACCATCATCACCATCAAGGCCACCGCAATATTGATCGTGAAAAAGGTGTCCAGCAGCCATGTAGGCATGGGGAGCACCATCATGGCAAGAATAGCGACCACCAGCAAGGGGGCGGCCGCACCCTGTACCAACGCGGCATTGGTACCAAACCATTTTTGAAACAGTTTCAGTTGGCTGTTCATGGCGCGGTCCCTGAATTAGCAGCGATAACCTTCGACTGGGGGTCCAACTCAGGTGGTACAAAAGGCACTGGAAGCTCGCCTGGCATCGGTCCGTCACCTCGCATAGCGGATCTAAGTCGATAAACATAAGCCAATACTTGCGCTACTGCGGTGTAGAGGCTTGTAGGAATGTCCTGATCGATCTCTGCGTTGGCGTAAAGCGCCCTGGCCAACATGGGGGACTGCAGGACCGGAATGGAATTGTTCTTGGCAATGTCGCGAATCTTGAACGCAAGAAGGTCTGCGCCTTTAGAAATCACTTGCGGGGCCCGCATGGTCTTCTCATCGTATTTGATCGCGACGGCAAAGTGGGTCGGGTTCATCAAGATGAAATCGGCCTTGGGTACCGCGCCGATGCTGTTACCTTGCGCAATATCGCGCTGCCGCTGCCGCATCTTTCCCTTCATTTGGGGGTTACCGTCAGACTCCTTGTGTTCTTGCTTGACCTCTTGGTGAGACATTTTCATTTTGGATTTGTGCAAGAACCCTTGCAGCGGAACGTCAATCACCGCCACGATCAAAATCACCAGTAGCAGCAAACCCAGACCTGCTGTGAGCCAATCGGTAAGAAATGCGATGGCCGAGTTGGAGGGTTGTAGTACGAGGGCAGCAAGGGATTGCAGACCAGAATTCAGGTACACCGTCGCCAGCGCAATGATGGTGGCGGCAATGAAAGTCATTTTGGCAACTTCAGTGAGCTTGTCCTTGGTGAACATGCGTCCGAATCCACTGAGTGGATTCACGCGACTGAAGTCTGGGGTAATAGGTTTCATGCTCATGACCCAACCACCGGTAGCGACGGCGCTCAACATGGCCACGACCATGATGATCATCCCGAATAGGGCGCAACCTACCAAACCGGCCGCGACCATTTCACTTAAACGAGAGAGAGCCGTGTCGGGCTGGGTGAGAAAAGTGGCGTCAAACGTTAGCTGATGACCCAGCAAATATTGCAGCTTGTCAAACATGAAAGGCGCAAGCCCAATCATGCTCACCGCGCCTGTTCCCAGAATGGCCAAGTGGCCCAAGTCCCGTGAACGGGCTACCTGACCGTCGTTGCGCGCTTTTTTTAGCTTCCTGTCGGAGGCTGGTAGGTTGCGATCTTGGCTACTTGATTCCATGGTGGGGAGACTGTTAGGTTCTCCCCATTGTCATAATGCGATAGGCAAACTAAAGCGGGATAAGCGGGGTTTTAGCCCCGTAGTTCTTGTCGAAGTTAGAACCCTAGGCTGGCGAGTAAATCGTCAACTTCGGACTGCCCCTTGACCACATCTGGGTTGGTCTCTGCATCCACAGCAGGTCCGTTCAAGGACGGCTTGGATTCGACCACTGGTTCCGGGATGACGGGTTTTGCCACTGGCTCGATGGGTGCCGTTTGAATCAGCAACTTTACCAGCTGCTCTTCGATACTGGCTGCCAAATGGACCACTTTGGCAATGACCTGTCCCGTGAGGTCGTGGAAGTCTTGGGCCATCATGATTTCGGTCAGGTGCCCATCCACTGCTTTGGTGGAGGCTTCTACATCACTGATGAAGTTCATTACTTCACCTTTTGCGACGGCGGCCACCGGGTCTCTGACAATCGAGGCGCCGATTCGACGAGTTTCTGCCGCAATATGGTCTTGCTGAGCCTTCGCCAAGTCAACCCGGTTCAAAACTTTGTCAGCGGCATCGCCTGTTAATCTGGCGATGTACGAAAGGCGGCTCTTCGCGTCAGGTAACTCTCCTGCCAAGCCTTTGAGCCTGTCAGTCAACCCCAACCCATGCAATGAATCATGAAGTTGCCGGGTCAGGACACCAATGGAGTGGTGGATTTCAGAAGAGCTAGGCTGCCGCGCTCCACCAGGAGATTCGTTGTTGTCTGGCGTCATTATTTCAACCCGACTTTGGTAAGAATCAGGTTGACCTTGTCTTCAAGAGTTGCCTTGGTAAAGGGTTTCACGATATAACCCGCAGCCCCTTGTTGCGCTGCCCGGACAATGTCTTCTTTGCGCGCCTCGGCCGTCACCATCAATACCGGGAGATGCTTTAGTTTTTCATCTTTCTTGATTTCTGCAAGCAACTCAAAACCATTCATATTGGGCATGTTGATATCACTCACGACGAAGTGAAAGGTGCTGTTTCGCAACTTGTGTAATGCAACGACGCCGTCCTCCGCCTCGTCTGCCTCGGTGTAACCGCTTTCTTTGAGAAGATTACGCACAATACGACGCATGGTGGAGAAATCGTCAACAACTAAAAATTTAAGGTCATTGGCCATGGAGCACCCTTTTAGTGGCATCTGTCGCAACGGTTGCGCAAGTCTGCAAATCAAAAATCATGTTTCTCCAATCTACTACTGGCTGGCTTCGGTCTGAGTGATGACGGTGTTGTCCTCTTCAGTTGGAACTGTTGAGGTCCTGTCTGTTCCCATGAGCCGCTCTTCTGCCTCGCGAGTCATCACTGTAATACTGATTCTACGATTCGCAGGGCTGAGTGGATTCTCGCTATCAAACAGCCGGCTTGAAGCCAAGCCAACCACTCTGGCTAATTTGTCGTCCGGCATACCCGCTGACACCAATTCTCGGCGAGACGCGTTCGCGCGATCAGACGACAACTCCCAATTACTGTAGCCGCGTTGTGCGTTGGAGTAAGGTGAGCGGTCGGTGTGACCGTCCAGACTGATTTTGTTTTCAACCCCGTTTAATGCCGCGCCTATTTCTCGCAAAATGTCGCGCATGTAAGGTTTCACAATCGCACTGCCACTGTCAAACATAGGCCGCTTTTGATCGTCAATAATCTGGATTTGCAAGCCATCGGGGGTGTAATCAAGCCGTATCTGAGAGCTGTACTCCAACAGCTTGGTACTGTTTGAAATAAGCGCAGCAATTTTGCCGCCCAATGCCGCCAACGCTTTGGCGTCTTGCTTGGCAATTTCCGCCTTGATTGCTGCGGTAGCTGATTTTCTTTGAATAGGGTCTGATCCGTCGCCCCGCTTGGACTGCCCGCTTTCCTTTGTCAGATCGGCTCCGCCGCCTGGCAAGATGCTGTCACTGGCACCCGCGCCGCTTCCGCCCATCATCGAAACTTTGAGTGGGGCTGAAAAATAGTCAGAGAGACCCTTCTTATCGCCTTCTGAGGTCGAGCCCAGCAACCACATGAGCAAAAAGAACGCCATCATCGCCGTCACAAAGTCGGCGTAGGCAATCTTCCAAGCTCCGCCATGCACGGCGTGACCCCCTTTTTTGACCTTCTTGACAATGATCGGTTGAAGTTTTTTGGGATCAGCGGCCATTTTGACTACTCCGCCGTGTTATTTTTTGCCGCGAACATGACTTTCCAGTTCGGCAAAGGTGGGACGCTCTGTGGAAAAAAGTACTTTTCGGCCAAACTCAATGGCCGTCGATGGGTTGTACCCCTGCATGCTGGCCAGCAACGTTGTTTTAATGCACTGCAACTCCTTGCCCGCATCTTCTGTTTTTTGCTCCAGCAATCCGCCCAAGGGCTCAACCACACCATAAGCCAGCAAAATTCCCAAAAACGTACCCACCAGCGCCGAGGCAATCATGCCGCCCAAAACAGCGGGCGGTTGGCCCACCGAACCCATGGTGTTCACCACCCCCAGCACTGCCGCCACAATGCCGAAGGCGGGTAGAGCTCCCGCCAAGCGGGCGATTGCAGCGATTGGCGCATGCGCCTCCGCGTGGTGCGTGTCGATTTCACTGTCCATCAAAGATTCAATTTCATGGGCATTTAAATTGCCCGACACCATCATTCGCAAGTAATCGGTGACGAATTCCATCACGTGATGATCGCTGCCAACGGTGGGGTATTTTTTAAAAATCTCTGAGGAGTGCGGGTCTTCAACGTCTTTTTCAATCGCCATCAAGCCCTCTTTTCTGGCCTTTTGCAGAATATCGTAGAGCAGGGCCATCAATTCCAGGTAACGCGCCTTGGTGTACTTAGGCCCTTTAAGCGCTTGGGGAATGAGCTTCATGGTGGCCTTCAGCACTTTCGGCTGGTTATTGACCGCGAACGCACCTAATGCGCCACCAAAAATGGTAATCAATTCAAACGGAAGGGCCGTCAAGATGACCTGGATGTTGCCACCGTGAAAGATGTAAACACCAAAAATGCAGCCCATCGAGACCACGTAACCAATGATAACTAGCATGCTTTTATAGGGTGATCGTAATGGGTTGAAGCGCC
>JBAQDW010000216.1:0-12318 GCA_049286445.1 Rhodoferax sp. | reverse complement strand
TATAATTTAAGCCTGAATCGGTGTGTGGCGCAGCCTGGTAGCGCACTTGCATGGGGTGCAAGGGGTCGAAGGTTCGAATCCTTTCACACCGACCATATGAATCAAGGACTTAGCTTCGAAAGGGGCTCAGTCCTTTCTTCTTTGTGGCTCCGATTGCGTCTCTGGTTGCCGTTCGGTTGCCGTTTCTCTGAACCCCTCTTTATCGTTGTCGATTACGCATTAGCGTGATGTGTGCTGCGTTGTGCTTGAGCAACGCAGGCGCGAAGCGCCTGCTGCATTATTCTTTGAAACAGCGTGAAGTATTTTGCGCGGCACTGCAGGGAGCCCCTTGGGGGCGGACGGGCAGACCGCGCGGGCGATGCTGCGCAGCAAGCAAGCCCCAAGGGTGGGCGGGGCACACACAACATACGTGGCCGCACGCCACTGACCAAAGCCACCCGCGCGCAGCGCCTGACTGATGCCCAGGTGCCCGCACACCACAAGGGCGACAGGCGGCGGCGCGTAGGGCGCGAAGCGGCCGGGAAGCGCCGACGACTGGCAACCGCTCCAGCGAAGGCAATTTTGCATACCGCCTGTTGCTTTCACCCGTAGGGCGCGAAGCGGTGCCAGACACAAAAGGAGCTTGCGACTGACTGGCTGGCACTGAGGGCAATGCGGCGTTATGTAAAAGCGAAGCGTGTGGCCGTAGCGGGCGAGTGCCACAACTGCCACGCACACCACGCGACAGCCTCGTGCTGCTTGGGCATGGCGGTATTCCGCCGTGGCCACTGACTGAGACTACAGAGCATCGAACAACGTCAAGCGGTGATGTGCCGTTGCCACCAAGCACAGCGACTGGCGGCGACACATGGCCGCGCTGCTGGAGGATGCCACGCGACAGCCTCGTGATGCCTGGCCATTGCGGTACTCCGCATTGGCCACTGACCAAAGC
The DNA here is from genome assembly GCA_049286445.1 of Rhodoferax sp. Taxonomy (GTDB): domain Bacteria; phylum Pseudomonadota; class Gammaproteobacteria; order Burkholderiales; family Burkholderiaceae_C; genus Rhodoferax. Next base: position 11,387 of record JBAQDW010000216.1, on the reverse strand, counting down.
TACAGACTCACGCAATACGAAAGCGGTGATGTTGGGTGCGCTGCCACCAGCGCGCAGCGCCATTTAGCAGGCAGCGCGCCCGGCATGACCGCGCTGGTGGAGGTCACACGTCAATATCGAGCGCCGAAGGGGCGTCACCACCTGCCGCCGTCGCGGTAGCTGATCAAACCCTTGCGCAGCACTCTCTCTTTATATGCCAAATAGGCTGCTAGCCCTCGTGGAACGTGCGCAAGAAGCTATCAAAAGCATAGTGAATCAGCGCTGGAGAAATCACGTTTCTTCTTCGTACAGATACCGCTGAAAGCTGCTGAATACCCTTCCAATCTCTTCCGGCTTGCCCAGATCGGCCACTGCATCGGTAATCGAGTCGTGGTACTTCAATAAAAGTAAGGGCCGCAGCTTGGCCTGGTCCAGTTCGTCCACGCCTTGCGCCACATAGTGCGACAGCACAAAGTCCAGGAACACTTGCTGGCGGGCATTAAAGTGGGTGCTTATCACGGCCATGGCCCGATCCGCCCGCTCTTCGCGGGTCAGCGGTTCCAGCGCATATGCCACATGGGCCAGCACATCAAACAGGTCGCTTTTTTCGGCATCGATGATTTTCTGCATCTCCACCAGTTGGTCTTTGCCAAAGCCCTTTTCCGCTAGCCCCTCCATCAGCTTCTTGCGGGTATCGGGCGCACTCCACAGGGCGCGCAACTCGTCTTCATCTTGGAAGAAGTCTGGCAATTTTCCAAACAGCGCTTCCATAAACTGCTGCGCCGACATGAGCGTGCCGTCCGGGTGCCAAAAGCTGCTGACCACCATGTGCTGAATGTGACGGGATTTGCCATCGGCCAGCTTCACCTCCGCCTTGCGGCGTGGCAGGTAGTCAGGTTGCGGCTCTCGCACCTCCGGCGGCGCGTCAGGCACCCGTTCGCCGCGTGGTGCGCGTACTTCCTGCTCCAGTGGTTCGCCATCCCATTCCGGGTCGCTGAAATGGTGGTGAGCCTTTACAAAATCGTAAATCGTGAAATAGTCCTTGCCATCAAACAGCCGGGTGCCGCGCCCGATGATCTGTTTGAACTCAATCATGGAGTTGACAGGCCGCAGCAGCACGATGTTGCGCACGTTGCGCGCATCCACACCGGTGGAGAGCTTTTGCGACGTGGTCAGAATCGTTGGGATGTTCTTCTCGTTATCCTGAAAATCCCGCAGCCACTGCTCGCCCAAGGCACCATCGTCTGCCGTCACACGGTGGCAGTAATTGGGGTTGGTGCTGGTTTTCAACTGATTGATTAAGTCCCGAATGGCCAGCGCATGGTTCTGCGTGGCGCAAAACACCAGTGTCTTTTCCCGCTGGTCAATCAGGCCCATGAAAATCTCAACCCGCTTTTTCTCGCGCTCCTTGATCTCGATGATCTTGTTGAAATCGGCTTCCTCGTAGCGCTTGCCTGCCTCCACCTCGCCTTCGACCACCTTGTCGTCAGCCGTGTACACGTATTCGTCCAGCGACGTGGTGATCTGCTTGATGCGAAACGGCGTCAAAAATCCGTCGTTGATGCCGTCTTTGAGCGAATAGGTGAAAACGGGTTCGCCAAAGTAAGCGTAAGTGTCCACGTTGTCCCGGCGCTTGGGCGTGGCGGTCAGGCCCAACTGCACAGCGGGTGCGAAGTAATCCAGAATGCCGCGCCAATTGCTCTCGTCGTTCGCGCCACCCCGATGGCACTCGTCAATGATGATGATGTCAAAAAAATCCGGCGGGTATTCGCCAAAATAGGGCGACGGGTGCCCATCCTTGGGCGGTCCACTCATGAAGGTCTGAAAAATCGTAAAAAAGATGCTGCCGTTTTTCGGCACCTTGCCTTTTTTGCGAATGTCGTCCGGCGCAATGCGCACCAGCGCGTCTTCTGGAAAAGCTGAGAACGAGTTGAACGCCTGGTCCGCCAGAATGTTGCGATCGGCCAGAAACAAGATGCGCGGCCTGCGCGTGGTTGCGCCGTCTCCCTTCCAGTCACTCAAGTTCCAGCGGCTATGAAACAACTTCCACGCCAACTGAAACGCAATAAAGGTCTTGCCCGTACCGGTGGCCAGAGTCAGCAAAATACGCTGCTGGCCTGCCGCCACCGCAGTCAACACCTTCTCTATGGCCACGTCCTGGTAATACCGACCCTGAAAGAACCCGCCTTTGTCCTCAAACGGCACAGCGGCAAAACGGTCGCGCCAAGCGTTCTCAGTCGCAAAGGTCAGACTCCACAGCGCATCCGGTGTGGGGTAACGGTCTATCGGCCCCTCGACGGCTGTGTGCATGTCGATGCCATAAATGCCTTGCCCATTGGTGGCAAACGTATGGCGCACCGCCAAGCGGGTTGCGTAGTCCTTGGCCTGCGCCACGCCTTCGCTCAAAGCCTTATCCCACGCCTTGGCCTCCACCACGGCCAGCTTGGTGTTCCGGTACTCCAGCACATAGTCGGCGCTCAATGCCTTGCCGCGTTTGCCCGCACCCTCAAGCCTCCCCATGGTGATGGGGTATTCACGCCGAATGCGGCTGCCGTCCACCACGCCCCAGCCTGCGGCGGCGAGCGCGGGGTCAATATGCTCGGCGCGGGTTTCGGCTTCGTTCACGACGCACTTTCCAAGCTACTCATTTCTTTCCCTCCAGCTTTTTCTTGGCGCTTTCAATTTGTTTGACGCTTTGCCCCGGCGTGGGCATGGCCTCCGGCATCGTGCCACCCAGCTCCCGAATGGTTTCGCGCACTTTCTTGCCGACCTCGTAATGGGTGTTGTTGGCGCGCTGCTTGTTTTGCACGTTTTCGCGCTTCAATTTCTCTTCTGCCTGAGTGGCGCGGAACAGGTTGGCCGCCAGCTCTGTGCTGCCCATATGGTCCAGAATTTTCTGGCTCTTCTTCAAGCCCTTGCGGGCATGAATATCTTTGGCCCCCATACCGCCATACAGACCCTTGTAGCCGTGGTCTTGAAAAATAGCGTAATCAAGGCTGGTCTCCACCCCCGCGTCCTTCGCCGCTGCCGCCAGATACTTGTTGTGTGCGGCCAGTTCATTGCGAATTGCAAGCCGCTTGTCATCCTCAGACAGTTGCGCAAATTTGGCGCTGTCTTCCAACTCTTGCCGCCGTGTCTGCATTGCAAAATAGGTTTGCCCGTTTGCAATCACGGGCTTAGATGGGTCACCGTTTTGCACCACCAGATAGCACGCATAGCGGGATAGGCGTACATCGGCAACTTCACGTTGTGCACCCGAACCAATTTCGACCATTGTGAGGACATCCTCAATATGGTTTTCCACTGGCTGGCCACTGTTCAGGCAGGCTTCCTTGGCGCGCTCAACCACCGGCAAAAAATGGCGGTATTGGGAGTAATCCAGCACCTCGGCCAATTGCCTGGCGAGCCAGAACTCCTGTGCGGCATCGTCAGTATGGCGAATGCCCTCAAAAGTGGCGTGGTGCTGATTGGCAATGCGTTTTTCGGTCATGTTGTGGACGCTCCCTTGGCTGTAGGTATATCGAGAAATTTAAAGTCTTTGGCTTTCAAATCGGCCAAAAACGCTTGTCCGTTGCCTTTGAGGTCTTTCACTGACCAGAGCTGATAAATCAGAAGCCAGTTTTTGTCCTTCTCGCGCGAATCAGCGGTCTTAATTTCATTGGCCCGCGATTTGATCGCAGAGACCACTTTTGTACGCTTGTGCCGGGTTGCATATTCCAACAGCAACACATTGGCGATGCAATCATCCAGGGCAACGATTTCCTTGAGCTCGTTGTCATCCAGGCTGAGCGCAACACCGTGCTTCAACACGTAGTACAGCGCGTGGGCAATCGCGTCCGGGTACAGCTTGCGCAGCCCCATTTTTGCCAGTGCACTGGAGAATTCGGCGACATGCGTCGCCAAATCATCGTGCCCGTACCGGTCAAAAACGTGCTTATCCAACTGAGGTGCAAGGTATGGATACGCCAGGGCCAGGTTCATGGCCTCCAGCACGTAAAGCCTTCTGGCACGTTCATTGAGCTTGCGCGGGCTCTTGGGGTTGGCCAGCGCTTTGATGGCGTAGTTCAGTGGTGTGGACTTGCCCGCTGCCTGCGCACACTCCAGGGCCAGATCAAGAAACGATCGAACGATCGAAAACCGGACTTCTTCGTCTTTGGGGAAAACAAAGCGATTCAGTCTTTGAATCCAGTTTTCGGTGCTGGGCCGTGGCAACGGCAAGATGCGGGTCTTCTTGTCATTGAGCGACATTTCAAAACCACGCAAACACATTCCTAGGTCTTTAACAAACCGCTCCGCTTGCGCAAAGTCGTCGGCATAAAAGGCGTAGTCATCAATGTGGCGCGCAAGTCTTGAATATCCTTTGGCGTGCAATTCGGCATCAATTTTTGTGAGGATGATTTCGGCAATGATGTTGGAGGAATGCGGGCCAATCAGTAAACCGTTGGTCTGCTTGTCACGGGTGTTTTGCGTGCATTTGTCCAGCAGGTTGCCTGCGAGGGCTGTGATACTTGTCAATTTCTTGGCGGCCGCTTTCCCATGCAAGGCCCACGGAATCGAGTGCGTATAAATGCTCGGAAAGCATGACGCAACGTCGGTATGGACAACGTACTGCGCACCGGCCATCCACCGGATTTCATCCTCTTCAAGTTGGTAGCGCTCTCTGCCCTTGTAATTCATCTCGAAGATGCTGCCGCTGCCGGTGTGCCGAACGTGGATTCGACTGATTGGTGGGGTGGGTTGGTTGCAGTGGGTCGCAATTTCCTTCCAGTGTCGGGAGATTGCGAGGGACTGGACGGCATAGGCTTCCGGGTGCGGAATGCCAAGATGCCTTGGGACATTGATGTCGCGCAGCGCCTCGTACCTTATGTAGTCGTGGTCGCGTTTCTCAAGGAAGTTCGCCAACTTTTTGTCGTCCGTTTCCTCAAGAACGGCAGACATGGAAGCAGACGCAATGGCCGCCAATCCCTCAGATGTGAAGCAGGGCGGCACCTTGTCTGCGAACAGGCCGTAGTCCAGTAGCCCAGTCAGAACCGCAGCGCCGCTCAATTTCTCCTTGGTGGCATCGAACCATTCGGGTTCGATGACCATTTCCAGAAGATGCTCCAACGTGAACAATGTTGCCGGGGTTGGTGGAACGGTCATGGTGCGGCCCTAGAGAAGACCAGCAAAGGCTTGGTGCAATAGAGACTTTTTCAGATCGTCCAACGCGGCAATTTTGCGCTGGTAGATGGATTCGAGCGCTTGGCACTCTGATTCAAGTGATCGAATGGATTCTGAAATTTCAGCCTGTTTCCGTGTCGAATCGGGAAACGCAATTTCCAACGGCGCAATGTCGTAATTGTTGATCTGTGGAATTGACGAACCAGTGCCCAGCTTCCGCATGTCCACTGTAAGAAAGTAGAAGTAGAGGAATTCAGGAGTGAGCTTTGCAGTCGGGATGACCGACATGATGTTTAGGTCAGCGCACATATCCACCAACGCGAGGCGCTTTTTATTTGTGAGTATTGCGCCGCCCCTCTTTGGGAAAATAACAGCGCCTGCTGGAATAAGCCAACCCGCCTTTACGTCTGCTCGGTTGAGGAATCGAATAGACGTGGTGATGCCATCCTGGTTGTCCGGTAGCGTCATCTCTGCGACCTTGACGTAAGGTATATCGCCAGACGATTTTTCAATACTCACTGGAACGGTTGTTCCGCTCTTCAAGATGCATGAGTTGTCAATGGTTGTGGAGATCCACCCATCCCCTTGCTGCGTAAATATAGATTGCAGGTGACTTTCAAAAAGGGCTCGGGCGTTCTGGAGGTTTTGTTCGGCGTTGGCCCGGGCGGTGCCGATGCCGTCGAAAGCTTCGTCGAGGAGGGTGACGATGCGTTGCTGTTCGGGGAGAGCTGGAAATTTGATTTTGATTGCCTTGTAGGCATCACCATCAAGGTTTCGAATGCCTGTTGAGTGGCTTTGCATTCCTTCTGTGGTGCCAGAGACATAAGTCCAATGCAAAAACTTGTGCAGGAATCTAAAGTCCAGACTCTGGGGGTCACGAACTCTAAGTGCAGCAGTAAAGTTGCTGAATGAAAAAACACCTTCGGTCTTGTCAAAGAGGATGACTCGGCCAACAGGCTGTTTCGGACCACCGCCAGATTTCTCCAAAATGACATCGCCAAATTGGAGGCTTCTTTTTTCCAGCTTTTTGGCTTCAACATCTAGGTATGCAATGTCTGAATCGTCCAGAGCCCCTTCTTTGGTGAAGTTCGTGTTTCGAATCACTCCGACATGCACGAATGGTGGCTTCTCACCTTTCCAAAGACCGTTAGAGAAATGGCACGCCTCATCGAGCGTTTGGCATTTCCATGCTGTTGTCATGCTCCAGCCCCCAGTACCTGTGTCACCAGCGGGTTTCGCGAAAGCTTTAAGCCAAATTGGCCTCTAGCCCTCGTAGAACGTGCGCAAGTAGCTATAAATTCAATAGCAATCACAGCAACTCCCGAATCGTCGCCAGCACCTCGGCGGCCTGTGCGTCCAGCGCGGCGATCTCGTCCATGATGTCTTGCGGGCTGCGGTGCGCCACTACTTCGCCGCCAGTTGGGTTCTTGACCGACAGGTCAAACGTGGTGGCATCGATACCCGCCACGTCCACGCTCCAGCTTTTGGCAGAGTCGGCAAATGTGCTTTGCAGGGCCACGAATTCGGCCAAATCCGCATCATTGAGCGGGTTGGTCTTGCCCATGTTGCGGCCGGGGTCGAGCTGGTAGTACCAGACCTTGCGGGTGGGTGCGCCTTTTTCAAAAAACAGCACCACGGTTTTGACGCCCGCACCCTGAAAGGTGCCGCCGGGGCAGTCCAGCACGGTGTGCAGGTTGCAGCTTTCCAGCAGCAGCTTGCGCAAGGACACGCTGGCGTTGTCGGTGTTGCTGAGAAACGTGTTCTTGATGACCACCCCGGCACGGCCACCGGCCTTGAGCATTTTGATGAAATGCTGCAAAAACAAGAACGCCGTCTCACCTGTGCGAATGGGGAAGTTTTGCTGCACTTCCTTGCGCTCCTTGCCGCCGAAAGGCGGGTTGGCCAGGATCACGTCCATGCGGTCTTTGTCCTGCACGTCGGCCAGGTTCTCGGTCAGGGTGTTGGTGTGGACGATGTTGGGTGCGTCAATGCCGTGCAGGATCAAGTTCATGATCGCAATCACATAGGCCAGAGACTTTTTCTCTTTACCGTAAAAGGTGCGCTCTTGCAGGGTTTTGAGGTCGGATGTGGTGAGGTTTTTACCGGCCTTGAGGTAGTCAAACGACTCGCACAAGAACCCCGCCGACCCGCAGGCTGCGTCGTAAATGCGTTCGCCCACGGTCGGGCGCACCACTTGCACCATGGCGCGGATAAGCGGGCGCGGCGTGTAGTACTCGCCGCCGTTGCGCCCGGCGTTGCCCATGTTTTTGATTTTGGCTTCGTACAGGTGCGAAAGCTCGTGCTTTTCTAGCTGCGAGCGAAAACGCAGCGCGTCGATGTGCTCAATGATGTCGCGCAGGCTGTAGCCGCTGTGGATCTTGTTTTTGATCTCGCCAAAAATCTCGCCCACCTTGTATTCAATGGTGTTGGGGCCGCTGGCCTTTTGCTTGAAGCCGTGCAGGTAGGGGAACAGTTTGCGGTCTACAAAATCGCGCAGGTCGTCGCCGGTCAGGGCTTTGTTGTGGTCAAGCTTGCCATCGGCGTCTTTGGGCGCGGCCCAGGCTTCCCAGCGGTAGGCGGGGTCGAGAATGAAGGTGTATTTCTTGCCCTCCAACTCGGCTTCCATGGCGCGGTCTTGCTCCAGGCTGTCGAGGTATTTGAGGAAGAGCAGCCACGAGGTCTGCTCGGTGTAATCCAGCTCGGTGGTGCAACCGGCTTCTTTGAAAAGGATGTCGTCGATATTCTTGAAGGCTTGTTCAAACATGGGGGGTGTGACAGTAATTTGATGTAGATGTTATAGGACTGGATTAGGCCACATTGGACAAGGACGGAGTCATGCTGCCGCGCCTGTTCCAGCCCGATTTCAACGACATCACCCGCCCGCGTACGCCCGCCACAACGCCGCCCCGGTTCCACAGCGCAAACCATACCGGCTGCCACGCCCAGCAGCTATGCAAGTGGGGCAGTTGAAGTGGTGGGCCAGATAGGCCGCGTCCAGCCGGTGCCAGTCGGCGGGCTCAGGCGCTGCGCTTGCCGGTGCGATAGGTAGTGGCTCCACCGGCTCGGCTTGCAACGCATCGGCCAATGCCGCTCGGTGTTCACGCAGGGGTACCAGCAAGCGCGCCACAGCCTCGCGGGGGCCACTGGCCTTGACCTTGCCACCCACTAGCCGCAACGCCACGCCTGAGGCCTGCGCCTGCCGGATCAGAGCCTGCGCGCTCACAGTTCCACCTCGACCAGTTCATTTGCAGCCTGATCAACTGCCGAAGATTCCAAAGGTTCCAGTTTTTCAGACAGGGAATCTTCGGAACCTTCGGGTGCTTTGGAATCTTCGCCGGGCAGCGCAATATCACGGCCACCGGACAAGCGCCAGTACCAGCCACCGCCCATGCCGCCTTTCGTGCGAACGACCTTAAGTTTTTTGGATGCTGTCCAAATTTGTTTTTTGGTGAATCCGGCATCTTTCAGCGCCTGGGTAGCATGGTTGGCACCAGTCCAGCAATCCGCCGTCAGTTCCGCTTTCAACAGGCTCACAGCATCGGCATGGTCGGTGCCGTCGTCACCCTCTGCCGGGTCGGTCAGCAGGTCTCGGGCGGAGCCTTCTACCGCCTGGCCCCACTCGATACGGCTGGCATGAATGCCGGGCAGTGCCTCCACTTGCGCCAAGTGGTATTCAAAGCCGCCGTTGTCCGGCCCGATGTTGGATTTGCTGCGCGCCAGAATGCGTTTGTCGGCACCGTCCTCGCCCTTGACCCGTGCCGCTACCAGCACCACGCGCGCCACGGCGGTAAACGCAATGCTGCCAATTACCCGCTGCGCCGGGTCACTGCCTTGGCCACCTTTGGACAGGTGGGTGATGCCCAGCAACGCCGCATTGATGCTGGTGGCCAAGTCAACCAAGGGTTGCAGGCCACGGCGCACCTCGGTGTTCTTGTGGCTGTCGCCTGCCACGGCGGTCGATACCGGGTCAATCACGATCAGACGCACGCTGCCAATTTGCTGGATGGCCTCTTTCAAGGTGCGCGTGTCGATGGATGGGTCAAACGGCCTGACCACGCCGCCCGTGCGTGTGCCGTCAACAAAGAACACCCGCTTGCGATCCGCGCCCGCAGCAATCAGGCGGGGCAGCAGGGTGTCGGTGTAATCGTCCTCGCCGCTCCAGATCAGCACGTTGCCCGCCTCGCAGCGCGACCCACCCGGCCAGCGCCCGCCGATGGTGACGGTGGCAGCCATTCCCATGGCGATGGTCGTTTTGCCCTGCCCAGGCGCGCCCGCCAACAGGTGGAACTTGCCCAGCGCCAGCCAGTCGGGCCAGAGCCATTGCACGGGCTCGGGCGTGAGGTCAGCGCCGCAAGTCAGCACCACCGTGCTCTTGGGCAATGAGTCAGTGCCAAATTGGCCGCTAGACCCCGTAGAACGTGCGGGAGTAGCTACCGAATTGATAGCGACTACAGGCCCCACGTCGTCGTCCAGACCGGCTGCCATGTGTTCATAGTCTTGCGGATTCATGCGAAAGCCTCCACCAGTCGGTTGATACGATTAGCCGCCACCATCAGGCGTGCCCGGTCGGTATCGGTCAGCGTCACGCCGTTGGCCACATTGCCCGCAGCCACGGCGGCAAGCGTGGATTCAAACGCCATCACCGACAGCGCCAGGCGCGGGCTGAGTGGCGTGGGCTTGGTTTGTACCTGCGGGCGGCCATCGTCCACCCAGCAACCCAAGGCTTTGGCCGCATCGACAAACTCGCGGCCACCGTCCTTGATCTCATAGGCCAGTACGTCGCCGCCTTTCTCGCCGCAGCTCATGCACACCCACGCGCCCGTGGTGACGTTGACGCGCATGGAGTCCGAGCCGCCATGAAAGTTGCAGGTGGTGGTCTTCCACTTGGCAGACCGTGGGCCTTTGAGGGTCAGGCCCTGGTTTTCAAAGTAGGTAACCGGGTCGGGAAGTAGGGTGCGGTCAAACGGCATATTGACCTCCCGCTGCGAGTGAAACCGACGTGCGTTCAGACGTGCTTTTCCCCGGCGTTGTGCCGTTCAAGGTGCTTTTCATGTTGCACCTCTTAGAGCGAAGCAATCAGGGCGCGAATGTCGGCGCTGCGCCAGGCGACGCAGCGTTTTGACAGCTTCACGGGTGCGGGGTATCGGCCTTCGGCCACGCCAGCCCACCAGTGGGATCGGCTAACCGGGACGTGTGCCAACACCGTGGGCAAGCGCCACAAGGCAATGTCAGGATTTTGGGGAGAGGGGAGAGCGCCAGCCGGTGTGGAGGCATTGGGTTGCGCGTCTGCGCGAGGGTTTGAGGTCATTTGGTTTACAGCGCCGTCTCGGCGTTTGTTGGTGGATGAACTGCGCTGGTCAGCGCTTACCTTGGGGTTTCTGGTTCTGAGTGCCTTTCTTGTTTGTCGGTCGGGGTCGCCATCGCCTTCGCCGCCTTCGTCGTCATCACTTGCTGCCACGTCTGGACCGGCCCCGGTGGCATCTGCTCCGGCTGCGTCGGCGTCAACACCTATGACTATGGTTACAGCGCTGGCACCGCCACCGCCACTTTCTGGAAACCCGTCAGAGATCGACAAGATTCCGCGGCGGGCAATTACGCGTCCAAGAATTGGGAGGGTGTGGCGTCGTTCAACGATGCCAGAGACGGATTGAAGAACCGCTAAAACTTTGTCTTGAGTCGCTTTGAGTACGATCATTTGGGCCTTGCATTTGGCTACCGATAAACCCGAATGGGTTTATATCCAGTAGTCCACGCACGGCGTTTATAGCACGCACACATCCAAGATGCAACAAAACGACGTAATTGTGGATAACGTGCGCGCTATGTCGCGTTTTCCTGCTAATCCAGCATGGCAGCCACCCGCGCACGCACTTCTTCCACCAAATCGTCCGGCGCTTGCTCAATCAGGGTCAAACCGCGCTGTGACGGGTCAATCATCCTGAACTGGTGAACCAGCACGACGCCTTGCGTCTGCGTGCCGGTACCCATCAAACTGACAGACAAACCGGCGTTGCGTGCGCCCATGCCGCCCTGGGTGATGGGGCAAACGCCAATCATCCCCAGCCGGTTCAAGTCGGCGTGCGTCACCACAATGCCGGGCCTGCGGCCTTGCTGCTCTTGGCCTAGTAGACAGTCAACTTGATTCACGCTGATGCAGATCGGGGTAAACCCAGGCCATCTTCGAGCGGGCCTTGGGCAAGTTGAATTGCCATTGCACAGGTTTTTCCAGGGCATTCCTGTGAGCGCAG
>JBAQDW010000215.1:0-2492 GCA_049286445.1 Rhodoferax sp. | reverse complement strand
TCATGACAACCCCGCACTCAAATCGAGATCAGCTACTTTACCCAGAAATCTTCAGATTCTTCAACAAAATCAATCGCTTGCGCTAATGGCTTCCATTAGAAATTAGGGCTAATGGGAAATTTGGGTTCAAAGTGACTTTCAACACCGCAATGGCAGGTCGGGCGAGCCCCAAGGCGTCAGCCGACTCAGTCAGTGCCATTCCCATCACCCCTTCTGTTGAGCCACACTTTAAACTGCAAGCCCTTACAACCAATTCCACACCCCACACCATGCTGGCCCGCCTGCTTCGCCGATTCCTCTTTGTTCAATGGTTCCTGGGCGGCTTGTTGGGTTGGTGGGCAACGCGGCACTTCGGCGGGTCTGCCGGCTGGGCCGTGCTGGTGGCACTGCTGTTTCCGGTGGGGTTGGTCGCGTTGATTGGATTGATCGCAGCGGTGCGCTCCCATGTGCCGGGATCCAATCGGCTCTGGTGGCGCGCACTGTGGGGTGAGATGTGGGCCATGTTCAAGCTCGCGCTGTTGGAGATGCCGTGGACTGTTCGACCTCCCCAAGTGCGCCCGGCGCTCGGGTCCGAACGGCTGATTCCCGTCGTGCTGGTGCATGGTTATGTATGCAACCACCGGATATTTGATCAAATGACCCGCGACCTGCGCTTAGCCGGCCACCCGGTTTTGGCAGTGGACTTGGAACCGGTTTTCGCCAGCATTGATGACTACGCCCCCCAGGTGGAGGCCGCTGTTGAACGCTTGTGCCGGGAAACGGGTGCCAGCCAAGTGGCTTTGGTGGGGCACAGCATGGGTGGGCTGGTGATTCGGGTGTGGTTGCGCCAACGGGGCGCTCACCGGGTGGCCCGCATCCTCACCTTGGGTACACCGCATGGCGGCACGCGGGCTGACCTCTACCCCTTTTCACCCAACAGTTTGCAAATGGTGTGGGAAAGTGCGTGGCTGAAAGACCTGTCAACCAACGAGACGCCGGATGGGCGTGCGCTGATGCAAATTGCCTTGAGCCCGCAGGACGCCATTGTTTTTCCGCAGCGTGAGCAAATTCTGCCCGGCGTGCCCGTCACGGTGTTTGAGGGGTTGGGACACATTGAGCTGTGCTTTAACCCACGCGTCAGAGACTGGGTGGTCACGCAGTTGGCGTTGCCGCAGCGGTGAAGTACCCCTTTTCTCTCTCGTCTATTGAGTCGCAGCCCGGTGGTTGCAGGCGCTGACTGCGATAAGCTTGGGCGCCATAAGAACGACATACCTTGCGGGAGATGATTTTGAGTGAGCTAGAGATTGACGCGGAGCGCGAACCCCACTTCACCCAAGTGGTGGCCAAACTTGGTGAAACGCAGGCCGTGGTGTCACATTGCGCCATTTTCAATGACCGTGGCGTCAAAATCATCGACAAAGGCGTGGCCATCAACCAGGCGCTGTACAGCCGATTGACCCAGTACCAGCTGTCCGCACCGATTGAAGACTGTGTCGCCAGCGCCAATGCGCTGACGGGTTCCTCATTGCGCGCAGACGCCGAAAAAATATTGGACAGCGTGCCGTTGTTTGGGCGCATGGCACCTGACCCCAAAGTTCGCAACCTCTTTTTAGATGCGTTGCAAGCGCTGCCCCTGCCTGCACCGATGAGCTTGCAACTGACCATCGCCCGCGACCTGCATCCGCCCCTCTACCACCACTTGCTGCGCACCGCACTGACCGCTGCTTATTTGTGCAAAACGCCGGTGTTGTCCCGCTTCGACGTGAACGCCGCCGTCATGGCCGGCATGTTGCATGACATTGGCATGCTCCATACCGATCCCCACCTGATGCAACCCAGCAGAATACTGAACCACCTGCAACGCCGTCAGCTCTGTGCGCACCCTTTGGTGTCCACAGCACTGATCGAACGCCACCACGCTTACCCAAAGGAAGTCGTGCGAGCGGTCAGGGAACACCACGAGTACTTGGACGGATCTGGCTACCCCCGCCAGCTCAGCGGCGATGAGATCAGCCCCTTGGCCAAAATATTGGCAATCTCCCAAGTGGTCTCGGCCATGTTTTCAACCGCTCAGCCGGGTGCAGAGCTGCGCCTGTCGGTGGTGCTGCGCATGAATACACACCGCTTTGACCCCGCCTTGGCCATGCAAATCATTGATTTGCTTCGCCCGAAAAATGATTCGTTGCTGATGGACATTGATCGCACGGAACAGCCGCTTCAACGGTTAAGAAAAATCAATTCGTTACTGGAACAATGGCCCACCGAGTGTTTAAAAAAAGAAAATCTGACACCTTCCTGGCAGGCGCAGCTGGTCAAAGTCAGCCTCCAACTGGCGGAAATCTCTCGGGGGCTAGCCAAAGTCGGCGCAGCCCCGGCCCAGCTGGCTCAACTTGGCGAGGCGCTGGATGACGACATCCTGATCGAAATTTCACTGATTTCAAGAGAAGCCGCCTGGCAGATGCGCGCCCTCGCCCGTCAAGCGCTGAGTCACTGGTCTTTAACGGCAGACGAGG
>JBAQDW010000214.1:0-2553 GCA_049286445.1 Rhodoferax sp. | reverse complement strand
GGGTGGTTTGGCTTTGCGTGCAGGCCACCTGCGCTTGCTGCCAAGAAAGGTGCAGGGGCTGCAACTGCTGCGCGGGCTCGCTTTGTAGCAGGCGGTGCAGCTCGGGTGCCGCAGCCTCTTGGGCGGCCTGGGCCGCTGCGCCCTGGGATTGGGCGGCTTGCACGTCGAGGGCGCTTTGGGCCACGTTGTGCTGCCACTGGCGCTGCGCCAGCGTGCTTGGGTGGGCAGCTTGCAGCGTGGCCAACTCGTCGCTCAGGCGTTCAATGTCGCTTTGCATGGCCGCGCGCTGCTCGGTGCTGAGCAAGGCCATGCCAGCGGCTTGGGCTTTGAGCTGGTCGAGTTGTTGCTTGGCCTCACGGGCTTGCTCAAACACTTTTTTGGAGATTTCGCCGTAAATCTCGGTGCCGGTGAGCTCTTCCAGCAACTCGGCACGCTCATTGACGCTGGCGTTCAAAAAGGCGGCAAAGCCCCCTTGCGCCAGCAGCATGGATTTGGTGAAACGCGGAAAGTCCAGCCCGGTGATGGCGGCCACGCGTTTGAGCTTGTCGTGGGTCTGGCTGCTCAAAATCTCGCCCGCGCCCGTGGCCAGTTCCACCTTGGGGGCCTGCAGCGCGCCGTCGATCTTGTCGCGGGCGCGGCGCTGGCTCCAAAAGGCACGGTAAACAGCGCCTTTCACCTCAAACGTCACCTCCGCCAAACAGTCGGTGGTGTGGCGGGTCATGATGTCGTTGGCTGAGGCCGAGATGTTTTTGAGGCGCGGGGTCTCGTGGTACAGCGCCAGGCAAATGGCGTCCAGCAGGGTCGATTTGCCCGCGCCAGTGGGGCCGGTGATGGCAAACAGGCCGTTGTCCACAAACGGTGGCTTGGTGAAGTCCACCGACCATTCGCCCTTCAGCGAATTGAGATTTTTTAGGCGCAGAGCCAAGATTTTCATGACGACTCCTCACCTTCTTGCAGCGCGGTGACCACCGTTTTGTAACGCGCCTGCAAGGCAGCCTTCAGGTCGTCGCTCAGTTCTTCTTGGGCCAAGCGGCGAGCAAACACGTCGTGCGGGCTGAGTTCGTCCAGTGTTTCTCGCGCTGCGGCGGCCAAGGCGGCTGTGGCATTGCCGCGCTGTCGGCGAATGCGCAGCACCTCCACCGGCAGGCCTGCGGTCATGACCTCAATGCGGGCTGGCAGGTCTGAGAGATAGTCGTCTTCGGCCACAGTGACTTCCAGCCACACGGGACACTCTGGTGTGCCTTGAAGTGAAGCAGCCTGAATTTGTTCAGCCAAGGCGACAAGGTTGCCGCTGACTGACGCCAGCGGCTGAAAACGAGGCACGGGCAACGGCGTGACGGATTGCAATCCGTCTGAGTTCAGGTCCACCAACAGCACCTCTTTTTTTTGACGCACCTCGTCAAAGCTGAGTGCAATCGGTGAGCCGCTGTAGCGAATGTGGTCCAGCCCACCGACTTTTTGGGGCTGGTGAATGTGGCCCAACGCGATGTAATCCACTGCAGGGAAGGCCGTGGTGGGAAATGCGTCCAGCGAACCGACATAAATCTCACGCACCGACTCGCTGGTGCTGGCGCCCACGGTGGTGAGGTGGCCGGTGGCAATGATCGGCAGCTTGTGGCCAACTTGCGCCTCCAACGCCGTGCGCTGAAGGTGGGCGGCGTCAAACACGGCCGTGTAGTGGGCCTGAATAGCGGCCTGCAAAGACTGCTGCTTGTCTTGTGCACTTTGGCCAGGCTGGCTGAGCAGCACGTCGCGCGGGCGAATGAAGGGAATGGCGCACACCACGCAACCGGGCTCTTTCAAGCCGCCCCGCACTGGCAACACCACGACCTGCGCCTGCGGGTCGATGGCCGCGCCGACCACGGTGGTGCTTAAACAAGCCAGCAGTGCCCGGCTTTCACCCAAGGTCGAAACGGAGTCATGGTTGCCGCCCAGCAACAGCAGTGCCACTCCGGCCCCATGCAAGCGCACCACCAGCTGGCTGTACAGCTCGCGGGCGTAGCTGGGCGGCGCGCCGGTGTCAAAAATGTCTCCCGCAATGAGCACCGCGTCGACTGCGTGCACGTCCACTTGCTGCACCAACCAGTCAATCAACTGCTGATGCTCCACTTGGCGGCTTTTGCCCATGAAATGCTGGCCGAGATGCCAGTCAGAGGTGTGGAGGATGCGCATGGTGGAGGGGTGTGAAACTGATCGGAGCGTTGGAAGCGGGGTAGCTTACAGGGTCAAGGGGTGTGAGGCTCGCTGAGTGAATGCGAATTTTTTTGACCCATTGCGTAGTTTTTGCACGCTGGCCCTTGCGAAATATCAAGAGCTTGCTATTTAATATGTAGCAATTTTTGCGTAAATGGACTCAGATTGAATTGGATGGAGAAAGCGGTGCCAGCAGTGCTCCCAGGTCGGCTTCACTGAATTTCAAAGCGCCTTGCGCATCGTGCCCCAGCACCCCTTGCGCCAACGCCAGTTTGCGCGCTTGCAACTCCAGCATGCGCTCCTCAATGCTGCCTTCAACCACCAGTTTGTAGACAAACACCGGCTGCTCTTGGCCAATGC
>JBAQDW010000213.1:0-9426 GCA_049286445.1 Rhodoferax sp. | reverse complement strand
GCTGTGCATTTGCAGTTCACCCCCCATCAATGCCACCAGTTGCTGACTCATGCCCAAGCCCAAGCTGGTGCCGCCAAACCGCCGTGTGGTGGACGCCTCGGCCTGGGTGAAGCCTTCAAAAATGCGGTCTTGGTGTTCTGGCGCAATACCAATGCCCGTGTCACACACACTCAAGCGCAAGGTCACGGCGTGCGCCTGCTGTTGGGTGACTTGCACCGCCAGCACGACCTCGCCTTTTTCTGTGAATTTGATTGCGTTGCTGCCCAGGTTGAGCAACACCTGCTGAAGCCGCATGCCATCGCCGACCAGCGGGGTGGGCAGCGCACCCGCGATGTCAAACAAGATTTCTACCGCCTTGTTGCCCATGCTGCTGGACAAGATGACGGACAGGTCGTTGAACACCTGCTCCAGGTCAAAAGGCAGGGGGTCAAGCGTCATTTTTCCGGCGTCTATTTTTGAGAAGTCCAGAATGTCGTTCAACAGCCTCAGCAGTGCACGCGCGGCGCCCTCGCTTTTACTCGCATAGTCGGCTTGACGTGCCGTTAACTCGGTTTTGCGCAGCAGCGTCAGCATGCCCAGAATGGCGTTCATGGGTGTGCGAATTTCATGGCTCATATTGGCCAGAAACTGACTTTTGGCGGTCGATGCCGCCTGTGCCGCTTCAGTGGCATTCACCAGTTCGCTGATGTCAACGCGAAAACCCACGGTGTGGCCATCGGCCAAACGGCGCTCCACAATGCGCAGAGACGTGCCGTTGGTGTAGCGTTCAATAAAATTTGAATGACCGGCCAAATGGGCGGCCACCCGCTCTTTCACCCACGCTTCGCCGCGTCCCAGGGCGGCTGAATACTGGCCTAAGGCCGCACCGGCGCGAACGATGTCTTCAAATTGGGCCCCCGGCACCATCAGATGGGCCACCTATTTATAGACCTGCTTGTACCGCTCATTGCATAAAACCAGCCGGTCTTGGGGGTCGTACAACACAAACGCTTCGTCCAGCGCTTCAATCGAACCCCGCAACAGTTGCCAGTTGCGAGTCGCCTGCGCTTCACTGAGCCGGCGTTTGGTGATGTCGATGCCAATTTCCATGAAGCCGACCAACGCGCCAGTGGCATCACTCTGGGGCTGAAGGTCAATGTCGGCCCAGTACTCGTGGCCCTCTTTGGCCCGGTTCAGGATCTCAACCCGGCAACTGCTGCCCTGCGCGATGGCGTCGGCCAAGGTTTGCAGGGTGAAGGCGTCGGCCTTGCCACTGCCAAGCAGCTCGCCCGCCGTTTTGCCCAGGGCCTCGGCCGCGCTGTAACCCGTCATGCGCGAAAAACCTTCGTTGATCCAGGTGATGCGCCCTTGGGGGTCGGTGATTAACACGGCGCTGGAAGTGTGTTGCACCACTTGGGCCAAGCGGTTCAAATCAGCCGTCATGCCCAGCGCCAATTGTTCGGCCCGACGCCGGCTGTTGATTTGCTGGTACAGCAGAAAAGCCAGCATGACGCTGATCAATGCCCCTGAGCCGCCCAGCAACCCAGGCGAGGTGCGGTCGATGGAGGCCTCGAAACGGGGTGTGCTACCCACGCGCAGAGCGACTGTTCTGCCGGGCAAGGACAAGTTTTGCAAAGCCGTGAACTGCGCAGGGTGGGGGTTTTGGCCCCCCGTTGCGGCGTGTGAGCTGTAGAGCCGGTCGCCCCCGGGTGGTCCTGAAGGGGTGTCGTCCATCGCCACGCTCACCAAGTCGGCCTGCACACCGGGCAGCTGGTTGAGCAACTCTTCAATGACGATGGGTGCAAATACCAGCCCGATCAAATCGCGACGACGCTCTTCAACTTGGACAGGGGCGGCTCCTTTGGCATAAACAGGCAGGTACAGCAAGAACCCCGTGGTGTTGTGCTTGGCCATCATCAGCTGGATGGGGCCCGAGAGTGCCGGCGCGCCTGTGTCCACTGCCAGTTGCGCACCGATTCGGCGCATGGGCTCTGAACCGATGTCAAACCCTATGGCGTTAAGGTTGCGACTGACAGGCTCAACCGCCGTGATCACCCACAGGTCCTCAAAGCCCGTGTTTTCCAACGGCCTGATGTTGAAGTTTGGCGCGCCGTCCGCGCGCTCGGCGGCGACAAACGGCGCCAAGTCTTTTCTGGTTACGGATTTGATGACACCAAATCCGCGTACCCCAGAAAAATCGTCCAACAGGTCTTTTGACGCAACGTAGGCCTGAATGTCGGCTCGTGTCACCTCTTCACTGGCGGCAAACAGGCCGCGCAGGCCATTCAGGCCCAAAACCGGCTGTTTAAAGCGTTTGGTGACTTCAGTGGCCACCTCTGTGCTCAGGCGGTCAAACGTGTGTGAGGCTTGCGCGTCAATGCTTTGGCTGAGCCACCGCGCGCCCGCCCATGACAACAGGCAGCCCAGCAGCAAAACCACCAAGGCCGGGGCGGCGGCGCGAATCAGGGAGCGTGGTCCTGGCATAAAGACGGGCAAGTGAGGTGGTGGATTGAGCCGCAAAGATACCCGATTCAGGGCGCGCAAGCATCCTTTGCACGCACGTGCCGCGCTTGGGTGTTGGCATGGACCCGTCTTGTGCCAACCAATGGCCGATCCACTGGATTTGCGCCAGCGCGTTCTAGCGAACGACTTTCGCGTTAAGTCGCCAGTCGTAGTCTAAAAATCGCACGCTCATGTCGTTGGCGCGCAGACGCTGGGTTTGCTCGTCGTTCAGACCCAGGGGCTCGCGGTACAGGGCCAAGAACTGTCCTAAAGTGGTGGCACCCCGCCAGCCTTGTTCAAAGTCGCTGGTGTACCACTTGAAAATGCTTGACACCTCCACGCCTTGGCCTGCCACCCGGTTGCGGGTGGTGTCGCTCAGGAACAAGCGGGCGGCGTCTTCCAGTTGGGCGTCGAGCTGGCTGGCCTCGTAGGCCTGGGCACGCAGCGCGGGGCAACCCACACTGGCGCAATTGGCAGCAAAGTGAATGCGCGGGTCCTTGTAACGGCCAGAGCCGCGAATGAGTTGGTGCTCCAGATCGTCGAGCGAGCGGGTTTCGCCCAGCAGCGGCACAAACGCTTTCTTCCAAGGCGACGAGAACACCGACCCCAGGTCTTTAATTGATTTCAGGTCCGGGTAGCGCGTCAGGATGAGCGCCACCGTCCACGCGTTGTAGGCATTGAGCAAAAACGCCAGCTGCTCAGGCTTGGCCCAGGCGTCAAAGGTGGCGCGACTCACCGCGGCAGTGCTGTCCAGGTAGCGTTTGAGCGCCGTCTCTTCACGCGCCATGCCGGCGTAATCCACCTGACTGGCTTGCCCACTGCGCAACGGCGTGACATGCTTTTTAAGCAAGGCGTCCCACGTGGCGTGTTAAAAGGCGGCGCGTGCCGGGACGCTGAGGGTTGAACTCAGCAAAGTAGCCAAAACCAAGCGGCGTGAAACAGGCATGACAACTTTCAATAAAGGGCAGTGAGGCAGGGCAAGGGGCGGGTACCGGGTCCAGCACAAGCTTTTTGGTCGTTGATTGTGTTTGTTTCTTACCGCCCGGGCCCAAGCCGGGCGGTAAGGTGGGGTGACACAGCGTTGACCTGTTGCACTGTGAAATGGGCTGGCATTGAAATCAGGATGAGAATTAGGCCTACAGCCCATACGCCACCTGCGCAAGCAGCTATTAAAAAAATAGCGTTTTTTGTTAGGGAGATTCTTTCTTTTTGTTGATTTTCTCCGGCTGCCCCACCTGACCGGCGGTGGCGTGGGCGTGCGCTGGGAATGTGGCGTCGCTTTGGGGGAGGTGATGGTTACAACTGGCTTTGCCGAATTGATCAACTTAGCGACAGTAAGGGCTTCTTAATTCTCAAAAGTTTGGGTATGCTGTTGAAATAACTACAGGAGACGACATTTTGGCTACTAAAAAATTGATGCTGGACTATGTTTTTGAAAACGAGGCCACCCACGGTGACTCCGTTTTCTTGACGCAACCCATTGGTGGGGGGCAGGTCACTGACTACACCTGGAAGCAGGTGGTTGACCAAGCTCGACGCATGGCGGCGCACATCAAAGCGCAAAAATTTGAGCCTGGTGCGCGCATTGCGCTGCTGTCCAAGAACAGCGCCCACTTCGTGATGGCCGAGCTGGCGATCTGGATGTCGGGGTGCACCACGGTGGCCATTTTCCCCACCGAAGCCGCTGACACGGTGAAGTACGTGCTGGAGCACAGCGGTGCCAGCATGCTTTTTGTGGGCAAATTGGATGTCTGGGAATCGCAAAAGAGCGGCATTCCCGCCCATTTGCCCTGCGTTGCACTGCCCCTGTCGCCAAAAACCAGTTACGAGACGTGGGATGCAATCATTCAACGCACCCAGCCCTTGGCGGGCAAGGTCAAGCGCAACCCGACGGATTTGGCGATTTTGTTGTACACGTCGGGCTCGACTGGCACGCCCAAAGGCGTGATGCACAGCTTCGAGCGGGTCACCCGTATTGCCGAAGGCATGTTGGGGGAGTTGCAGAAATACATTGGCAAAGAAACCCATATTCGCGTGTTGTCTTACCTGCCGCTGGCACACGTGTTCGAGCGCGCTTGGGTCGAATGCACCACGCTCTTGGCGGGCACGGCGCATGTGTATTTTGCCGAGTCGCTGGACACCTTTGTGGTCGATTTGAACCGCGCACGGCCCAATGTGTTTGTGTCGGTGCCGCGCTTGTGGCTCAAGTTCCAGCAAGGCGTGTTTGCCAAAATGCCGCCCAAAAAACTCGACCGCCTCATGGGCATTCCCATTTTGGGGGGCATCGTGAAGCGCAAAATTTTGAAAGGTTTGGGCTTGGACAAAGTGCTGCTGGCGGGCAGCGGTTCTGCCCCCATTCCGGCTGAGCTGATCTCTTGGTACCAGCGCTTGGGCCTGAACCTGATGGAGGGTTACGGCATGTCTGAAGACATGGCCTACTCCCACATGTCCACCGCCAAGGTCAACGCGCCCGGCTGCGTGGGTGGCCCCATGCCCGGCGTGCAGGTGCGCATCAGCGAAGAGGGCGAGATTCTTCTCAAGTCGCCGGGCCAGTTGGTGGGGTACTACAAGCGCCCTGACCTGGATGCTGAATCGTTCACCGCCGATGGTTTCTTCAAAACCGGCGACCGGGGTGAGCGCCGGGCCGATGGGCTGTTAAAAATCACCGGTCGGGTAAAGGAGATCTTCAAAACGTCCAAGGGCGAGTACGTGTCGCCTGCACCCATTGAGAACCGCCTGCAAGCCAACCCCATGATCGAGTCGTGCATGGTCTCGGGTGCGGGCCAATCGGCGGCGTATGCCATGGTGGTGCTCAACGAGACGCTGCGTCCCAAACAAAATGACCCGGCGGTGCGTGCCGAAGTGGAAGCGGAATTGGGCGCTTTGCTGGCAGACGTCAACAGCAATTTGGTGGTTCACGAGAAGCTGCAGATGGTGGTCATTGCCAAAGACCCCTGGACAATTGAAAACGGCTGCCTGACACCCACCATGAAGATCAAGCGCAGCCGTATTGAGAGCGATGTCGCGCCCAAGGTGGAAAGCTGGTACTCCGGTAAAGGCAAGGTGCAGTGGGCGTAAGGGGTCATCCACCACCACCCCAGGCAGGCGGCTGATCCCGTCTGGTTGGAGCGCCTGCGCTGCCTGCCAAGAGCAGCAATGAACGAGGTGGCTTTTGGTTTGAATCTTCAAACTAAAAGCCACCTCTTTTTACGTCTGGTGGTGGGTGGGCGCTACCAACCCCTTAAGCCATCAGGTTAAGCCATCGGGTCAGCGCGTGGCCGGTTTGACCCCGGCACCGCGCACCTCCAAACGCACCTCGTCCAGTACCTCACCCCGTTCGTTGGTGATTTGCACCACGTGGCGGCCTGGCCAGGGCAGCCAAGGGGCCACCGGCCCTTTGGCAAACACTTTGCCGTCCATTACCCATCGCAGGTTGCGGCCCTCCGCCACGAACCGCACGCGCTGGTGGCGCGGCGGAATATCAGGGTCCAGGGCGATGATGGTGCCCGTGGTGGGGTTGGTAATGCGGGCCAGGGTCGGCGCGGTATTTTTTAAGGCTTTTGGGCCTGTAGCCCCCGTCTTGCCTGCGTTAGCCACTTCTGAATTGATAGCAAAACTGGTTTGCTCCGTGCCGCGTAAAAACCACTCCTGGCGGGCCGCCTCGGCCGGTTCCGTGGGGCTATGAGGCATTGAAAACTGAACGGATGCCTGCACCACCCCGGCTGGGGGTTGCGGCGCGTGGCTGGGCAGGGTGTGGTGCAGGTACTTCATCACGTCGGCCCAAATGGGTGCCGCGCCGCTGGTGCCGCTGACCTCCCACATGGGCGCGCCGCTGGCGTTGCCCACCCATACGCCCACCGTGTAGCGCTCAGAAAAACCCATCGCCCAGTTGTCGCGCATGTCTTTGCTGGTGCCGGTTTTGACGGCTGTCCAAAAGCGGGTGGCCAGCACACTGTCGGTGCCAAAGGTGCGCGCGCGGGCCAGGGGGTCGGACAAGATGTTGCCGACGATGAAGGCCGCACCGGGGTGGATGACCGGCGGCGTGCTGGCTTGGGCCGGTTTTTTAGCCACAGAGCGAGGTGGCGCACCGGCGCCCAGTGTGGTCAGGCTCAGTTGGCCGCCATTGGCCAAGGCGCGGTAGGCGTTGGTCAGGGCCAGCAAAGATACCTCAGCGCTTCCCAGTGCCAGGCTGTAGCCGTAGTAGTCGCCCGTTTCATTGAGGGGCAGGCCCAGCGCGAGCAGTTGTTTGTGAAACGCGTCGGGTGACACCATGACCAGGGTGCGCACCGCCGGCACATTCAAGGACGCCGCCAGCGCCGTGCGGGCAGACACCCAGCCTTTGAACTGGCGGTCGTAGTTTTGCGGAATGTAGAGGCCACTGCCGGTTTGCAACTGTGCGCCCGAATCGTCCAGCAAGGAGGCGGCGGTAATGCGCCGCTCCGCAATGGCTTGGGCGTATAAAAACGGTTTCAGGGTCGAGCCCGGCTGGCGCAGCGCGGTCACACCGTCCACCTCGGCGGCAGCGCTCAATTCACCCGACGATCCCACCCACGCCAGCACCTCGCCGGTGGCGTTGTCCAGCACCACCAAAGCGCCGTCTTCCACATGGCGACCGGCCAGCTCGCGCAGGTGCTGTTGCAGGCTTTGCAGCGCAAAGCGTTGCAGGGGCGCACTCAGGCTGGTGCGCAGGGTGGGCGGCATGGGGCGCGTGTCACGCTGGGCCGCCTTCACGACTTGGCGGGCCACGTGCGGTGCCACGCCTTCGCTGGGGTCATAGCCCCGGCGTTGAAACATGGCCAGGGTGAACAGGTCCAGCTCGGTGCAGTCCGCCGCCGTGGTGCTGGCTTGGATGGCTTTGAGCACCTGGCAGGCCCGCTGCGCCACCACGGCAGAGCGCGCATTGGGCGCGCGCACCAGGGCGGCGGTGATGGCAGCCTCGCGGGCATCCAGCCCGTGGGCGGCTTTGCCAAACAGGGTCCGGCTGAGCGCATCCACGCCCACCAACTCGCCTTTCAAGGGCACCAAATTGAGGTAAGCCTCCAAAATCTGGTCTTTGCGCCACTGGCGCTCCAGCCTCTGGGCCGACACCGTTTGCCCAATTTTCTGCAGCACGGTGCGCCCGCCCGAGCCGCGCTTCAGGTCCTCGTCCATCAGCCCCGCCAGTTGCATGGTGAGGGTGCTGGCGCCCCGGGTTTTGGTGTTCCACACATTGGCCCAAGCGGCAGCCGATACCGCCTGCCAATCGACGCCGCTGTGCTCAAAAAAACGCTTGTCCTCAGACAACACCAGCGCCGTGCGCAAGGCGGGCGAGATGTCAGCCAGCGCCACCCATTGGCCCCGGCGCACGGTGGCATTGGTGCGCAGGCGGTGCAACACTTCTCCGTGCCGGTCAAGCACCAGCGTGTCGGACGGGGTGTAAGCCGTTTTTATTTCATTAAAAGTGGCTGTAGCCCAAGCGCTGCCTGCGCAAGCAGCTATTAAAAATATAGCTATTGCGCGCGCCATCATGGTGCCACGATTGGCAAACCCAACCCTGTTGCGCACTCAATTCGGCTGCACTTACCCAACGGTAGCCAGCTCGAGCACCACGGCGGCCACCGAACCGGCATCAGGTAAATGAGACAAGGCGGCCAACAGGTCGTCGCGCACCCGCGCCAAATGCGCGTCAAAACGGGCTGCATCCATTTCCAGCGACTTGGCAATGGCTTGGATGTGGCTGAGTTCGTTGGCGCTCAAGTTGCCATCGGCATAGGCGGTCATCAAGCACATCAGCACCACGGTGTCAGCGAATGAGGCGGTGCTGCCGTCCAGTTCGCTGGCGTCAAATTCCTGGGCCGTGGTCGAGGCCAAAAAGGTCGCCGTGGTGGGCATGTCCATGTTGCGCGAGGTTTCATAAAACTGGCCAATCAGCGCGGCCTCGGCCGGTTGAACGCTGTCCACCCGGGCCACTGACAACATGGCGCGAGTGAGTGTGTTGACCTGCGCAGGGCTGAGGTTTTGATCGGACATGGTGTGCATGAAGGGCTCCTGGTGTGGATAAGAAAGGGGTTGGGCTTAGCGCGCCAAGGCGCGCCGTTTGGCGGCGATCAGGTTGTTTTGGATGTCGCTGATGGCCATGTCTCGAAACCGCTTGGGCAGCATGGAGCGCCGTGAGGTTTCAGACACCGCCAGCAGCTCCATGAACTCAATCATGTCCTGCTCTTGGGGCGGCATGAAGTCTTGCGCCGCTTGGGTCAGGGCGGCAGCGTTCAACGGCTGGGACTGGTTGCGCGCCAGCTCTACGCCCAGCAAGGCCAGCGCCTCCAGATCGGCGTTGGAATAGCCACTCAGGGTTTCGCACAACGTCAGCAGCTCTTCGGTGCTGGCCACACAGGGTTCACCGTAGCGTGACAGCACCGCCAGCAACACCTGCACCCGCTCGGGCGCTGAGTCGCAGTAGAAGAAGGGGATTTTTCGGTCTAAGCGGCCCGGGCGTTTGATGTCGCTGTCGAGCTTGTCGGGGCGGTTGGTCATCATGACAAACAGCACTTGACCCCGGTTCTCCGAGTCAGACATGAATTCTTTGAGCCGGGCAATGACGCGCGAGCTGGTGCCGCCATCGCTGTCGTCGCCGCCACCTGAGCCAAAGCTGCGGTCGCCTTCGTCAATGATCACGGCAATCGGCCCCATGGCCTTGACGGTGGCCAGCACCCGCTCCAGATTGGCCTCGGTGGAGCCCACCCATTTGGAGCGAAAGTTCTTCAATGCCACCGCCGACAAACCGGCTTCTTTCAAGAACGCTTTGATGACAAAGGTCTTGCCCGAACCCATGGGCCCCACCGCCAGCAGGCCCATCGGCGTCAAGGTGGTTTCGCCGTTTTTGAGATTTTTGGCAATGGCCAAAAGCTCGTGCTTGATGTGCTCTTGCCCGCCGACGGAGGATAAATCGTGTTTGGGCTCAATGAA
>JBAQDW010000212.1:0-4234 GCA_049286445.1 Rhodoferax sp. | reverse complement strand
CAGCTATCCAATGAGGAAACGTTAGAGTTTCAGGCTGAGCATGACAAGGTCGCCTGTGACGTCTTTTCCCGCTTCGCGCCGTACTCGCAGCGGGTGGATGAGTCGGTGATCAACTTTGAAACCGATTTTTTCGTAAAACTGGGCGGCGGTCTGCGTTCCGAGGTGCACCGTGGCCACGTTCTGGCTGCGCAGAAACTGCAAGAGCTGTTCCATGACCGCGGTGCCCGTGCCGTGGGGCAGGGCGGATGCCAGGGTCATGGTGGCGAGGTAGGCATAACGCGTGCCCTGACGCGCGTGAACAGAGCCGCAGGCACCGCCGCACAACTGCCCGGTGGCGTCTGTGAGGACGAGGGCAAATGTGGGTGTGATCTTTTCGTCTTGCTCATTGACCGCCTCGATATAAAGCGTGCGTCCCTTTCCATCGCTCACGCGGGGCGCCAGAATCAAAGCCGCCGTGTGCTCCGGCCCCGCCGGCATATCAATGGCGATGAAGTGATAGCCCGCCGCCTCAAAGCCCGCGCGAACGAGGTTGCCATAGGTGGTGAGGACGACGATTCTGATCGCCGCGATGTCACCGTCCATCAATGCCAACCGGTTGGCGGCGTAGGCGGGCGCGTCGGCCAGAAATCTGGAGGAAGACGGTTCGGAGAGGTCGGGGTAGTCGATGACCACCGATTCATGAACGTCAAACTCCGCCTCTCGTTCTAAAAACAAGTCGAAGATTGCAGCCGACTTTTCGCGAATCAACTCCCGTGTCGCGTTGGCAGTTGTGAATAAATTCAGCTCAAAGCGGCGGTCGGAAAGCGTTAAATTTGACAAATTTGATCCTTTTGATTGCTCGCCTATCATGGGCTTTTGTTGATGGCTTGCGCATGACCCGCCTTGCAAGACGTTTTGGCCGTGTTGTGCGCTTGGCTTGAAGCGCCGATTCGCGCTGCAACGCACCGTTTTGCCACCTCTTTTTGATTTACGCCCAAACCTCATGCTCAAAATTTCCAGCTTCGTTTTAATCGCCGTTATGGCCTCCTTGACGCTGACCGGCTGCAGCGGTGAGGCCAAAGACACCCATCCTGATCAGCCGGTGACCAAGCGGCGGGCCATCCTCAAGCAGTTCACCAAAACGCTGGAGCCGATGGGTCTGGTCGCTCGGGAGCGTGCACCCTATAACCCGCGTGAAATGAACCTCAATGCCTTGGCATTACAGAAGCTCTCCACGCAACCTTGGCCCCTGTTTACGCCAGACAGCAATTACCCGCCCACCCGCGCCAAGGCCGCTGTATGGACGCAGCCGGCTGAGTTCAAGGCGGCTCAGCAGGACTACCAGATGAAGGTTGATGAGCTGGTCAAAGCGTCCCAGCAGGGTGACTTGGACGCAGTCAAAGCCAGCATCAATGCGGTCGAGAAAAGCTGCAAGACTTGCCATACGCAGTTTCGCAACGACTCAGCCGGCTGACAGGGGCGGCGGTCTGAGTGATTAGGCGGGCAAGAAGCCTTCCACTGACAAATAACGCTCGCCTGTGTCGTAGTTAAAGCCCAGCACGGTAGCGCCTGCGGGCAGCTCGGGGAGTTTTTGCGCAATGGCGGCCAGGGTGGCACCGCTGGAAATTCCCACCAGCATGCCTTCTTCGGCGGCGCAGCGACGGGCCATCTCGCGTGCGGGTTCGGCGTCCACCTGGATCACACCGTCCAGCAATTCGGTCTTCAAATTGGTGGGGATAAAGCCCGCGCCCAAACCTTGCAGCGGGTGAGGGCCGGGCGCGCCGCCCGAGATGACCGGGGACAAGGTTGGCTCCACTGCGTAGACCTTGAGTTGCGGGAACTTGGCTTTCAGCACCTGGGCTACGCCGCTGATGTGGCCACCGGTACCCACGCCGGTCACCAGCGCGTCAATGCCATTGGGAAAATCGGCCAAGATTTCTTGCGCCGTGGTGCGTACATGCACCTCGATGTTGGCAGGGTTGTCAAACTGTTGCGGAATCCACGCGTCGGGCGTTTGAGCCGCCAGTTCGGTGGCGCGAGCAATAGCGCCTTTCATGCCTTTTTCCTTTGGCGTCAAGTCAAATGTGGCACCGTAGGCCAGCATGAGGCGGCGGCGCTCAATCGACATGCTGTCAGGCATGACCAGAATTAGTTTGTACCCTTTAACGGCGGCCACCATGGCCAGACCCACGCCGGTGTTGCCCGAGGTCGGCTCGATGATGGTGGCGCCGGGTTGGAGTTCACCACTTTTCTCTGCGGCCTCAACCATGGCCAAGGCGATGCGGTCTTTGATGGAGCCGCCGGGGTTGCTGCGCTCGGACTTGATCCACACGTTGTGACCGCTGCCAAACAAGCGGTTGATGCGCACGTGAGGGGTGTTGCCAATGGTTTGCAAAATGTTGTCAGCTTTCATGGGGGTCTCTTTCAGTTGTTTGCTTCTATTTTGGACGAATTGATCAATCGCTTTGGGTATATCGATATCGTTCGCTGCGATAATCTCGGCGTGAAGCCCACCAGACTGTCGCTGGTGCGATCTGGGAAACCAGGCACTGGAGGAACGTCCGGACTGCACAGGGCAGCGTAGCAGCTAACGGCTGTCCACTGAAAGCGTTGAGCGCAAGCAAGACGTATAAGGTGAGGATTAGAGCAACAGAGACGAGTCGATGGGACGAATCCTTGGGGTGTTCTATGCGTGTAGGCTGGCGCGAGCCAGTCCCCGGGCAACCGGGTGCGCATAGCCACTCGAGGGGCGAAGCCACATCGGGTGAAACGGGCAATCTCTACGCGCAGCAATACCAAGTAGGCACACGTTGACGGGGCCCCCGGAGTGTGCGGGTAGGTAGCACCGAGCTGTTGGGTGACCAACAGCCCAGATTAATGACAGTCACATAAAGACCGGTCGCAAGACCGGGCTTTGTGCACAGAATCCGGCTTATCGGTGGGCTTCACACTTATTTCACCCCGAAGACAACTTGACCTGAGCGCTCTACCGGCTCAGGCCCTCCCATTCAGGTCCGTCCCAGTAAAGACTGACCCAGCGCAAAAACCGAGTTCGGCACGTTGGACCGCAAGGCCTCCAACTTGGGTTTTTTGAACACGCCCCGGTTGGCAGCGGGTTTTTCTTCCACCTGGACACCTTTTGCCAACTGCTGCAACACCAAGCTGCGCAGAGAGATGGATTTCATGTAATCCACCATGCGGGAGTTGAGGTTGTCCCACAGGTCTTGCGTCATGTCCTGCCCAGCGGCTTGTGACTTGGTGACATTGCTCTCCAATTTGGCGGGAGAGGCGTCTTCTTCGACGGCAGCAATGATGTCGGCCACGGTCATGCCATCGGCGCGGTGGCCCAAGGCGTAGCCGCCACCGGGGCCACGTGTGCTCTCCACCAAGCCGTGCTGGCGCAGCTTGCTGAACATTTGCTCCAGGTAGGACAACGAAATTTGTTGACGTGCAGCGATGTCGGACAAGGGCACGGGCCCCAGCTTTTCGCGCAAGGCCACGTCAATCATGGCGTTAATGGCAAATCGTCCTTTGGTACTGAGTCGCATATTGTTTCTCCTGTCAAGCTATCTCATGGGTATGAGTAAGGGTTAACTATAAAGTTCATATTACTTCGTGTAAATTCGTATTTTTAACAATTTAACTTCGAAAAATACGAACAATGAGCGGTGTTCAGCGAAGGGGCGGGCGGGCATGAATTTCAAACATTTGCATTATTTTTGGGTCACGGCCAAGGCGGGCGGCATCATGCGCGCCGGAGAGCAGCTGCACACCACGCCGCAAACCCTATCCGGGCAAATCAAATTGCTGGAAGAGTGGTTGGGTCGATCTCTGTTTCGCAAAAACGGCCGGCAGTTGGAGTTGACTGACGACGGCCGGCTGGCTTTAGGCTACGCCGACCAAATTTTTGCGTTGAGTGCCGAGATGGAGGCTGTTTTACGCCAGTCCGACGGCGGTCAGCGGGTACTGGACTTTCGGGTGGGCATTGCGGACTCGGTGGCTAAATCGGTGGCTTACCGGTTGCTGGAGCCCGCCATGGCTTTGCCAGAACCGGTCAAACTGTTGTGCAGCGAGGGTAAGTTCACCGATTTATTGGCCCAGTTGGCCTTGCACCGGCTGGACTTGGTGATCTCGGATGTGCCCTTGTCGCGCCATGTGAGTGTGAAGGCCTTTAACCACCCCTTAGGCAACAGCCCGATGTCGTTCTTTTGCGCGCCCACTTTACTGCCTTTGCTCAAAGGCGATTTTCCGAACA
>JBAQDW010000211.1:0-1533 GCA_049286445.1 Rhodoferax sp. | reverse complement strand
TACCTGCACTCTCGCCGGCTTCGACCAGATTGCAGTAGAGGCTGTCGAAGTACATCGGGTGCTTGCGAAACGCGTTGTTCAGCGAGGTGCCGGTTTCCACGTCCGCCCGGATGTCGTTGAGCAGCTTGCCCACGCTGGCGTTCGGGTTGCCGCGCCCGACGATGTCGAAAGACTGCAGCAGCGGCACACCGGCCTTCATCATGGTGGCCATCTGGCGCGTGAACAGGGCAATGTCCTTGGGCTTGATTTTCTTGCCCGAGCGCATGCGGCGCTTCTTGATCTTGGTGGCAAACACCCCCTGGCGCCGGAGGGTGGCCTGCACTTGGTTGTCCCCGGAGGCGCGCAACTCGCCGCGCACCACCTTGCCATGGCGGTCCTTGCCTTCCCATTCGTATACGAAGTCCTTGATGGATTTTGCTGCAGCAGTGGTTGCCATGAATTTGTACCGTTTGCCAGTTTTATGCGTTGGTCACTGCCAACACCTCTTCCAGGGAAGTCATGCCCATCCGCACCTTGTGCAGGCCCGACACGCGCAGCGAACGAACGCCTTCGCTTTTGGCCTGGTCGGCGATTTCGAGGGCGCTGCCGTCGCGCAGGATGATGCGCTGCTGCTCTTCGCTGATGGGCATCACCTGGTAGATGCCGACACGCCCCTTGTAGCCATTGTTGCAGGCACTGCAGCCCACTGCCTTGAACGGCGCCCAGGAGCCGTCGATGTCTTCTTCCGTGTAGCCGGCGTCCAGCAGGGCTTCGTAGGGAATGTCTGCCGGCGCCTTGCACTTGGGGCACAGCCGCCGCGCCAGGCGCTGGGCGGTGATCAGGATGACGCTGGAAGCGATGTTGAACGGCGCTATGCCCATGTTGCGCATGCGCGTGAGGGTGGTGGGTGCATCGTTGGTGTGCAGCGTGGACAGCACCAGGTGCCCGGTCTGCGCCGCCTTGATGGAAATGTCGGCGGTTTCCAGGTCGCGAATCTCGCCGACCATGATGATGTCCGGGTCCTGGCGCAGAAAGGACTTGAGCGCCACCGCAAAGGTGAGACCTGCCTTTTCATTGACGTTGACCTGGTTGACGCCGGGCAGGTTGATTTCCGAAGGGTCTTCGGCGGTGGAGATGTTCACCCCCGCCTTGTTGAGCATGTTCAGGCAGGTGTAGAGCGACACCGTCTTGCCCGAGCCGGTAGGCCCGGTGACCAGGATCATGCCGTAGGGGCGCGCGACGGCCTTGAGCAGGCGCTCCTTTTCCTCCGGCTCGTAGCCCAGCGCCTCGATGCCCATCTGGGCACTGGTGGGGTCCAGGATACGGATCACGATCTTCTCGCCAAACAGGGTGGGCAGGGTGCTGACCCGAAAGTCGATGACCCGGCCCGGCGCCACCTTGAGCTTCATGCGGCCGTCCTGCGGCACGCGTTTTTCTGAAATGTCCAGGCGCGAGATCACCTTGATGCGCGAGGCCAGTTTTTCCTTGATGGCAATGGGTGGCGAGGCAATTTCGCGCAGTTCGCCGTCCACCCGAAAGCGCACACGGTAATGG
>JBAQDW010000210.1:0-14165 GCA_049286445.1 Rhodoferax sp. | reverse complement strand
TCATGACAACCCCGCACTCAAATCGAGATCAGCTACTTTACCCAGAAATCTTCAGATTCTTCAACAAAATCAATCGCTTGCGCTAATGGCTTCCATTAGAAATCCGCGCTAATGGGAAATTTGGGTTGATAGCTGCTTACGCAAGCACAGCAAGGGATAAACGCCGAAAACATGCAGAATCCATGAACGCATGGTGTCGCAGAAATCGCTTCGTATTTGATAGCTATACCCCCATATTTGGAGAGGGCTAGCGGTCAAAATGGCTTCAAGGTTATGGACTTGACTCAGATGTGCAAGGCGTGGCCGAGTGCCCGCAGGGCGGCTTCCTGCACGGCTTCTCCCAAGGTGGGGTGCGCGTGAATGGTGCCGGCCACGTCTTCCAAGGTGGCGCCCATCTCAATCGAATGGGAAAACGCGGTGCTCAACTCCGACACCCCCGCGCCCACCGCTTGCCAACCCACGATGAGGTGGTTGTCTCGGCGTGCCACCACGCGCACAAATCCGTCGGTGGACTCCAGTGTCATGGCACGGCCATTGGCCGCAAACGGAAAGCTGGCGGTCATGCAGTCTTGCCCCGCCTGAGTCGCTTGCCCCGGTGACAGGCCGACCACCACCACTTCGGGGTCGGTGAAGCACACGGCGGCAATGGCAGTGGGGGCAAAGTGGCGGCGTCGCCCGGCAATGATCTCGGCCACCATCTCGCCCTGCGCCATGGCGCGGTGGGCCAGCATGGGCTCGCCGGTCAAGTCGCCAATGGCCCAGACGTTGCGCATGGAGGTGCGGCATTGGTCGTCCACCTTCACCGCGCGCCCTTGCATGGCCAGCATCAACCCCTCTAAGCCCCAGCCGTGGGTGCGGGGTACGCGGCCAATGGCGACCAAGACTTGGTCGGTGGCTATCTGCGTCTCGTGGCCCGCACTGTCGAGCACACGCACGGCATCGCCTGTGGCGTTAAGACCTTGCACCTTGCTGCCCAGCAACGTGTGAATGCCGAGCTGGCGCAGTGAGGCGGTGACGGGTTTCACCAGTTCGTCGTCGTACTGCGGCAGCACGCGACTCTGCGCTTCAATCACCGTCACATCCGCACCCAGTTTGCGGTACACCGTGCCCAGCTCCAGCCCGATGTAGCCGCCCCCCACCACCACCAAGCGCTGTGGCACGGTTGTGGGTGACAGGGCTTGGGTGGAGGAGATGACGCGTTCGCCAAACGGCATGCCGGGCAAGCCCATTTCGACCGAGCCGGTGGCCAGCAGCAGGTGCTCGCATTGAATGCGAACGGCTTCACTGTCGGCGCCGGCGAGTCGCACCTCCACCGTTTTTCCGTCGACCATGTGCGCCCAGCCTTTGACGACCTTGACGCCATTTTTCTTCAGCAAAG
This sequence comes from Rhodoferax sp., assembly GCA_049286445.1. GTDB lineage: Bacteria > Pseudomonadota > Gammaproteobacteria > Burkholderiales > Burkholderiaceae_C > Rhodoferax. Next base: position 12,787 of record JBAQDW010000210.1, on the reverse strand, counting down.
CCCCGACCCCGCCGGTGAGCTTGGCCACAATGCCGTCTTTCCATCGCACGGTTTGGGCTACGTCAATGCGTGCCCCGTCCACGTGAATACCCAAGCTGTGGTCACCCATGTAGTGGTGCGCTTGGTGGTAGGCGTGGGCCGCATGAATCAAGGCCTTGGAGGGAATGCAGCCGATGTTCAGGCAGGTGCCGCCCAGCGTGTCGCCTTCCACCAGCGTGGTCGCAATGCCCAGTTGGGCGGCCCGAATGGCCGCCACGTAGCCGCCGGGGCCGCCACCAATAATCAGCAGGGTGGTTTGTTGGTTTTCCATGCCTTACTCCACAAACAAGGTTGCTGGACACTCCAGATAACCGCGTATCAATTGAACAAATTCAGCGGCATGCAAGCCGTCCACCACGCGGTGGTCAAAGCTGGAAGACAGATTCATCATCAGCCGCGCCACGACAGCGCCGTTGCGAATCATGGGCCGCTCCACCATGCGGTTCACGCCGACAATCGCCACCTCGGGGTGGTTGATGACCGGGGTGGTGACAATGCCGCCCAAAGCGCCCAAGCTGGTGATCGTGATGGTGGAGCCACTCAACTCGTCGCGCGTGGCTTTGCCGCTGCGGGCCGCTTCCGCCAGGCGCGTCACCTCTGCTGCACAGGCCCACAGGTCACGCGTTTCGGCGTGGCGAACCACAGGCACCATCAAACCGGCTTCGCTTTGGGTCGCAATGCCCAGATGCACCGCGCCATAGTGGGTGGTGACACCGCCTTCATCGTCATACCGGGCGTTGATTTGCGGGAATTTGCGCACCGCCAGAATCAAAGCACGCATGACAAACGGCAACATCGTGAGGCGCCCTCGCGTTTTGCCGTGCTGGGCGTTGAGTTTGGCGCGCAGGGCTTCCAGCTCGGTCACATCCACCTCTTCGACATAAGCAAAGTGCGGAATGCGCCGCTTGGACTCTTGCATCTTCTGCGCAATCTTGCGGCGCATGCCAATCACTGGCACCGCCTTTTCGTCCAAGCGCGCGGCATAGCGCTGATCGACTTGAGCGGTGGCCTCGCCTTGGCCCGCGCGTGCGGCGTAAATGTCCAAATCGTCGTTGGTGATGCGGCCCGCCGTGCCGGTGCCCGGCACAAACTGCAGCTCGATGCCCAAATCCCACGCGCGGCGGCGCACCGCAGGCGAGGCGATGGGTTTCTCACCCTGTTGGCGCGCGTGAACAGTGGACGGGGTTGACTCCCGGCGAACCGCTTGTGCCGCAGGTGCAACAGCCACAGGAGCAGGCTCAGGCGCTTGAACCGCCTTGACAGCGACTTCGGGAGGCGCCGCCACAGCGGCTACGGGGGTTACGGGGGCCACAGGCGCGGTGCTGGCCAGTACGGCAGGTGCAGCGCCGTCTTTGACGTTGCCTGCGCCTTCCACTTCAATGCGAATCACCTCCGACCCGACCGCCATCACTTGGCCGACGGCGCCGCCCAGTGCCAGCACTTTGCCCGCCACGGAAGAGGGGATCTCCACCGTCGCTTTGTCGGTCATCACGTCAGCCAAGATCTGGTCCTCGGCCACCCTGTCACCCACTTTGACGTGCCAGGCGACCAACTCCACCTCGGCAATGCCTTCGCCAATGTCTGGCATCTTGATTGTGTGAATACCCATCATGCCTCCATCGTGCGTTTAAACGCTTCTGCGACCCGTTTCGGGCCAGGAAAATAAGCCCATTCTTGGGCATGCGGGTAGGGCGTGTCCCACCCGGCAACACGCTCAATGGGTGCTTCAAGGTGGTAGAAACAATGCTCTTGAATCAGTGCAATCAGCTCGGCGCCAAAACCGCTGGTGCGGGTGGCTTCATGCACCACCACGCAGCGCCCGGTCTTCTTCACCGATGCCACGATGGTCTCCAAATCCAGCGGCCAAATGCTGCGCAGATCGATGATTTCGGCATCCACTCCGCTCTCCACGGCGGCGGCTTGGGCCACATACACCATGGTGCCGTAAGCAATCACGGTGAGTGCTTTGCCGGGGCGGGTGATGGCGGCTTTGTCCAGCGGCACGGTGTAGTAGCCGTCCGGCACCATTCCCATGGGGTGCTTGGACCAAGGCACAACGGGTTTGTCGTGGTAACCATCAAACGGGCCGTTGTAGAGGCGTTTGGGCTCCAGGAAAATCACCGGATCGTCATTTTCAATCGAAGCAATCAGCAAACCTTTGGCGTCATACGGGTTGCTGGGCATGACGGTGCGCAGGCCACACACCTGGGTGAACATGGCCTCTGGACTTTGGCTGTGCGTTTGCCCCCCGTAAATGCCGCCGCCACAGGGCATGCGAATGGTCATCGGGCAGGTGAAATCACCGGCTGAGCGGTAGCGCAAACGGGCGGCTTCGGAGACGATTTGGTCACTGGCGGGGTAGAAGTAATCCGCAAACTGAATCTCCACCACGGGGCGCAATCCATAAGCGCCCATGCCCACAGCCGTGCCCACAATGCCGCCTTCTGAAATAGGGGCGTCAAACACGCGCGAACTGCCGTATTTCTTTTGCAGCCCTTCGGTGCAGCGAAACACGCCGCCGAAGTAGCCCACGTCTTGGCCGTAAACGACCACGTTGTCGTCGCGCTCCAGCATCACGTCCATGGCCGAGCGCAGGGCTTGGATCATGGTCATCGGGGAAGTGGCCCCCCCGCTTGTCGCTGCGCGTACTGCGCTGCCCCCCGAGGGGGCTGAACTTGCTCGGGGCGGCCCGTCGCGGCGCTCGCTGTCATTTGCGTTGTCAGTGTGATTGTTCATGATCAGATTCCCAGTTCCTGGCGTTGGCGACGCAGGTGCTCTGGCATCTCCTTATAAACATCTTCAAACATTTCGGCAGGGCTGCGCATTTGGCCATCGGCCATGGAGCCGTATTTTTCAGCCTCTTTCTGCGCGGCAGCCACTTCGGCTTCCAGCTCTTTCTGGGTGGCCTCATGTTCGGCGTCGGACCACAGGCCCAAGCCGATCAAGTGCTGTTTCATACGCTGGATGGGGTCACCCAGCGGGAAGCGGGCGGTGTCGTTGGAGGGGCGGTATTTGCTCGGATCGTCCGAAGTGGAGTGCGGGCCCGCGCGGTAGGTCACCCACTCAATCAGTGTGGGGCCATGGTTGGTGCGCGCACGCTCCAGTGCCCATTGGGAGGCGGCATACACGGCCAAAAAGTCATTGCCATCCACCCGCAGCGAGGCGATGCCGCTGCCCACGCCACGCGCTGCAAAGGTGGTGCCTTCGCCCCCTGCGATGGCCTGGAAAGTGGAGATCGCCCACTGGTTGTTCACCACATTCAGAATGACGGGCGCTTGGTAAACGTGCGCAAATGTCAAGCCGGTGTGAAAGTCAGCTTCCGCTGTGGCGCCGTCACCAATCCAGCTCGATGCCACCTTGGTGTCGCCCTTGATGGCAGAGGCCATGGCCCAGCCCACGGCTTGAATCACTTGCGTGGCCAAGTTGCCGGAGATCGAGAAAAACCCCTGTTTTTTGCTGGAGTACATCACCGGCAGTTGGCGGCCTTTGAGGGGGTCATTTTGGTTGGAATACAACTGGCAAATCATCTCCACCAAAGACACATCTTCACGCGCCAGCAACAGGCCTTGCTGGCGGTAGGTGGGAAAGCACATGTCGCCATCGGTCAAGGCCATGGCGTGGGCGGTGGCAATGGCCTCTTCACCCAGACACTGCATGTAAAACGACATCTTCTTTTGCCGCTGCCCAATCAACATGCGCGCATCGAAGGCGCGTGTTTTGAGCATGGCGCGCATCCCTTGGCGCAGTTGATCGTCGCTGAGCTTGGGCGCCCATGGACCGACAGCCTGACCCTGCTCATCGAGCACGCGAATCAGCGTGAAAGCCAGGTCCCGGGTTTGGGCCGCCTGCACATCGGTGGGAGGGCGCGGCACAGCACCGGCAGCGGACAGGGGGAGGTAGGAAAAGTCTGTGTCATGACCGGGTCGCCCGGTGGGCTCGGGGACGTGCAGACGTAGGGGGGCGTGCTGGGGCATCGGCATCTCTCCTGGCAAGTTTGTGTCTTGCATCGGAATACGTTGGAACAAGGTGCATGCGTCAGCAGGTCGCCACGCATGAACCGGACAATGCGGCAAAGCTTACGGGATCACCGCGGGCGTTGCTTGCGGGCCAGAGCATAACGGAATTCAATAGGAATGCCCACAAAAAATGCGGTCGTCTGGGCTGCGTTGCGGCGAGTCCCGGGCGCCTGGCTGGCGCGAAGCATGGGCCCGTCTGGGCGTGAAAAGCAGGGCAAAAAGAGCGCTGTATTGAGCTTCGCGGGCATGTCGTTACCGCCGTTTCAAAAGCCTTGTGATCGAGCGCGATCGGCGGCTTGTATAAGCGCTGTGGCGAATGGCATTGATTTGGTTGAGTGACACTTTCGGTTCACCCAACCTGGCACATAGGGCTGTTGGCCCCTCTTTCTCGCCCGGCGGGGCGAGAGCTGGGGTTTCATCTTAAAAATTGCTATATTTTTTGTAGCTTCTTGCGTAGGTACAGCAAGGGCTGGCGGCATAAAAACTATTCAAAGTCATTTAAAGGCCTTGCGGGTTTAGATTGCAGAAGTTTCAAAGCCTTGTTCTTTCCCCCCCCTCTCCACCCCCGCCGGGGCGGAAAGGGGAGCTCAACAACCATATATGGCCAACGCTTTGTCTGGGGTGGCGTTCACGTGCCACGGCCAACCTTCAAACTTACCGGGAACCTCGGGAACCACGTGAGCCTGGGACCACACTGATGTTGCCTGTGTTCACTTTGAAGGTTGGCGGTTCACGGTGAACTCAACCACTTCCAACACGCGGCCACATAGGGCTGTTGAGCTCCCCTTTCTCGCCCGGCGGGGCGAGAAAGGGGTTGGGGGTGAGAGGGGGGGGTGCAGCGCAAGAATTGCTATACAGTCGATAGCTGCTTACGCAGTCACAGCAAGGGCTACAGGCCAAAAACACACATCAACCCTGAGCGCATGGCGCCGCTGAAGCCGAACGCTTAGGTAAGCGCCATTTTGGGGTCAAAAGCAGGGCTGTCAGGCCTTGGGTGATGGCGGTCATCAGTGGGGCGGGGAATGCCCCTGGGCGTCAATGATGGCGCAGTTGCGTCCTTGCTTTTTGGCTTCATAGCAGGCGGTGTCTGCACGCAGCAAGAGGCCGTCGATGTCGTCCCCCGCATGGGCCAAGACGGCACCCACACTCCAGGTGAGGCGCAAAGGGGTGCCCTCATGCATGAACTCTGCCGTGCGAATGGCCCGCATGAGTTTGTTGACGACCGCATTCAGTTCTGCTGCGCTGCGCACGCAGAACAGGCCAATCAGGAACTCTTCGCCCCCCCCAGCGGGCGCAGGCGTCATAGTCGCGCACGGTGCGACGCAGCACATCGGCCACGCCCGCCAGCACCGTGTCGCCGGCGGCATGACCATGCGCATCATTGACGTTTTTGAAATGATCCAAGTCAATCAGCAAAACCGCAAACAAGGGCCCGCTTTGGGTTTGGCGGCTCAGGCGATTGCGCTCTTCTGTCAAACGGGCGAGCATGCCGCGCCGGTTGAGCAAGCCGGTCAGAAAGTCGGTGTGGGCCAACGTTTCAAGGGACTGGGTTCGCTCGGCCACTTGGCGCGTGAGGTCATCCGTGTGCGATGCAATGCGGGCCGACATGGTGGAGAAGGCCTGCGTTAATCGGCCAATTTCATCGCCCGAGTGGTCGTTCAGGGTGAGTGGGTAGCGCCCGTCGGCGAGGTCGCGAGTCGCCTTGTCCAGCCGGGCCAAGCGCCGCATGACGGTGCGTTCAACAATATAGGCGGCCACCACCAGCACACTGGCCAAGGCGGCAATGAGAACCAGGATTCCCATCGGCAACCGTGAACCCGTCATCCCGATGGTCGGACTGGAGGTCGAGATGACAAACCAGCGCATCTCGGGGATCCAGGCCAGGCCCACCAATTGGGACTGGCCATCAATGGTCAGCAGCAAAGAGCGCACCTCGGCTTGGTGATCAACCAAGGCTTGCATGGCGGTTGTCATTGCCGCGACTTCCTGTGCATTGGCCAGGCGGTCGAGCAGCGTTTTGGGCAGCTCCCTGGTTTCGCCCTTGCGCACGGAGGCGTAGTCAATGAGGGCGAGGTCCTGGTGCGCCTGAATGCCCCCGTTTCTGTCAATCAGCATATTGGCCGACTCATGGCTGTTGGAAAGAATCACTTTGGCAATGACTTCCGACAGATCGACCCCGGAGCCGGTGATGGCGATGCCTTGGCCCGCACTGTTTCGCACCACCGCGTTGATCCAGATTTGCGTGATGCCCAAGTGGCGGTCGGTATCGACGTTGAGCTGAAGTGGGCTGCTGTTGCGCAAACTGGCGTAAAACCAGCCGTCCTTGAGCAAGGTGGGCTCCAGTTGATAGCGGGGTTGATCGGACCGGGAATCACTCTGGGTATCGCCGTAGTAATAGTGCCCCGATTCGGCGATCGCGAAGAAGTAGCTCTGGCTGCGAAAAAACTGGCGAAAGTCACTCAGCTCCGCCATGGCCCGGGTGCGCCGGCCCGGATCTGACTCTTGCTGAACCCAATCCTTCAGCACGGGGGAGCTTGCCATTTTGCGCGCCAAGGTGACTTCGGGGCTGAGCACGCTCAGCAGCTGTCCCTTTTGGTACAGGGCATTGCGCTCGACCAGGCGATGCCCCAACAAACTCACGATGTCGTCGTTGTACCAGAGAAAAATTCGATAGCCCACGCCGCTGCCAACGCCAAAAATGATCAAAAACATCCAAAGAAATCGTTGGCGCAGACTTAATTTCATCGCATAAGCAGGAGGGTGACGAGGCAGAACTAGGGGGGGGAGGGGAGTGGTTCAAGCGTTAGCCGCCAAGTATCCCATCAAAGAACCGCCCCCATCAAGCGGGCCAACCCTCACCACTTCACCCCCATTAATCGCTATGTTTTTAGGAGCTTCTAGCGCAGGTGCGACAAGGGCCAGAGGCTGAATTGATGCCGATAAAACCAGGACCGAGGGGGTGCGTAGCAAATCAGGGGGAGTTCAACGCAGCTTCACTTGGCCTTTCTAACGAGTGGGTACCAACGAGGTTGGGTGGCAGCCGGTGCGCTGATTGCGCGACAGGCGTCTGCCGACCTGTCAACGCTGGGTCTTGCGTGACGAAGCCCTCTTGTCAGGGGCCGCCATTTCAAGACGCGGGCCTTCTGAAAGTTGCGTTTTTCTGTGCCGGCGGCGGCGGGCGTGACGCTGGTTTTACGCTGCTTTCTGATAACGTCGCCGCATGACTTTATCGCTTGACTTTCTCACCCTTCCCCTCTTGGTTGCTGCGGCGTTGGTGTTTGTGAGTGTTCTGGCGGGGGTGTTTTCGGCCCGTGCAGGGTTCTCATTTTTGCTGGTGTTTTTGGTGGTGGGCACGTTGGCCGGGGTTGACGGGCCCGGTGGGCTGGTGTTTGACAACTTTCGCTTGAGTTTTGTGGTGGGTAACGTGGCCTTGGCAGTGATCTTGTTGGATGGCGGCTTGCGCACGGACATCACCACCTTTCGTACCGGGCTGCGGCCCGCGATGCTGCTGGCCACAGGGGGGGTAATTCTGTGCACCGGCGTGACAGGTGCCGCAGTGTGGTGGCTGTTGGACCTGAGTTGGCCGCTGGCGCTGCTGCTGGGTGCCATCGTGGGTTCGACTGACGCTGCAGCGGTATTTTCGTTGCTCAAATCGTCTGGCGTGAAGCTCAATGAACGGGTGGCGGCCACCTTGGAGATTGAGTCGGGCATGAACGATCCGATGGCGGTTTACCTCACGCTCACGTTCATTGGTGTGGCGCTGGCGGCCACCGCCGGGCCGATGGCCGGCGCGGGCTTGGATGCGATGCAGGTGTTGCGGTCTTTGTTGCAACAGTTTGGCTGGGGCGCGGCGCTGGGCTTGGGCGCAGGCCTGGGTCTGGCCGAGCTGCTCAAGCGCCTGGGGCGCGGTGCCGACGGCGGCGGGGGCATTCGCGCATTGCTGATTGTCTCGGGAGGGCTGGCCGTGTTTGCGGGCACCACTTGGCTGGACGGCTCGGGGTTTCTTGCGGTGTACACCATGGGCGTGGTCACCGGCAACCGGGCGCGCCGCCAGGTGCGGCCCGCGCTGTCGGCGATGGACGGCTACGCGTGGCTGTCGCAGGCGAGCATGTTCTTGTTGCTGGGCCTACTGGTGACGCCGACCGAGCTGCTGCGCACGCTGTGGCCTGCGTTAGGCGTGTCACTGGTGCTGATGGGGGTGGCGCGCCCCTTGTCGGTGTGGCTGTGTTTGGCCCCCTTGCGCTTTAATCGCCGTGAGATGACGTTCATCTCCTGGGTGGGGCTGCGTGGCGCGGTGCCCATTGTGCTGGCCGTGTTTCCGGTGATGGCCGGGGTGCCCGGTGCCCAAATCTTTTTCAACGTGGCCTTTGTGGTGGTGTTGACCTCGCTGCTGCTGCAGGGCTCGACGATTGCGTGGAGCGCGCGCCGTCTGGGTGTGGCGCTGCCCGACCCGGACGATGAGGCGCAGACGCGCCTGGTGTTTGGCGACTTTGTGATCGACGCGCGCACGCCGCTGAGTCAGCTGTGTGACTTCTACGCTTTGCCCATTCCGCCGGACAGCGAGCTCACCGTGGGGGAGTGGCTGACGCTGGCGCTGAACCGTCCCCCGGTGGTGGGCGACAGTGCCCAACTCGGCCCCGCCGAGCTCAGTGTGCGCCGCATGGACGGGCAACACATCCAACAGATCGGCATTCGTTTGTAGGGTGTGAATGACCGCAGGGAGCGTGGTGAGACGCCCCTGCTTGCGGCCTTGAAAAAAACACGGCTGTTAGGATGGACGCATGACCATCAAACCAAGCGCAGAGCTCTGTGTTGCGGGTCTCGTGTATTTCGAGGTCTTTGTGCCCGGCGGGATGATCCCCCCTCCCGGGGAAGAATTGTTTGTCGAAAACCTCCGGCTGGGACTGGGTGGCGCGTTGAATACGGCCTCCGTTGCAGCCGCTTTGGGGCTCGACGTGGTGCTGGCGCACCCGCGTGGCCAGGGCCTGTCGGACAGCGCCATTGCCCACACCACGCAGCAACTCGGCATCCCGACCCTGAACTGGGCGTCTCAACACAACCCCGCGGTGTCGCTTGTCTTTTCCGGCTTGCAAGATCGCTCGTTCGTGAGCGCGGCGGACTTCGGTGCGCTGGCGCTGTGCCCAGCGTTGCCGGCTGCGCGCTGGATTCATGTGCCCGGCTTGCTCGAGGCCCGTCATCTGGCCGCGCCTTTGGCCCGAGCGCGGGCGGCCGGCGCAAAAATCAGCGTGTCAGGCAGTTGGGCACCAGAGGAGTTGACGGCGCTCAGCAGCCTGACCGGTCAACCGTGGGACTTGTTGATCCTTAACGACAAGGAAGCCGCTTTCGCCTCCGGTGACCCCAAACTGGCGCCTGATCGCTTGCAGGGGGCCGCCCGCAATGTGGTCGTCACGCTCGGGCCGGACGGCGCACTGGGCCGGCTCGATGGTGCGTGGGTGAGTGCGGACGCGGTGCCGGTCGCCGCCGTCGATTTCACCGGCGCGGGCGACGCTTTTTGCGCCGGTGTGTTGGCCTCGCTGTTGCGGGGTATCACGGGCGACGCGGCGCTGCGCCATGGCTGCCGGGTGGCGGCCCGGCTCTTAACCCAAGCCGGTGGCGTGGTTGACGACCCCGCCACCTTGGCTGACTTGAAAGGAATCACTTGATCAAAGAATTTGTTATTTTGGGCGGCGGCAGCGCCTACACCCCGGGCCTGTTGCAGGCCCTCATTCACCAGGGTGACAGCCTGGGGCTGACGCGTGTGCGTTTGTATGACACGGATGCTGAGCACCTTGCGTTGGTGGGGCGGCTGGGCCAAGCCATGGCGCGCAGTGCCGGTGTTCACTTCACGGTGGAGACGGCAGACACGTTGGAAGCGGCCGTGCGCGGCGCCGACGCGGTGCTCAACAGCACGCGCCCCGGTGGCTTTGCCGCGCGTCGCATTGATGAAACCCTGCCCTTGAGTTTGGGCATTCCGGGCCAGGAAACCGTCGGACCTGGTGGTTTTTTCTTCGCCTTGCGTTCGGTGCCCGAGGCTTTGCGGGTGGCCGATACGCTGGAAAAAGTCGCCCCCCAAGCGCTGCTGCTCAACTACACCAACCCCAGCAACATCGTGACGCAAGCCTTGGTCAACCGGGGCGGTGTGCGCGTGTTGGGTTTGTGCGATCAGTCGGACGAAGACTTGCATGATTTGGCCCATGCGCTGGGCGTGGCCGGTCAGCCCATTGACTTCCGTTGCAACGGCCTGAACCATGCCACGTGGTACAGCGAGATGCGCTTTGGCGGCAAGGCGGTCACCGAATTCCCCGCCACGCTGCAAGCGCCGCCGGGCCTCAACGCCGAGCACGTGCTGCGTTTTGAGTTGTCGCTGAAACTCGCGCGGGAGACGCCCGGCTTTTGGCCCAACTCTTATCTGCCGTATTACATGGCACCGGAGCGCTTTGTGGCTTTGTCCAAAGGGGAGGGGCCCCGCAGCGACGCCATCGTCGCCAAGCTGCCCGGCTACTACGCGCATTTCCGCGAAGAAGCGGTCAAAGACACGCCGGTGCTGCGCCACCACCGGGGCACGGCGGGCTTTGGTGATTTGGCGGTGACCGTGATTCAGGCATTGCAGCAGGCGCAGGGCGGGTCCTTGGTGCTGAACGTTGAAAACCAGGGCATGACGGCCCTGTTTGCGCCCACCACCGTGGTGGAAGCGCGCGGCCAGCTTGGCGCTGACGGCTGGACACGGGCACCGGCTCCCCACGTGCCGGCAGACCACACCGGCTTGCTGCACCAGCTGGAAAATTACCAACACCTGGCCGCCGAAGCCGCCCGCACCGGCCATGAGGCCACCATTTTGAAAGCCCTGGCCGCCAACCCGCTGGTGGGCACCACGGCGCAGGCCGACGCTTTGTGGGCCTTGGCCCGGGCGCACTACGGCGCACTGCTGCCTATGCTCGCATGAAGGCGTCGCCACTGGCCAGCGCCGTGCCGTGGGACGACCTGGAGCGCGTGGTCATTTTGTCGCCGCATCTGGATGACGCCGCCCTCAGCTGCGGGGGCCTGCTGGACTTTCTGTCCACCCGCCAGGCTGGCGCACTGGTCATCAGCATCTACTGTGGCAACCCGCCGCCCGTGAAGAGTGGCGACGGCACCCCGCGCACGGTTCAGCGCAAGGGGTTTGTGAACCCCCGCCTGCGTCGTTTGGAGGACCGGGCCGCCATGCACGCCTCCCACACCGACTTTGTGCACCTGAGTTTTCCCGACAACATTTACCGGCGCAGCCCCACCACCGACCAGTTCATTTACCGCCATGCCCGGGAACGTTGGTCTGCCCCGCGCGTGGACGACATGGGCCACGTCGAAGAGTTGTACCTGGTGCTTAGACGGCTCAGTCTGAACCTGGGGCGCCTGCTGCTGGTGAGCCCCATGGGCATTGGCCAGCATGTGGACCACACCATCGTGGCCCGCGTGGCGCTGCGCCTGGCGGAGCAGGGTGCCTCGCTGCTTTTTTACGAAGACTTTCCCTACGTCGTCAACCCCACCATTGGCAGCGGCCTGCACGACGACCCGCGTCAAGCCTTGCAACGCCTGGACCGTGCGCCCTCGGCGTGCCTGGCACTGCCGGTCAATGTGGACGCCAAGGCGGCGTTGATTGGCCATTACGGCACCCAAATCCCCGCCCTCTTTAAAGACGAGGCCGGCCTGCGCCACGCCCTGCAAGTGCGTCAGCACGCGGGCCAACCCTGCGAGTTCTACTGGAAGACCCGTGAACTGCGCCCCACCCGAGAGGAACACCGATGAAATTACAAAGCTTTATGAAACAAGAGGCCCTGGAGACTCCCGCCATGCTGCGCCGCGAAGCCGCCCACTGGGAGGCCCAGGCTGCCACCCTGCGCGCGCAAGCCGCTTCGCGCCCGCAGGTGGCGCTCATTGGCCGGGGCAGCTCCGGCAACGCGTGTACCTTTGCGTCCTATTTGATGATGCTCAAAACCGGGCGTCACCCGGTCGAGTTTCGTCCCTGGGTGACCACCCAACACTTGCCCGAGGCCGACTGGAGCGACACCGTGGCCTACGCGTTCTCGGCCTCCGGCCACAGCGTGGATGTGTCCGAGGCGTTGCGCTGGCTCAAATCCCGTGGCGCGCTGGCGGTGGGGGTGACCGGGTCTGACGCCACGGACATTCCGCTGCTGGCGCAGGCCGACGGTGTTTTTCGCCTGAACTGTGGGCCGGAGAAAGCCGTGCCCGCCACCAAGAGCTTTACCGCCCAGTTGTTTGCCGCTGCGGCACTGGCGGGTTACCCCATGGCGCTTGCGGCCGAGCAAACCGCAAAAGCCATGGAGGCACTGGTGAACAGCGACGCCGTGGACACGCTGGCCACCTTCTTGCAGGGCGCACGCACCGTCGCCTGGCTGGCACGCGGCCCGTCCTACGCCGGCGCGCTGGACGCCGCCCTGAAAGCGCAAGAAAGCCTGGGCTTGCCGGCAGTGGCTTACTCCACCGCCGAGTTTTTGCACGGCCCCATTGCCATGTTCCACCGCGAAGACCGTGTCGTACTGTTCTCTGGCGCGGACGAGCCCATGGACAGCAAACAAGCCGTGGTCAACACCTTGCTCTCGCGCGGCGTGCCCTTCATCACCATTGGCACCGACACCACCCGCGAGGCCGGCTTGCCGCTTCAACTGCCGCAAGACCGCTGGGCCCGCACCCCGGTGTTGGCCTTTTTGGCCCAACTGGCCTGCGCCGAACTGGCG
>JBAQDW010000209.1:0-2043 GCA_049286445.1 Rhodoferax sp. | reverse complement strand
AGCGAGGGTTGAGACGGGTGAGGGGTCATAAAGGGCTCCGATAAAGTTCCACAGCAAAGCGCGGAAAAAAAGTGGTCCGCCTACCGTTTGGCCCGGTCTCGCTGGTGAAAGTCAGCGCGTGATGCGGGCCGGCAAGAGGGCAATGGGCAGGCGGTGGGGGCTTGGCTTGGGGGGTCTGCGTACCGGGCAGAACGCGCTGAGCGGCCAGATTCCAGTGTAATGCCTGCGTGCTGAACCGCTGAAGGGCCGCAGGCGCGGGCAGCGGTGATCAGAGGATCAAGGTGCTTGAACCCGCAGCCATTGGTCAACTTCCAGCAGCGCTGCGTCAGTTGCTTGGGTGAGGGCTTGCACGCCTCCGATCGCATCGGCACTCGGGGCAGGGCGTTGCACCACGATGCTGTGTTGGGTGACGCGCGGGGTTTTGCTGGGTTGAATCAGGGTGGCGCGCAGGCGAATCAAGCCCACACTGTCGCTGGGGGTAAGAAACAACTGGCTGAACTCCTCTAAATCCACGCGCAATGTGGCGGGCGCTTCAGCGCCGGCGGTGCCACTTTCACCGGGGTTCAAAATGGTGCGCGTGGGTCCGAGCTGCTCACTCAGCCGTTGGCGCAGGAGCTGGGCGGGCTCCATGCTCCAGCGGGCTTGGGAGTAGGGCTTGAGTTGTTGGCCTACCGCGTAGTTGAGCCGGTAGTTGACGGTTCTGCTTTCCAGCGCGGGCGAGGCTTCGATCAAACCCAAAATCAAGGGGGCGAACTTCACTGAGGCGGGGGAGGGGGTGTTTGCCAAGGGGCCAGGGCCAAAGTCGTACACGTTTTGGCGCTCTGACTGGAAAGAGCTGGCACACCCGCCCAAGCCCATAGAAAATATGACAAATAGAGCGCAAGCCCAAGTGGCGCCTGCGCGAGCAGCTATTGTTTTAGTAGTAAGCATGGGGTCAAGGTAGAGTGGATGCGCCCGCTGGGGCGGTGAAGCCGGCCTCACCCGGGCCGGGTGCAATGGGGCCTTGGCCAAAGATCAGGGACTGGGGGTTGTCGTTAACGGTATTGACCGCCCGGCTGACTTGGCGAGCGGCGCGGGCGGTGTCCTCCACCGCGCGGTTCAGGCGGGGCAGTGTGGCGGTGTTGAGCGCCTGCCCGGTCAGCGCCAACGTTTCTACGCCGCGTGCCAGTTGGTCCAGGGTGCCGTCTTTGGCGTTCATGCGTTCGGTGGTTTGCTTGAATGAGGCGGCTGAGCGTTTGGCTTCGTCGGCGCTGTCACCCACCCGCTCTGAGGTGTCTTGAATGACTTTTAGCGTGGCGCGGCTGTCTTGCAGAAACTGGGGCAGTGCTTTGTTGGTGCTGGCGGTGAGCTGCTGCAGGCCGGCGGCGGCTTGGCCCAAGTTGTCGATGGTGCTTCGCAGGGCTTTTTGATTGTCGTCAGACAGCAGCGTGTTGACGCGCTCGGTGCCGGTGACCAATTTGGCCAGCAGGTCTTCGCCTTGGTCAGTGAGTTTGGTCAGCAAGCTGGGCCGCATGGGAATGCGCGGGGGTGCGCCCTCGCTTGGGGGCAAGAGGACGGTGGATTGTCCTTCGTCGTCCAGCTGCACAAAAGCCAGCCCGGTGACACCTTGAAAACCCAGCGTGCCAAAGGTTGACTCGGTGATGGGGGCTTGGGTGTCAATGGCCACTTGAATCAGCACGTTGCCTATTTTTTGCGGGTCCAGGGTAATGGCGGTCACCTTGCCGATGTTGACGCCTTTGTAGCGCACCGAGGCTTGGGGTTGCAGGCCGGTCACTGCGTCGGGGCTAGAGAGTTCGTAGGTTTGCAGGTCGCGCGTGTCGCGGGTCAGCCAGACCGAGAGCGCAATGACCAGCGCCAGCAACAGCACCACAAAGGTGCCAGCGGCAAGGGCGTGGGATTTATTTTCCATAGGGGCTCTTTTTACACGTTCTCAGGGGGTTGGCGCAACAGCACGCTGGCGCGCTGGGCGCGTTCGCCCTGAAAGTAGTCATGAATGAAAGGGTGCGGATGGCGCATGACGGCCAGTGGTTCGTCGCAAATAAC
>JBAQDW010000208.1:0-25838 GCA_049286445.1 Rhodoferax sp. | reverse complement strand
TGGCCGTTGACGAGCACGCGCGCCAGATTCAATTCTTCACCATCCAATTTGAGTGCCTGGGCGGGCACGTCGGGGTTGCGACGCAGCGTCATCTTGTTCAAGACCCGGGTTTTGGCCGGGTCCAGGTCAAAGGTGAGGTTGACCGTGTCGATCCAGAAGGCGGGGGCGGTGTAGTCGCCCCGGTGAATCATCGGGGACGGAGCTTGGCCATCAAGAAGTTGCAACATGGGTGTTCTCCAAAAATTGAGAGGTGATCAGGTCGCGGTAATCGCGCACCACGGCCAGCACGTGCGGGCCCGTCAATTCGTCTGGGTGGTGGCTGCTGGCAATCCCCACCGCGCGCATGCCGGCGCGCCGCGCCGCCTCAATGCCCAAGGGAGCGTCTTCAAACACGATGCAATGGGCGGGAGCGACGCCCATGCGGCGGGCCGCTTCCAGAAAAATGGCCGGGTCAGGCTTGCCTGCCAAACCTTCGTCACCCCCCACGGTGGTGAGCGGCGGCACCGGCATCTTCAGGTGCTTGTAGGCAAAGGCTTGGTTGTGGCGGTCACCTGCTGTGCCAACCCCCAACTTCAGGCCCCGAGCCCGGGCCAGATCAAAAAAGGATTGAAAACCCGCCACTTCAGCAAAGATGGGTTGGAACAGCTCGCGGTACACGGTTTCTTTTTCGTGCACATGGGCCATCGCTTGCGCCTCGTCCATGTCCGACTGGTCAAACAAAAGGCGCATGCATTCCAGGCCGGTGCGGCCCGTGGTGCGGCGCATCAGGTCGTCAATATCAACCACCAAGCCTTTGCGCCGGGCAAACTCAACCCAGCTGTGTTTGTGCGAGGGCATGGAGTCGATCATGGTGCCGTCCATGTCGAAGATGAATGCCCCCACGCTCCACCGCTGGCGCGGATCTCTGCCCCCCGAGGGCGCTAATTCCCCTTGGTGCGGCCCGGCGGGGAATTGGCTTGTCATTGCATCGTTCATCTTCAGACGCCTTGTTTGAGTGAAGCTTCAATGAACGGGTCCAGGTCGCCGTCCAGAACCTTTTGGGTGGCCGAGGTTTCGTAATTGGTGCGCAGGTCTTTGATACGGCTGTTGTCCAGTACGTAAGAGCGAATCTGGTGGCCCCAACCGACATCGGTCTTGGAGTCTTCCAGCTTTTGCTGCTCTTCTTTTTGCTTGCGCATCTCAAAGTCATACAGCTTGGAGCGCAGGCGCTTCCAGGCCACATCGCGGTTGCCGTGCTGGCTGCGGCCATCTTGGCACTGCACCACGATGCCGGTGGGCAAGTGGGTCAGGCGCACGGCGGAGTCGGTTTTGTTGATGTGCTGGCCACCGGCGCCACTGGCGCGGTAGGTGTCGGTGCGCACATCAGACGGGTTGATGTTGATTTCAATCGAGTCATCAATCTCCGGGTACACAAACACCGAGGCAAAGCTGGTGTGGCGACCGCCTGACGAGTCAAACGGGCTCTTGCGCACCAGGCGGTGAACGCCCGTTTCCGTGCGCAGCAGGCCAAAGGCGTACTCGCCCTCGACTTTGATGGTGGCACCCTTGATGCCGGCGGTGTCGCCTGCGGTTTCGTCTTCCACAACCACTTTGAAGCCCTTGCGTTCGGCGTAGCGCAGGTACTGGCGCAGCAGCATGCTGGCCCAGTCGCAGGCTTCGGTGCCACCCGCGCCGGCTTGAATGTCCACAAAGGCATTCAGCGGATCGGCCGGGTTGTTGAACATGCGGCGAAACTCCAGCGCTTCAATGATCTTGGCCAGCCGGGCGGTGTCGGTCTCAATGGTGAGCAGGCCTGCTTCGTCCTCGTCTTCTTTGCTCATCTCGTACAGCTCGGCGTTGTCGGCCAGCTCCGAGGTGAGGTTGTCCAGCGTGACAACAACATCGTCGAGCGATTTTTTTTCGCGGCCCAATTCCTGCGCGCGCTTGGGGTCGTTCCAGACCGCGGGGTCTTCGAGGGAGGCGTTGACGGTTCTCAGCCGTTCTGATTTGGCAGGGTAGTCAAAGATACCCCCGTAACTCGCCCGTGCGCGCGCTCAAGTCGGTAAGTTGGGTGCCGATGAGGTTGATGCGTTCGATTTCCATGATGCGAGTCCTGATGGTGTGGGGTTTAACCGGGATTGTCCATGAGGCGCACCTTTGGTGCTGCGCGGGAGTTGGCGGTGCATGGGGGGCCACTTTGGCCTTTCCAAACTGGCTCCCCACGGCCCTCGCCACTGCCTCGCGCCCTCAGGGACGTTCTCAGTTCAAATAACCCGCTATTTTCTCACGTCAGGCAGCGCCCAGAAAATCGTCGATCAAGCGGGCCACAAGCTGCGGCTGGTCGTGGTGCACCATGTGCCCGGCGTCTTTCACATGCGCCAGTTGCAGGTTGGGCACGACTTTGATCCGTTCGTGGTGCTCGTCCAGCGTGAATTTGCCCTTGAACCACTGGCCCAAGCTGTCATCCGCGGCTTCAACCATCAAGGTGGGCGCGGTGATGGCAGCGTAGAGCGCTTGCACTTCGTCCAGGCGGTACAGCATGGCGTGGGGCATTTTGTGGGCGGCCTGGCCCAAGATGCGCCATTCACCTTGTACCGTTTCTTGCGCCCAATGGCGGGCCAGCCAGTGGGCTTTGTCGCCGCTCAGGCGGGCATTGGTTTTCATCAATCGCTTGGCCACGCCGTCCACGGTGTCGTAAGCCTTCAATTCCATCTCGCCTTGGTGAAGCTTCTTCAGGCTGTCCATCCAACTGGCATAGCGCCCGGCGGCTTGGGTGGGGCGGGTGGCTGGCATGCCAAAGCCCTCTAAATTGACCAGACGGCGAATGCGCTCGGGGCGAATGCCCGCGTAGAGCATGGCCACGTTGCCGCCCATGCTGTGGCCCACCAAGTGGATGGGGCCTTGGGGCGCGTAGTGGTCGAGCAAAAAGTCCAGGTCAGCCAAATAGTCGGGGAACCAGAAGTTGTCGACCCCCGTGGTCGTGGTCAGGCCAAAGCCACGCCAATCGGGGGCGATGATGTAGTGGTCGTGGTGCAGCGCGTCCACCACAAACTGGTAGCTGGCGGCCACATCCATCCAACCGTGCAGCAGCACCAGCGGGGTTTTGTCAGGTGCGGGTTGGCCCCAAACGCGCACGTGGTAGTGCAGGTGGCGAAGGGGAACATAGTCGCTGCGGGAGATTCTTTGGGCTTGGTACATTTGAGGAATCATACGGAGACACCCCCATGCGCGTCAGTCAAACCAGCGACAAAGCCAGCCCTACCTTCACCTTGCCCGAGGCCTATGCGCAGCTGCATGGCGAGTTCCGATGGGCGGTGCCCGAGCACTTCAATATCGCGCAGGTGTGTTGCCAGCGTTGGGCGACGGCGCAAAATGCTACAAAAAATATAGCTGTTATCGCAAGTGGTACGGGGGCTGGAGCCACATTTCATTCTTATTCTGAGTTGCAGCACCAAGCCAATCGCTTGTCCAATGTCCTGGCCGTGCTGGGGGTGGGCCGCGGGGACCGGGTGGCGATTGTGATGCCGCAGTGTTTTGAGACCGCGGTGGCCTACATGGCGGTGCTGCAAATGGGGGCGGTGGCGATGCCCTTGTCCATGCTGTTCGGGCCCGAAGCGCTGGAGTTTCGTTTGCATGACAGCGAGGCCGTGGTCGCCATTGGCGACGCCAGCAGCCTGGAGGGCTTGCAGGCGGTGCGCGACAACTGCCCGCTGCTGCGCACCGTGTTGGGCGTGGGCCTGTTGGCACAGACGCTGGGGGGGTGTGACTTCAACTACAGCGCAGCGCTGGTCCAACAGCCTGCAGAGTTCACGCTGGTGTCCACACTGGCCGACGAGGCCGCGGTGTTGATCTACACCAGTGGCACCACCGGCCACCCCAAAGGCGCGCTGATTCCGCACCGCGCGCTCATTGGCAACCTGACGGGGTTTGTGTGCAGTCAAAACTGGTTTGGTTTTGACGGCAAAGACAACGCGCAGTCGGACGCCGTGTTCTGGAGCCCCGCCGATTGGGCCTGGACCGGGGGGTTGATGGATGCGCTGCTGCCCACGCTGTACTTTGGCCGCCCCATCGTGGCGTTTCATGGCCGCTTCAGCCCGCAAACCGCGCTGGAACTGATGGCGCAGTTTGGCGTCACGCACACGTTTTTGTTCCCCACGGCGCTCAAAGCCATGATGAAGGCCTACCCCGGCACGCCCACGGTCACCGTGCGCCAGCAGTTTGACCTGAAGTTAGCCGCCATCATGAGCGCGGGTGAAGCGGTGGGCGATGCCGTGTTTGACTACTGCCACACACAGTTGGGCGTGACCGTGAATGAGATGTTTGGGCAAACCGAGGTGAACTACATCGTTGGCAACTGCGCCGCGATGTGGCCGCCCAAGCCCGGCAGCATGGGCATGGCTTACCCCGGCCACCGGGTGGCGGTCATTGACGACGACGGCCAGGAATGCCCGGTGGGCGTGGCGGGTGACGTGGCCCTGAACCGCTTTGACGTGCACGGCCAGCCGGACCCGATCTTCTTCTTGGGCTACTGGAAGAACGCCGCCTCCACGCGGGACAAGTTCACCGGTGACTGGTGCCGCACCGGGGACTTGGCCACGCGCGACGCGCAGGGTTACCTTTGGTACCAAGGTCGCGCCGATGATGTGTTCAAAGCCGCTGGCTACCGCATCGGTCCGGGTGAAATCGAAAACTGCCTGGTCAAGCATCCGGCCGTGGCCAATGCCGCCGTGGTGCCCAAGCCCGATGCCGCGCGCGGCGCGCTGGTCAAGGCCTACGTGGTAATTGCTCCTGAATTCATAGCTTCTCGCTCAGATTCCACTAGGGCTAGAGGCCTATTTGATGCTGAACTTATTGCCGAATTACAACAGCACGTCAAAGGCAAGTTGGCCCCTTACGAGTACCCCAAAGAAATTGAGTTTGTGGACAGCCTGCCCATGACCACCACGGGCAAGGTGCAGCGCCGCGTGCTGCGCCTGCAAGAGGAGGCGCGTGCAGCGGCCCTCAAATGATGCACCCCTTGATTCATCTGCACCCTGACACGCATGACGTGGTGGTGGACCTGGTTTACGCCACGCCCTTCAATGTGTCGGGGCAGGTCATTTATGCCCGGCCGGTGTGCTTGATTCACCGCGATGCCGAGCCCGCTTTGCGCGTTGCCATCCGGTTGGCGGCCGCCATGGGCATGCGATTGAAAATATTCGACGCCTTTCGCCCCGAGGAAGCGCAGTGGCGTTTGTGGGACACCGCGCCTGACCAAGCCTACGTTGCCGACCCGCGTGTGGGTTCTAACCACACGCGTGGCATTGCGGTCGATTTGACGCTGGTGAACGCGCAGGGTGAGGAGCTGGACATGGGCACCGGTTTTGACGACATGACGGCCTTGTCCCACCACTTTAGCGAGCAAGTCTCGCCCGTGGCGCAGGCCAACCGGCTCAAACTGCTGCAAGTGATGCAGGGCGCGGGATTTGAGCCCATTCCTCACGAGTGGTGGCATTACACCTTGCCGGGCCATGAGCAGTACCCGCTGCTGGACAGCAGCCGGCTGGGCCACCTCAACCCCATGCACCCTGCTTGAGTGGTGCGTGGGGGTTTTGCCAAGTCTTTACACTGGCGCCGCGTTTTGAAACCACCCCTTGGCCGCTTGGGCCAAGCGCTTGGTTTTGAATTTTTTTTGTACTTTTGATTGTGAAAAAACCAATGCAAACCCTTTTATTGGGTCAAAGCGACCTGGCTGTGACCCCCATTTGCCTGGGTACCATGACCTTTGGCGAGCAGGTTGACGAAGCCACGGCGCACACCATTTTGGACCGTTCGATGGAGCGCTGTGTCAACTTTATTGACACGGCTGAGATGTACGCCGTGCCCCCCCGGGCCGAAACGTACAACGCCACTGAAAAAATCTTGGGGAACTGGTTGGCCAAGACGCCTGGCGCACGGGAGAAACTGGTCATTGCCACCAAAGTAGCCGGCCCCTCGCGCAATATGCCCTGGATTCGGGGTGGCAGTGCCGACCTCAGCCCTGACGACATCATCGGTGCGTGTGAAGGCAGTTTGAAACGCCTGCAAACCGACGTGATTGACCTCTACCAAATCCATTGGCCGGTGCGTCCTGTGCCTGCCTTTGGGGCTATTTACTACGACCCGACGCAGGACAACACGGGAAGCTCAATGCATGCCCAGCTTGAAGCACTGAACACCTTGGTCAAGGCAGGCAAGGTGCGAGCAGTGGGTTTGTCCAATGAGACCCCTTATGGCGTGCACGAGTTTGTGCGCTTGGCCAATCAGTACGATTTGCCGCGTGTGGCCACGGTGCAAAACCCCTACTGCCTGATTAATCGCACGGTGGAAAACGGTTTGGATGAAACCATGCACCGCTTGGGCGTGTCTCTGCTGGCCTACTCGCCGTTGGGCTTCGGACTGCTCACTGGTAAATACGACGCGTCGGGCTTGACGGGTCCTGAGGCGCCTGCCAACGCCCGCATTACCAAGTTTGAGTCAACCCGCAAACAACGCTGGGGCCGCCCTGAGTCGTTGGCTGCGGCGCGCCGCTACAACGCGTTGGCCCGTGAACATGGCCTCACACCTACCCAGCTCGCGCTGGCTTTTTGCTATACCAAATGGCAGGTGGCCAGCACCATCATTGGGGTGACGTCAGTGGCACAACTCGATGAATGCTTGGACGCGTGGGGAACCACGCTGACCCCCGAGTTGCTCAAGCAAATTGACGCCATTCGTTGGGCGCTGCGCGACCCGGCGCAGTAAGCGGGTCGCGGTGAGAGGGGGCGAGTGCTCCGGCCAGTTAGAACGATTCCCAATCGTCATCGCTGTTGCTGGCGGCGCCCGGCTTGGCCGTCATCTTTGGCACGGGCTTGGGCAGTGACGCGGGTCGATTGACCCCTGCACGCTGCGGGGTGGGGATGGAGGGCGGGGTCGCTCTGGGCTTTTGCGCTTGGTAGTTCAAAGGCGGGCGGGCCAATGGCTTGGCAGCAGGCCGCTTCGGTGGGCTGGTCAACGTTCGGGGTGCGTAGCCGCTTTCTTGAAGTTGGAAGGACGACACCACCTGCACCAAATCATTCGCTTGGTTACTCAGGCCGCTGGCGGCGGCAGCCATCTGTTCCACCAAGGCTGCATTTTGTTGCGTGGCCTGGTCCATTTGCGTCACGGCTTCACCCACCTGTTGAACGCCCAACGCTTGTTCGTTGTTGGCAGCGGAAATTTCGCCCACCAAATCAGTCACGCGCCTGATGCTGCTCACCACTTCTCCCATGGTCGCGCCCGCTTTGTCCACCAAAGCGGTGCCATGCGCCACCCGCTCCACACTGGCGCCAATCAGGGCCTTGATCTCTTTGGCCGCTTCGGCAGACCTTCCCGCCAAGCTGCGCACCTCCGAGGCCACCACGGCAAAGCCCCGCCCTTGTTCACCTGCGCGGGCCGCCTCCACGGCGGCGTTCAGCGCCAAGATGTTGGTTTGAAACGCAATGCCGTCAATGAGGCTGATGATGTCGGAGATTTTTCGGCTGGACTCGTTGATGCCCTTCATGGTTTCCACCACTTCGCCCACCACCTCGCCCCCTTGGGTGGCGACGGTGGAGGCGCTTTGGGCCAGCTGGTTGGCCTGGCGAGCCGAGTCGGCGTTTTGTCGCACGGTAGCCCCCAGTTGCTCCATGCTGGCGGCGGTTTCTTCCAAGGCGCTGGCTTGCTGCTCGGTGCGCGCTGACAAGTCGTTGTTGCCTTGCGCAATTTCGACACTGGCGGTGGCCACACTCTCTGAGCCTTGGCGCACTTGGGAGACGACCTTGACCAATGACTGGTTCATCGTCGACAGGGCTTGCATGAGCTTGGCCAATTCGTCTGAGCCGCTGGCGTCAATGGTGAGGTTCAGGTTCCCCGCAGCGACTGCGTTGGCCACCTCCACCGCCCGATTCAATGCGCGCGACAGGTTGCGAATCAAGACCACACTGGCGAAGGCTGCCACCGGCAGAGCCACTGCCAGTGAGCCCACGGCGATCCAGAGGATCAGGTTACCCAACGCCACGGACGCGGAGTAACTCGACTGCGCTTTGTCGAGTTCATACTTCAGCAAAGGGACCAGGCTGTCTTTTACCTTGGCATAAAGCGGCTCCATTTTGGTTGAATAAACGCTTTGCGCCTCACTGAGGTTGTTGTCACGCAGTGCTTTGGTGGCGGGGACGAGGCCTTGATCCTGAAATTCTGACCGGTTGTCGGCAAACGTTTTGGCCAGCGCCATTTCAGCCGGATTTTTCACCTTGCTCGTGTAGATGCTCCATAACCGGGTGATTTCAGCGCTGTTGGTTTCCACTTCAGCCAAATATTTTTGAATGGCTTCGGGGGTCACATTGGTAAGCGAGGTGGCAACCAGCAAAGCGTTTCGCTGGGTCAGGCTCAACACTTCAGACAGTTGGCCTGCGGGGACCGTGCTTTCCTCGTACACCGCTTTGAGTCCCTCATTGCCTTTCGCAATGCCATACAAGCCCATTGCAGCCCCCCCAATCAGCATCAGCGACAAGGTGATCACTAACAAGATCAGCCGGGTTGAGATTTTTAGTTGGTTCAAGGTTTTCTCCAAAAGTGGGGGCGCAGACAGCCTTTTGATGCACTGGTTGCCATCTTAAGTCACGGCCCCCTCCCCCTTGCGTCTGACGCGCCACTCTGGGAAGGCAGAGGTGTCCTCGTCGGCCGTTGCGCCCTGCGACCTTGGGCCGAGTGGCCGTGGGAAAATCTCGTTTATGGCTAAAAAAGACCACGTGAGCGCTACGGCTGCCACCGATTTCCTTAAAACGCACGGGGTGAAGTTCACCGAGCATGTGTATGACTACCTAGAGCATGGCGGCGCGCTGCATAGCGCCGAGGTGCTGGGTTTTGATCCCTTTCATGTGGTCAAAACCCTGATCATGCAAGACCAAGACGCCAAGCCGCTGGTGGTGTTGATGCATGGCAACCGAAAAGTCTCCACCAAAAATTTGGCCCGGCAAATCGGGGCCAAGTCGGTTGAGCCGTGCAAGCCCGAGGTGGCGAATCGGCACAGCGGCTACTTGGTGGGCGGCACTTCGCCGTTTGCCACCCGAAAGAACATGCCGGTGTATGTCGAGTCGTCTGTTTTGGCCTTGCCGTCAATCCTGATCAACGGTGGGCGGCGCGGTTATCTGGTCAAGCTGGATCCGCAGGTGTGCGTGAGCTTGCTGGTTGCGCAACCGGTTCAGTGCGCGTTGCTTGACTGAACTGACGCCATGCAGGGCGGGTCGCCTTTGCGGCGCTGGCAGAATAGGCCCCTGATGCCCCCAGTTGCCAGGGGCCCGCAGCAGGAGATTTTTTTGCAGTCACTTCATGGTTTTTTCCCCGTACTGGCCGCCTTGGCAGGCTACTTGATCGGTTCGCTCTCTTTCGCGGTTATTGTGAGCCGCGTGATGGGGTTGAACGACCCGCGCACCTTTGGCAGCAAGAACCCGGGGGCCACCAATGTGCTGCGTTCTGGCAACAAGGGCGCGGCCGTCGCCACGCTGCTGCTAGACGCCGCCAAGGGGTGGCTGGCGGTGATGTTGGTGAAGTGGTTCGGTCAACCCTACGGCATGGCAGAAGGCACGATGGGACTGGTGGGGCTGGCGGCCTTTGTCGGGCACCTTTACCCTGTGTTTTTCAAATTTGAGGGTGGCAAAGGCGTGGCCACGGCGCTGGGGGTGTTGCTGGGCATCAGCTGGGTGTTGGGCTTGGCGACAGCGGCGACTTGGCTGGTCATGGCAATTTTCTTTCGCTACTCGTCGCTTGCCTCATTGACGGCGGCGCTGTTTGCGCCGGTGTATTACGTGTTTGGCGGGGGGGTGGCGTGGTATTTCAACAAGGGCATCATGCTGTCCATTTCGGTGATGTCTTTGCTGCTGATTTACCGCCACTTGGAGAACATTGGTCGCCTGGTGAAAGGCACCGAGTCGCGCTTGGGCAAGAAAGCCAAAGTGTGAAAGCGTGAAGATAATTGGGACTAATTTTTGATTGAGACGCCATGAAAGTTTGCATACTGGACAACGATGTGCTGGACCCCGTGGTCGCCCCCACCTACATCAGCTACGGTGCCATGTTTGAGCGCCTGCTGCGTGAGGCCGGTGCCGACTGGACCCTTGATATTTTCAACACCACACAGGGTCACTACCCTGAGTCATTTGCAGACTACGACGCGGTGCTGCTGACCGGGAGCAAGGCCGACTCGTTTTCACAGGAGCCGTGGGTGCTGGAACTGCGCCACCGTGTGCAGGGCATTCTGGCGGCCAAGCAAAAATTGGTGGGGGTGTGTTTTGGCCACCAACTGGTGGGTCTGTGCCTGGGTGCCAAAGTGGGGCGGGCCCCGCAGGGCTGGGGCTCGGGGCGCATGACGTACGAGTGGCTTGCCCCCGATTTTCCCCAGGCGCAGGGGCGTCAAGAAGTCTCGCTGCTGGCCAGCCATCAGGACCAGGTGTTGGAGTTGCCTGCAGGCGCCCAGTTGTTGGCCACCAGCGACTTTTGCCCCGTTGCGGCTTATTCAGTGGGTGAGCATGTGTTTTGTGTTCAGGCCCATCCAGAATTTGTGGAGGCCTACAGTGGCTTTATTTTGGACAAGCGCCGTGCCATTTTGGGTGAGGCCATTTACCAAAATGGCATTGACAGCTTGGCCAACGGCCATGACGGGGTGCAAGTCGCTCGCATGATGGTCGCCTTTGTTGAAGGCAAATAACAAACCCGTTTGTGCTGACGTGGCCGTGTGACGCAGTGGGATTACACCAAGGGCGACAGCACGGCCGCCAACTCAGTGGCATTCAGCGAGCGCGCAGCACCAAAGCCATTCACTTGGCGCGCCGTCTCCACGGCAATGCCGATGAACTTAAAGTCTCCAAAATGCACCATCGGTTCCGCCTCTGGAAAGCGGGCCAGGTAGGCCCGTTTTGCATCGGCCCAAGGCCCGCTATCCACCTCTAACGCACCTGCTTGGCCCTGCAGCGTCACGCGCGGGAGCGCGAGCACTGGGGCGTCTGCCATTTCGGCTTGCATGATCAGCAATGACACACGGGGTCGGGCGAGCAGGTGCCGGGTGTGGGGCGCCAGCAAACTGACATGAATTACCAGCGTGGCGCTGGCTGAATCGACTGCAAAAGGCACCATCGACACAAACGGTGCGCGCTCATCGTCCAAGGTGCCCAAGGCTGCGACACGCTGCTGCGTAAGCAAGTGGCGCAAATGCTGGTTCAAACGGGATTCAGGAGGCAAGTCGGGCGGCATGGCGGGCGGTTTAAGTCCGCATCATAGACCGGCAAAGAACACCTGAAAAACAAGAGGGGGAAGGAGCCGCAAGAGAGGGGGAGGGGTGCCCTTGACCCTGGGCGAGTCTGTCGCCAGGGTGTCAGGTGAGTCAGCAGTTCAAACCCTTGTGGGGTCCGTTTGCGCCACCCAAAAAGGTGGTTTTGGGTGGCCGTGTCTGGTGGGTAACCAGTTGAACAAGTGTAAGCTGAAGTGCGCCGCAGAAAGTTGCCAAATTACTGATAAATGCTAGGTTATAGATTTAAATTGCTATTTTTCAGTAAAAAATTGGCATACTCTGCTTGTTAAAAACTTATTAAGGCAATCCATGAAGTTAGACCGCTACGACCAGCACATCTTGGACGTTCTGCAAGAGGATGGCCGCATCAACAACCAGGATTTGGCTGATCGCATTGGCCTCTCGCCCTCGCCCTGCCTGCGCCGTGTGCGGGCTTTGGAGGAGTCCGGCTTGATTGAGGGTTACCGTGCCTTGGTCAACGCCAAAAAGCTCGGCCTCTCGCTGATGGCGTTGATTCATATTTCCATGGACAAACACACGCCCGAGCGCTTTGCCAATTTTGAGTCTGAGGTCACGGTGCTGCCTGAGGTGCTGGAGTGCCTGCTGATCACGGGCCAAGATGCCGACTACCAGCTCAAGGTTGTGGTGCGGGACATGGACCATTACCAGTCCTTGCTGCTCAATCGACTCACTCGCATTGAGGGTGTGACCGGCGTGCACTCCAGTTTTGTGCTGCGCCGAGTGGTCAGTCGAACCAAACTCGCCATTCCCTTGGGCTAGCACTTTTATATGAGAAACAGGGCTCTAGCCCTTGTCCTGCCTTCGCAAGCCACTCTTTATTTGATAGCAATTACGGGTGCTGTGCAGCGTAGGCGCCGAGCTGAAGAATCTGGAAGTGGTTCAGGTGTTCGCGCATGGCCGAGGCGGCCAGGGCAACTTTGATGTCGGGTCTGCCTTGTTGGGTGCGGTGCAGCCGGGGAGGGGTTAACAACCCGCCGAGGGCGTCGATGACGATCGCCACGAGGGGGCGATTCGGCGTGGCACTGCGGCGCATGACCACGGCGGTTTCGCGGTTGTCCAACAGCACATAGGTGCCAGGCGGGCACAACCCCACAGCCCGAACCAAAGCGTGTCCGACTTCGTCCTTGCGGCTGGTAGAGCTTTCGATGGCTTTGCGCGCTGAGTCCGTGGCGCTGCGGCCCGCACGGGATTGGCGCGGGCTGATCATCGCGGCGTAACGGTCCACCACACGCAGAATTCGAGCCAGCCGCTGGCCGGGCTGAATTTGGTAGAGGTCACCAGCGTCTGTCAATTCGTCATGGTGGCTGGTGATCGTTTCCAGCCACAGCTCATCCACAACCCCAAGGTTGGCCAACATGAGCGAGCCTTTCATGGCGTGCAGGCGAATGGCATCCAATTGCGCACCGCTTGGGCGCTCAGATTGCGTGGCCAGCTCGTCTTGCAGGGCGGTCATGGCGATGTTCATCGTCAAGGCGGCATGAACCAAGCTGTCGCGTTCTTGGTAGGGCAAGTGCAGTTCCTGGGCAATCAGGTGGCTCAGCACGGCACTGACCAGCGAGTGGGAGGCGCTGTAGCCCACCGGTGAGTTGCTGGCCAGTTGAAACAGCAGGTACAAGCCCACATCGGCGTCCCGCTTGAGCAGGTCTTTCATCCAGCGATCGTATTGCCACACCCGCTTTTCAAACTCCTGAATGCTGCCCGGACTGCCCAAAATGACGCCCAGGCCCGACTCCAGGTCAGACCACAGCCCCAGCAAGTCCTCGTAGTGGTTTTCGTTGTGAATGCTCATGGGGTCGATTCAATACCGTTTATCGAGGACCATTTGGTCATTGGTTCGGGTCATTTGAAAACGACTCAAATAACTGTTGCCCAGCAAAATGTAGGGCATTGAGCCCATTGAAACAATCGCATCGACCTCATGCGTGGTCACATCGCCCACACGCACCGAGCTTAATTTGATGCGCCAACCGGGCGTGACGCCGTTGGCCGTGCTAACGCGAACCGGCTCGCCTGCCTTGTAAGCCAGGCCCATGCGGTCCGCGTCGCTGGCACTCATGGACACGACGGTGGCACCGGTGTCCACCATCAGTTGAGCGGCACGCCCATTGATTTGCCCCTGGGTCAGGAAATGCCCCCCCGTGCCTGCCGTCAACACAATTTTGTTGCCCCCGCGCCGGGTTTGAAGGCTGGGTTTTCTACCCGAATGGGCGTATCTCCCACGCGCATGGTTTGGCGATGCCCCTTGATTTCAATGACCGCCTCATCGCCTTGCGTGGCCACAATTTTGATGCCTTGGTGGCTCGCGCCGGGTGCCACACTCTTGGGCGCGCCGCCGTCCACGATGATCAGCGCCTTGCCACCCAGCATGCCCGTCAAAGCAACCGTTTGGGCCCCCGCCAGTGAGGCAAGGCCCAGCAGGGGGAGCAGCACAAGCGCTTTTTTCATCAATCGCGGTAGTTGTCAAAGCTCAGCGGCATATCCGAAATTTCTTTGCGAATCAAGGCCTGGGCGGCTTGGAGGTCATCACGGTCTTTGCCGGTGACGCGCAACTTGCCATCTTGAATGGAGGCTTGCACCTTGATTTTGCTGTCTTTAATCACGCGCTGAATCTTCTTGCCCAATTCAGTTTCGATGCCGTCACGCACTTTAATGACCACTTTGACCTTGTCGCCCCCCATTTTTTGCAGGTCACCTTTGTCCATAAAGCGCACATCGACTTCACGTTTGGTGAGCTTGTTGCGCAGAATGTCTTCAATTTGGGAGAGTTGAAAGTCGGCATCCCCAATCAGCGTGATTTCCTTGTCTTTGAGCTCAATAGAGGCTGGGGTGCCCTTGAAGTCAAAGCGGGTGGCGATTTCTTTGGCGGTGTTTTCTACAGCGTGTTTGACGTCAACGATCTTGGCTTCGCAGACGGTGTCAAAAGAGGGCATGGGTCACTCACATTCATTGGCGTGCCCCGAGCCTGTCCAGGGGCAATGCACTTTGTTGGATGGAGGCGGTAACAGGCTCTGCCTCAGCGCGAAGTGGGGAGACCCCCAATGCGACAATCTCGCCATGTTAGTCGAGAACAATGTGCCGCTTCAGGCCTTCAATACCTTCCATATCGTCGCAAAAGCCCTTACCTTGGTGCGAATCAAGGATGAAGCAGACTTGCATGCCGTCTTGCAGCATCCGGATTTGGGGGGTCAGCCCAAGTTTGTACTGGGAGGGGGCAGCAACATTGTGATCACTGGCGACGTCAAACCAGTCGTGCTCAAGGTCGAAATCAGGGGCCGTCGCTTAGTCGAGGAAACTGCTAAAGCGTTCATCATTGAATGCGGAGCGGGTGAGAACTGGCACGACGCGGTGCGTTGGACACTCGATCAAGGGTACCCAGGGTTGGAAAACATGGCCCTGATTCCAGGCACCGTCGGCGCGTCGCCAGTACAGAACGTGGGCGCTTATGGCGTCGAGCTGCAAGACCGCTTTGAATCGTTAGACGCCATGGACTTGGCCACCGGCCAAGTCTTTACCTTGAATGCCGCGCAGTGCGCTTTTGGCTACCGCGACTCGATCTTCAAGCACAGTGCCGGTGCTGCTACCGTGGGCGCCACACCTGCCACGCCGGGCCTGAAAGACCGGGCGGTGATTCTGCGAGTGCGCTTTGCCTTGCCCAAAGTGTGGAAGCCTGTTCTGGGCTATGCAGACCTTGAGAAGAAGATGGCAGAGCACCACTGCACGCAGCCCACCGCACGCCAAGTGTTTGACTGGGTGTGTGAAGTGCGTCGCGCCAAGTTGCCAGACCCCCAAGTGATTGGCAATGCCGGCAGCTTTTTCAAAAATCCGACGGTAACGGCAGAGCAATGCGCTGACATCATTGCCCGAGACCCCAAGGTGGTGCATTACCGCTTGGACGATGGCTCGGTCAAATTGGCAGCCGGCTGGTTGATCGACTCCTGCGGCTGGCGCGGAAAATCCGTGGGCCAGGCGGGGGTTTATGAAAAACAAGCCTTGGTGCTGGTGAACCGCGGTGTGGGCACCAACGGCCAAGGTGCCACTGGCGGCGAAGTCATGACGCTGGCCAAGGCCATTCAAACCAGTGTCTATGAACGCTTTGGCATTCGCCTGGAACCTGAACCGGTCGTGATTTAGGTGGCAGTGGGATACTGGCGCTGATGGTGTTGTAACTTCTATCCGTTGGGGCTGGCTCAGCCCTTTAATCGTTTCCACAAAGCCACTCATGACCCACCAATTGACCGTTTCTCATACCGACAGTACCAACAAGATTTTTGTGTTTGATGAGGTTTACCCTTTTCGGGCGGCGCAAGAACAAGCGGAGAAAAAGAAGCTGAATGCGTTTGGCATGTTGGCCAAACTCAACCCCTTGAATCGCCCCAAAGAGAACACGGTGCAACTGGTTCGTCAAGAACTTCGGCTGGAGCCGTTTTGGCATGTCAAAGCCACACGGTCGGTGGATTACACCTGTCAGCTGACCTATCAAGTGCCGGTTCACAACCTTTACACACAGACCTTGCACATTGAAGGCAGCGTTTTTGATGTAGCACGGCAAAAAGACAAAGCCCGTATTGAGTTCGTCGCCCGCGAAACGTGCCACCGCAAGCTGGGGTTTGACCGACTGATGGATGGTATGCAGCGCGACAGCGTCAAAGCGGACGCGCTGGGCGCGTTCATCAATAAATACAAGTACACCGAAGTTGATGTGCTGGAACGCCCAGAAGTGCTGAAACCCAAGTTGGCCTTGGTAGGTGCCATTCAGGTGGCCAGTGCCGCACTGACCGGGGAGGCGATCAATGCGTTTGAGGTCCAAGCCGATCAAATTGAGTTTGAGCGCACGTATATGTATCTGCGACCCGTGTTTGCCTTCGAGTTCAAATGGTCCAGCGCTGACAAAGTGGGCGTGATCGAAGTCGACGGTTTGACTGGCGAAGTGATTGAGAACGGGAGCTGGTTCAAAGACAAGATCAAAGAAATCATCACCCGGGAAACCTTATTGGAGTTGGGTGGCGAGGTGGCTTCCAGCTTCGTGCCCGGGGGTGGTGTGGCTGTGAAAATCATCGGAAAAATAACCGCCCCCCCGCGCGACTGATGCCACAGCGTGTCAGTTCATCGGTCTCTGTTGCGGGTCAGTCAGGCGTTGCAAGGTTTTAAAATTTTTCTGTGAAGTGACGTGCGTCGCTCTGCCACCCAGTGAACCTTGTAGCGCGATCACCTTTTTAACCTTTGAGAAACTGGTGTTTTCCACAAGCGGCTAGATTGTCGGCATGAAAAAAATATTGGTTTTAGGCGGGACCGGCTTTGTGGGCGCCCATGTTTGCGAAAAACTGGTGCGTGACGGCTGGCATGTCACCGTGCCCACGCGGGTGCGCAGCAGTGCCCGGCATCTGCAGCACTTGCCCCCGTTGACGGTGCTGGAGATGGATGTGCATGACGAGGTGGCTCTGACCTGCGCCGTGGCAGGGCATGAGGCAGTGGTCAATTTGGTTGCGATTCTGCATGGCACGCAGGCGGCGTTTCACCGGGTGCACGTGGCGCTGCCCGAAAAACTGGCCCGCGCCTGTTTGGCCAATGGCGTGAAGCAGGTGGTCCATATCAGTGCTCTGGGGGTCGATGCGCAGCACCCTGAATCGGCACCGTCGATGTACCTGCGAAGCAAAGGGCAGGGCGAGGGGGTGTTGAGGCAAGCCGCCTGCGGCAGTGCGGCGGCAGGCGTCGCTGATGTCGGTTTTGAGTTGACTTGCCTGCGCCCAAGTGTAATTTTTGGTGCTGCTGATCAGTTTTTAAACCTGTTTGCAGGACTGCAAAAAGTGTTCCCCATCATGCCGCTGGCCGGTGCCCAAGCGCGGTTTCAGCCGGTGTGGGTCCAAGACGTGGCCACGGCCGTGGTCCGTTGTGTTCGACCCAATCGGCCCGGGACTCCCGTTGACCACGCTGGCATTTTCGAATTGTGTGGGCCGGACGTTTTCACCCTCAAACAGCTTGTGGCCCTCTCTGGTCAGCTCAGTGGTATTGCCGGGGGCCGGGGACGGTGGGTGTTTGGCTTGCCCAATTGGCTTGGGCGCTTGCAGGCGGCAATGATGGGTTGGGCCCCAGGCAAGCCCCTGATGAGTGTGGACAACCTGGATTCGATGAAGATCGACAACGTGGCGACGGGAAAGTACCCGGGCTTGGCCGGCTTGGGCATTGCCCCGATGGCGTTGCGGCCCATCGCACAAGCCTACCTGGGCCGCCAGAGTGCCGAAGAAGCGCTGACCGGGCTGCGGTCAAAGGCCACTCAACGCTAACTTTCCCGCAAAAAAAGGGCGCTTTCGCGCCCTTTCTTTTATTTGCTGGTATCGCTGTTGCTCAGGCTCAGGAAGTCGCCGTCTTCGCCCAGTGACAGCAGCCCCGCTTTGGCGTAAATACCCAGTTTGGCGCGGGTGTCCACGATGTCCAGGTTGCGCATGGTGAGCTGGCCAATGCGGTCTTGGGGGGAAAACGGTGCGTCCTCGACCTTTTCCATACTCAAGCGCTCAGGCGCGTAGGTGAGGTTGGCGCTTTCGGTGTTCAGAATCGAGTAATCGTTGCCGCGACGCAACTCCAGCGTCACTTCGCCGGTGACAGCGCGGGCCACCCAGCGTTGCGCTGTTTCACGCAGCATGATGGCTTGCGGGTCAAACCAGCGACCTTGGTACAGCAGACGGCCCAGTTTGCGGCCGTTTTCACGGTACTGCTCAATGGTGTCTTCGTTGTGAATGCCGGTCACCAGTCGCTCATAGCAGGCAAACAGCAGCGCCAGGCCGGGTGCTTCGTAGATGCCCCGGCTTTTGGCTTCAATGATGCGGTTTTCAATCTGGTCACTCATGCCCAAGCCGTGGCGACCGCCAATGCGGTTGGCTTCCAGAATCAAGCTCACCAAATCTTCATAGACCACGCCGTTCAAAGCGACTGGGCGGCCTTCTTCAAAACGCACGGTGACTTCTTCGCGCTTCACCTCGACGTCGTCTTTCCAGAATGCCACGCCCATGATGGGGTTGACAATTTTCATGCCTGTGTTGAGAAACTCGAGGTCTTTCGCTTCGTGTGTGGCACCCAGCATGTTGGAATCGGTCGAGTAAGCTTTTTCCGCCGACATCTTGTAGCCAAAGCCGTGGGCGGTCATGAAGGCCGACATTTCAGAGCGGCCCCCTAATTCGTCAATGAACTGCTGGTCCAGCCAAGGCTTGTAAATTTTCAACGAAGGGTTGGTCAGCAGACCGTAGCGGTAAAAACGCTCAATGTCATTGCCCTTGAAGGTGCTGCCGTCACCCCAGATGTTGACATCGTCTTCTTTCATGGCAGACACCAGCATGGTGCCCGTCACCGCGCGGCCAATGGGCGTGGTGTTGAAGTAGGTGACGCCGCCGGTAGAGATGTGAAAGGCACCACTTTGCAACGCCGCAATGCCTTCGTTGGCCAGTTGGGTGCGGCAGTCGATCAGTCGGGCGGCTTCAGCGCCGTATTCCATGGCTTTGCGCGGAATCTCGTCGTAATCGGCTTCGTCGGGTTGACCCAGGTTGGCGGTGTAGGCGTAAGGAATCGCTCCCTTGAGCTTCATCCAGTGCAGGGCGGCGCTGGTGTCGAGGCCGCCGGAGAATGCAATGCCGACCTTTTGGCCCGTGGGAATGTTTTGGAGAATCGTGGACATGGTTTTTCCGTAAAAGAGCCGATTGCAGGCCGAGGGCTAAGAAGTGTGTCGCCTCACCCACTCTGAGAGCGGGCCAATGCGCAGTGAAAATCAGCCGTAATGGCAGATGTAGTGGTAAGCCTCGGTCACGCGAATGTGAAATTTGGCTTGGCCCGGCACGCTGAAGCTGTCCCCGGCTGCAGACCGCACCCAAGTTTCGCTGCCTTCGAGTTTGTATTCGCAGCTGCCTGCGACGCACTCCATGGTTTCGGGCGCCCCGGTGTTAAACATCAGGGTCGCAGGCAACACCACGCCGACCGATTTCTGGGTGCCATCCGCCAAGGTGAGGCTGTGGCTGACGCATTTGCCGTCGAAATAGACGCTGGCCTGGGTGGTGACGGAGACGTTGTCGATGTGCGAAGTGGTCATGAAGATAACAGTGCGGTGAACGAGAAGGAAGGGCGTGTCGGTGCTAAACGCTCATTTTAAGATAGGTGCGTGGCGAACATGGCGGCATCAAATCCCACGCTCACGTGGCCGTCTGACCAGACAACCACGGGCCGCTTCACGACGCTGGGGTGCGCCAGCATCAAGGTCGTTGCGCTGGGCAGATCTACTACAGCGAGTTGCGTGGCCTCATCAAGCTTGCGCCATGTGGTGCCTTTGCGGTTGACCAGCGCCTCCCAGCCCACCGCCTGCGCCCAGAGACTGACCTCTTCAGCGGGCACGCCAAGTTTCTTAAAGTCATGAAAGGTGACATGCACGTCGTGATCGGCGAACCAGGCGCGCGCTTTCTTGACCGTGTCGCAATTCGGGATGCCGTAGACCGTGGCTGAGATGGAGATAGAGGTAGAGGGCGTGTGGGGTGTGGAATTCATGATCCGAATCATGCCATTGCCCTGTGCTGGGCGACAATCCCGCGCATGATGAAAACATTGCCCGAATGGCTGGCTCACTGCGAGCAATTGCACCCCACGAACATCGATATGGGACTAGAGCGCGTGCGCACGGTGGCTGATCGCATGCAAATCCGCTTTGATTGCCCAGTGATCACGGTGGCGGGCACCAATGGCAAGGGGTCCACCTGTGCCATGTTGGAGTCGATCTTGCTTCAGGCCGGTTACAAGGTGGGCGTTTACACCTCGCCTCACCTGGTGCATTTTGAGGAGCGCCTGCGACTGCGCGGCGAGACCGTGAATGCTACTGAATTAATAGCTGGTTTCGCAGGTGTAGAAAGGGCTAGAGCCCAAAATGGGATTGAAGTTTCTCTCACCTATTTTGAGTTCTCTACCTTGGCCATTCTGGATGTGATGTCGCGCTCCGGGCTGGATGTGGTGATTCTGGAGGTGGGTTTGGGCGGGCGCTTGGACGCGGTCAACATCATTGACGCCGATTGCGCCGTGATCACCAGCGTGGATTTGGATCACATGGAGTTTTTGGGCACCAACCGGGAGCTGATTGGCCGTGAAAAAGCCGGCATCATGCGCACCGGGCGCCCAGTGATTGTCAGTGACCCCATGCCGCCTCAAAGTGTGTTGGACCACGCCACCGAGATTGACGCCGACCTGTGGCGGTTTGGGGTCGATTTCAACGTGTCGGGTGACAAGCAGCAATGGGCTTGGGCGGGGCGCGGTCGTCGTTACAGCGGTTTGGCCTACCCTGCGCTAAGGGGTGCGAATCAGCTGGTGAACGCGGCCGGGGTGTTGGCGGCTTTGGCGGCGCTCAGGCACCGCCTGCCGGTGACCGCACAGTCCGTGCGCAATGGACTGGCCTTTGTAGAGCTGCCCGGGCGTTTTCAGATTGTGCCGGGGCAGCCCACGCTGGTGCTGGACGTGGCCCACAACCCGCATTCTGTCGCCGCCTTGGCCGCTAATTTGGACGCGATGGGGTATTTCCCGACCACCCATGCCGTGGTGGGGGCGATGGCTGACAAAGACCTGGCGGCCATGCTGGCCAAAGTGAATCCTTTGATCGACAAGTGGTATTTCACTGATTTACCTACTGCCCGTGCGGCTACCGGGGCCCGCTTGGTGGAGCGGTGGCAGGCTCAAAATACCCGCAAAGAGGCCGTCGCTTCTGCTTACGCGGACCCCCAGCTAGCGCTTGAGGCTGCGGTCGCTGCTGCCGACCCCACTGATAGAATTGTGGTCTTTGGGTCCTTCTACACCGTGGGCGGCATCTTGAAGAATGGGCTGCCTCGACTTCATGCCCAGCACCTGCCCAACTCCTGACCCCTGAACGCGCACACTTATGGCATTTTTCAAATTCCGAAAGCGAACCGACGAGCCCGCCGCGGTGTCACCCCAGTCGGAGAGTATTGAGGTCATGCGTCGTCGCGCCAAATACCGCCTCATTGGCGCGACGGTGCTGGTGCTGGTCGGCGTGGTCGGTTTTCCCATGTTGTTTGACAAGCAGCCGCGCCCGATCGCGGTTGACACACCGATTGACATCCCTGACAAAAACAAGGTACTGCCCCTGAGTGTTCCGGCGACTGCCGCTCAAGACGAAACGCGCCTGAATACCGCCCAAACCGACTCCTTTGAAGACGCAGCCAAAGAAGAAATCGTGTTGGCGACTCCCATGCCCAAAACAGCCGTTGAGGAGACCAAGCCTGTGCTCCCGCCCGTCGCGAAAACGGTTGCCAAACCGGCTGAAAAAAGCGTTGAAAAAGTTGCCGAAAAAGTTGTTGAAAAGCCAGTTGCCGCAGTCGCACCCCGAACCGACGATGGGGCCAAAGCACTGGCGCTTTTACAGGGCCGTGCACCGCAGACCAAAACGGAGGTTTCAGAAGGACGGTTTGTTGTTCAGGTGGGTGCGTTTGCAGAAGAAGCAGGGGCTCGCACTGTGCGCTTAAAAGTGGAGGCGTTGGGCCTGAAAACTTACACCCATGTGGCGCAGACCAAAGACGGCTCTCGCATTCGGGTGCGCACCGGCCCTTACAGCACGCGTGCAGAAGCGGAAAAAGCGGCTGAGAAAATCAAAAAATTGGGGTTGCCTGCCGCAATCCTGACGCTTTAAGCGGATTTCGAAACATCATGCAGTCGGGAATGTCCACACTAGATCTCATTTTTGGGGGGATTTTGCTGGTGTCCCTGCTATTGGGCATTTGGCGTGGGCTGGTCTATGAAGTCCTGTCGATGGTGAACTGGGTACTTGCTTTTGTATTGGCGCAGTGGCTGGCCCATGACATCGCAGAGAAACTGCCGATGGAGGGCGCGGCAGAGGGTGTGCGCTACGCAGCAGGCTTTGCCGTCGTCTTTATCTTGGCGGTATTTGCGGGCGGTCTGGTCGCCGCCTTGGTTAAAAAACTGCTGACCGCCGTGGGTCTGCAACCCGTTGACCGCGCTTTGGGCGCTGTTTTTGGTCTGGCGCGAGGGGTGGTGATGGTGTTGGCTGCCACGGTAGTCATCAGCATGACCCCGATGAAGTCTGGCGATTGGTGGCAAGACTCGGTGGGTGCGGGCATTTCATTGACGGCCCTGAAGAGCTTGAAACCGGTGCTGCCAGAAAAGTTTGGAAAGTATTTGCCTTCTTGAGGCGTGGTGGAACGGGCGGACACCCAACGGTGCCTTGTCTGTTCTCAACTGATCGGAAACATATGTGTGGAATCGTCGGCGTTGTCAGCAACGCACCTGTTAATCAACTCCTCTATGACGCTTTGTTGCTGCTTCAGCACCGAGGCCAAGACGCCGCAGGCATCGTCACCCAGCAGGACCGCAAGTTCTACATGCACAAAGACAAGGGCATGGTGCGTGACGTGTTTCGCACCCGTGACATGCGTTCTCTGCCCGGCAACTGCGGCCTCGGCCAGGTTCGCTACCCCACGGCAGGCAACGCCTTCAGCGAGGAAGAAGCGCAGCCGTTTTACGTCAATGCGCCGTTTGGCATTGTGTTGGTTCACAACGGCAACTTGACCAACGCTCAGGCGCTCAAGTCGGAGCTTTTCACCACCGACCACCGGCATATCAATACGGAAAGTGACTCGGAGGTGCTTTTGAACGTGTTGGCCCATGAAATTGAGGCGACCACGCGCGGACTGCCCTTGAGTCCTTTTGATGTCTTTGAAGCGGTGCGTCGTGTGCATCGCCGTATTCGGGGCTCGTATTCGGTCATCGCCATGATTGCAGGGCATGGCGTGCTGGCGTTTCGTGACCCGTTTGGCATCCGACCCTTGTGCATGGGGCACAGCGATGGCACGGTCATGTTGGCCAGCGAGTCGGTGGCATTGGAAGGATCAGCGCACACGTTTGACCGCGACATTGCCCCGGGCGAAGCGGTGTTTATTGACCTGGATGGCAAAGTGCATTCGCAACAGTGCGCCGACCACACGCAGCTCAGCCCGTGTATTTTTGAGTTTGTTTACCTTGCGCGACCTGACTCGGTGATGGATGGCATCTCGGTTTACCAAGCACGTTTGAATTTGGGCGGAACACTGGCCAAGCGGGTGATTTCAACTGTTCCCCCGAACGAAATTGACGTGGTCATCCCCATTCCTGAGTCGAGCCGACCCAGTGCCGCCCAGTTGGCACAGTTGTTGGGCTTGCCCTACCGGGAAGGCTTTGTGAAAAACCGCTATGTCGGGCGCACGTTCATCATGCCCGGCCAGTCGGTTCGCAAAAAATCAGTGCGCCAAAAACTCAATGTGATTGCCAGTGAGTTCAAAGGGCGCAATGTGCTGCTGGTCGATGACTCCATCGTGCGGGGCACCACGAGTCGCGAGATTGTGCAAATGGCGCGCGAAGCCGGTGCCAAAAAAGTTTACCTTGCCAGCGCGGCGCCCCCGGTGCGCTACCCCAACGTGTATGGCATTGACATGCCAACGTCCAGTGAACTGGTGGCCCATGACCGCACGGTCGAAGAGATTCGTCAAGTCATTGGTTGTGATGCTTTGATCTACCAGGACGTGCACGCCATGAAAACGGCGATAGGTTCCTTGAATGCCCATATCAAAGGCTTTGACGCCTCCTGCTTCGATGGTGTGTATGTCACCGGCGACATCACCGCAGATGATATTTCGCGACTCAACGCCAATCGCGTGGTCGCAGAAGACCCCGCTGAGGAAGCCCGCGCGACCTAGCTAGCGGCGGCGGGCCGTCGCAGTCAAGGTCAGATCGACGTCGCCGTGATCTTGGAACCCACTAAGGACCCCAGTGCTGATCACGCTGGGTCTGTTGGATCGGAAAACATTTCAAATGACAAACAAAATTCGCACCCGTTTCGCCCCGTCACCGACAGGATTCATTCATCTTGGCAACATTCGCTCTGCCCTGTACCCCTGGGCCTTTGCCCGTGCCACGGGCGGTGATTTTGTGCTTCGCATTGAAGACACCGATGTGGAGCGCTCCACGCAGGCGTCGGTGGATGTGATCATTGAAGGCATGGCTTGGCTGGGCCTGGACTGTGACGAAGGCCCTTATTACCAAATGGAGCGCATGGATCGTTACAAGGCGGTGCTGGCGCAACTGCAAGCGACGGGGCATGTGTACCCGTGTTACATGAGTGTTGAGGCCTTGGATGCTTTGCGTGAGCAACAAATGGCGAGCAAGGAAAAACCGCGTTATGACGGGACCTGGCGTCCCGCGCCAGGCAAAGTGCTGCCGCCAATTCCTGAGGGAGTGCTGCCAGTGCTGCGTTTCAATAACCCGCTGGAAGGGGCTGTGGTCTGGGAAGACAAGGTGAAGGGTCGCATCGAGATCAGCAACGATGAGTTGGACGATTTGGTCATTGCCCGCCCTGATGGCACACCCACCTACAACTTCTGTGTCGTTGTGGATGACATTGACATGGAGATCACCCATGTGATTCGGGGCGATGACCACGTCAACAATACGCCACGTCAAATCAACATTTTCAAGGCCTTAGGCAAAGAGCCGCCGGTGTACGCCCATCTCCCCACTGTTCTGAATGAACTGGGCGAGAAGATGAGCAAGCGCAATGGCGCCAAGCCGGTGACCCAGTACCGCGACGAAGGCTATTTGCCAGAAGCCATGGTGAATTACCTGGCGCGTTTGGGTTGGAGCCACGGTGACGACGAGATTTTTACCCGTGCCCAGTTTTTGGAATGGTTCAACCTCGACCACCTGGGTCGCAGCGCCGCTCAGTTTGACGATGCCAAGTTGCGTTGGGTGAATGCCCAACACCTTAAAGGGATGAGTGACGAGGCCTTGGCCGAATTGGTCGGTACCCTGCTTCGCAAGCGGTCCGTTGAAACCGATGAGCGCTTGTCTGCTCTCTGTGGTCTCTTCAAAGACCGGTGTGACACCACGGTGGCGTTAGCCGACTGGGTGGCGAAGTTCTATATCAGCGTGACCCCGAATGCAGATGAGCTGAGCACCCATGTAACCCCAGCCATTCAACCCGCCCTGAAAATGCTGGCTGACAAGCTGGAAGCCTGCGTCTGGGACAAGGCGAGTATTGCGGTGGCAATCAAAGAAGTTTTGGTGGCTAGCGCTCTCAAAATGCCGCAGTTGGCCATGCCGGTGCGCGTTTTGGTTCTTGGTACGGCACAAACCCCCGCTTTGGACGCCGTGTTGGCCTTGAGTAAAAAGGAAAAAGTTTTGAGTTTTTTGCGCGAAGCCTGATTTGAGCGCTATAATTTAAGGCTTGGATACGACGAAAGCTTGTTAAAGCAATCGAAGTTATTTGGGGGTATAGCTCAGCTGGGAGAGCGCTTGCATGGCATGCAAGAGGTCAGCAGTTCGATCCTGCTTATCTCCACCAAATTTGAAGGTTTGCTGCTGAAAAGCGGTGAAACAAAACGGAAGTCCACAAGGTTTAGACCCCATCGTCTAGAGGCCTAGGACACTACCCTTTCACGGTAGGTACCGGGGTTCGAATCCCCGTGGGGTCGCCAAATTCATCACCTGATGAGTGAAGCACAAGTTGGTAACAGCCAAC
>JBAQDW010000207.1:0-19451 GCA_049286445.1 Rhodoferax sp. | reverse complement strand
AGCCGGTGAGGTTTTCCTTGCAATAGGCGCGCACTTGCGCTTCGGTCAAGGCCGGATTTTTCCTGACGATGACCAGCTTGACCGCCTCGCCGGACTTGGCATCAGGCACACCGACACAGGCGCACTCCATGACGCCCTCCATTTGCGAGACGACATCTTCCAACTCGGTCGGATAAACGTTGAATCCGCTGACCAAAATCATGTCTTTCTTGCGGTCCACGATTTTGAAGAAGCCCCGCGCGTCCATGACACCGACGTCGCCGGTCTTGAAGAAGCCATCGGCCGTCATGACTTTGGCCGTCTCGTCCGGGCGCTGCCAGTAGCCCGCCATGACCTGAGGGCCCTTGATGGCGATCTCGCCCGACTGCCCCAGAGCAACGTACCGCCCCTCGTCATCGAGCAACTTCATCTCGGTGTTGGGCATGGGCACGCCAATACTGCCGGTGTAATCCTGGGAGGTCACGGGGTTGCAACTGGCGATGGGCGAGGTTTCCGACAAGCCATAGCCCTCACAAATGGGGCAGCCGGTTTTCTCAAACCACAACTTGGCCACCGCGCTCTGCACCGCCGTGCCACCGCCCACCGCAACCTTGAGATGACGCCAATCCACCGTATTGAAGCCGGGGTGGTTGGCCAGGCCATTGAACAAGGTGTTGACAGCGGGAAAGCTGTGAATGCGGTGCTTGGCCAGCTCTTTGAGCACGCCGGAGATGTCGCGCGGGTTGGGAATCAGGATGAGTTTGCCGCCGGTGCGCATGGACAGCATCATGCCCACTGTGAAGGCGAAGATATGGTAGAGCGGCAGGGCACACACGCTGGTGGGCTGCTCGTTGGCGGGCACCTGCTTCATGACCGGTTCGTTCCAGGCTTCGGCCTGAAGCACATTGGCCAGCACGTTGCGGTGCAGCAGCACAGCCCCCTTGGACACGCCTGTGGTGCCACCGGTGTATTGCAGCACCGCGACATCGTCAGGCGTCAACCTCACCGGTTTGATCGTGCCTCGGCTGCCGCGCGCCACCGCTTCGTTAAAGCGCACCGCACCGGGCAAGTGGTAGGCAGGCACCATCTTCTTGGCATGACGCACCACATAGTTGACCAAAGCTCCCTTGAGCAAGCCGAGCTGATCGCCCATGGCACACAGAACCACATGCTTGACGGGGGTCGCGGTGATGCACTTTTCCAGCGTGGCGGCAAAATTCTCAATGATGACGATGGCTTTGGCCCCGGCATCTTTGAGTTGATGCTCCAGTTCACGCGGGGTGTACAACGGGTTGATGTTCACCACCACCAAGCCCGCCCGCAAAATGGCGGCCACCGCCACTGGGTACTGGGGCACGTTGGGCATCATCAGGGCAACGCGGTCACCCTTCTCCAGCCCCAGGCCTTGCAGATACACCGCAAAGGCCTGGCTCAAGCTGTCCGTTTGGCCGTAAGTCACTTCTTTGCCCATGAAACTGTAAGCGGTGCGGCTGGAAAACGCTTTGAAGCTTTCCTCCATCAGGGCCACGAGGGAGGTGTACTGCGTCATGTCCAAATCCGCCGGGACGCCTTCGGGGTAGCTCTGGAGCCAAATACGATCTGTCATTGCCATGCTTTCATCTGTTTCATCTCCGTATTGAGAGGGCGGTATTTTCGCCCTGGACACAGGCGCGCTGGCCTGCGTGCTCCCCAGCCGCCCAGAGGTAAAACCCTCTGGGCCCACGGCCGATCACTCGATGGCCTTGCCCATGTCTTCCACCACTTTCTTGGCGTCGCCAAACACCATCATGGTTTTGTCCATATAAAACAGCTCGTTGTCCAGGCCGGCATAGCCCGCTGCCATGCTGCGTTTGTTGACGATGATGGTTTTGGCTTTGTAGGCTTCCAAAATGGGCATGCCGTAAATCGCGCTGCCTTTCACGTGGGCAGCGGGGTTCACCACGTCGTTGGCACCCAAAATAATGGCGACATCAACCTGACCAAACTCGCCATTGATGTCTTCCATCTCAAACACCTGGTCGTAGGGCACTTCGGCCTCAGCCAGCAACACGTTCATGTGGCCCGGCATGCGCCCCGCCACGGGGTGAATCGCGTACTTGACCGTGATGCCTTTCTCAGTGAGCTTGGCTGCCAGCTCCTTGACCGCATGTTGCGCGCGGGCCACCGCCAAGCCGTAGCCCGGCACGATGACCACGGTTTCGGCATTGCCCAGCACAAAGGCGGCATCGTCCGCGCTGCCGGTTTTCACGGGACGTTGCACGGCGGCACCGGCCACACCGGCGGTGGTCGCTTCGCCCCCAAAACCGCCCAAGATCACGTTAAAGAAAGACCGGTTCATGGCCTTGCACATGATGTAACTCAGAATCGCGCCCGAGCTGCCCACCAACGAGCCCGCCACAATCAACATCGCGTTGTTCAAACTGAAGCCAATGCCAGCGGCAGCCCAGCCGGAATAGCTGTTCAGCATGGACACCACCACGGGCATGTCCGCGCCGCCAATCGGGATGATGATGAGCACCCCCATAACGAAGGCAATGGCCAGCATGGCGAAGAAGGCCGTCCAGCTCTCTGTAAAAGTGAACATCAGCCCCAGTCCCAGCATGGCCAGACCCAGCACCAAATTGAGCTTGTGCTGACCGGCAAACTGCACCGGCGCGCCCTGAAACAGACGGAACTTGTATTTGCCCGAGAGCTTGCCAAACGCAATCACCGAGCCGCTGAAGGTGATGGCACCAATAGCCGCACCCAAGAACAACTCCAGCCGGTTACCCGCAGGAATCGGGTTACCCTTGGCGGCAATACTGAAGGCCCAAGGTTCCGCCACAGCGGCCACGGCAATGAACACCGCCGCCAAACCGATCATGCTGTGCATGAACGCCACCAGCTCCGGCATCTTGGTCATCTCGACGCGCTTGGCCATGACGGTGCCGGCCGTGCCGCCCACCAACAGGGCACCCAGCACCCACGTCATGCCCGCCATGCCGTTTTGGCCCATTTGGTCGGCGAGTTTGAAGATCAGCGCAGCGGTGGTAACCACGGCCACGCCCATGCCAATCATGCCAAACAGGTTGCCGCGAATGGAGGTGGTGGGGTGGCTCAAGCCTTTGAGCGCCTGAATAAAGCAGACGCTGGCAAAGAGGTACAGCAGGGTAACGAGATTCAGGCTCATTGGGCACCTTCCTTGGCGACGACTTTTTTCTCTTTCTTCTTGAACATTTCCAGCATGCGCCGGGTGACCATGAAGCCACCAAACACATTCACCGCCGCCAACGCCACGGCCAGCACGCCCATGGTTTTACCGAGTGAGGTTTCAGTCAGCGCAGCCGCCAACATGGCGCCCACGATGACGATGGCAGAAATGGCGTTGGTGACCGCCATCAACGGCGTGTGCAAAGCGGGGGTGACGGTCCAGACGACGTGGTAACCCACGTAAATGGCCAGCACAAAGATGATCAGGTTAGTGACCGTGGGGGACAAGATATCCATGGTGGGGGGTGCTCCGGGTTGAACTGGCTTATTTACGTTTGACTTCGCCGCCTTGGGCCATCAGGCAGGCGGCAACGATGTCGTCTTCCCTGTCCACATGCAAGGCACCTTCTTTGTTGATGATCAACTTCAGAAAGTCCAGCACGTTGCGGGCATACAGCGCGGACGAATCAGCCGCCACCAGGGCCGGCAAATTGGTCTCGCCCACAATCGTCACGCCATATTTCAAAACCGTTTTGTCGGCTTCAGACAGCGGGCAGTTGCCGCCCACACCGCCGGGGCCTTTGCCTGCGGCGATGTCGATGATGACCGAGCCCGGCTTCATGGACTTGACCATCTCCTGCGTGATTAGCACCGGGGCAGGCCGGCCTGGAATGAGGGCGGTGCTGATGACA
Organism: Rhodoferax sp.; assembly: GCA_049286445.1. Taxonomy (GTDB): domain Bacteria; phylum Pseudomonadota; class Gammaproteobacteria; order Burkholderiales; family Burkholderiaceae_C; genus Rhodoferax. The sequence continues at coordinate 15,591 of JBAQDW010000207.1, read as the reverse complement.
ATGTCGGCCAGCGCCACGCGTTTGGCCACTTCGGCCTTTTGGCGGTCAAGCCAGCTTTGTGGCATGGGCTTGGCGTAGCCGCCCACGCCCACGGCCGCTTCTTTTTCTTCAGGGGTGTCGTAGGACACGTCAATGAACTTGCCCCCCAACGACTCCACTTGCTCTTTCACACTGGGGCGAACGTCGGAGGCTTCGATCACCGCGCCCAGCCGTTTGGCGGTGGCAATGGCTTGCAGGCCGGCCACGCCCACGCCCAAAATCACGACTCGCGCCGCTTTTACCGTGCCTGCTGCCGTCATCAGCATGGGGAAAAACCGCTGGTACTTGTCAGCGGCCATCATCACCGCTTTGTAACCGGCAATATTGGCTTGGCTGGAGAGCACGTCCATGCTCTGGGCGCGCGTGGTGCGGGGCGCGGCTTCCAAAGCGAAACCCGTCAACTGGGCATCGGCCAGCCGTTGCAAGCCGGGCGCATCAAACGGGTTGAGCATGCCGACCACGGTGGTGCCGGGCTTCATCTGCGTCGCTTCGACGTCGGACGGTGCCCGTACTTTAAGCACCAGTTCGCAGGCGTAGGCCCCTGCGGCATCGGTGATCTCAGCGCCCGCTGCGGTGTAGGCCTCGTCGGTCACGCTCGCAGCCACCCCGGCCCCAGACTGGATCCGCAGGGTGTGGCCTTGCGCCTTGAGCTTCTTGGCCGTCTCGGGGGTCACGGCGACGCGGGTTTCTCCCACCGTGGTTTCAGTGGGTACGCCAATCAGCATGGAGCGACTCCTCGTTGTTAGGGTTACAAAATGTGAGCTAAGCGCTAAGCTTACATGAGATTGGGACGTATTTTTATAGGCTCAAACCCGCCCGACACGCAGGTGACAGCGGTCTGGTGAGAGGCGCCGCATTGATAATTCAGCATGAACACACGTTGGACACCAAGCGTTACTGTGGCCGCCATCATTGAGCAAAACGGCCGATTTCTGCTCGTGGAAGAGCACACCCTTGAAGGCCTGCGCCTCAACAACCCCGCAGGCCACCTCGACCCCGGAGAGAGCCCGGTGGAGGGCTGCATCCGGGAAACCTTAGAGGAGACTACCCACTCGTTTCAGCCCACGGCGCTGGTAGGGGTGTATTTGTCTCGCTTTCTGCGCCCCGCTCGCGGTGCCACCCCAGCGCAAGACATCACCTACGTGCGCTTTGCTTTTTGCGGCACCGTGGGCCCCGCACAACCCCACCTGGCGCTGGACCACGGCATTGTGCGCACGCTGTGGATGACCCCCGACGAGGTGCGCGCCAGCGCCCACCGCCACCGCAGCCCCTTGGTGGTGCGCTGCATGGAAGACTACTTGGCAGGGCAGCGCCACCCCTTGGAGATGGTGCACACCGATGCCAGCGTCTTCAACCCCTCTGAGCACCCCACCGATAATTAACACCTTATGAGCAAGCAATCTATGGGACAACGCGTGGTGGTGGGTTTAAGCGGCGGCGTCGATTCGGCAGTGACCGCTTACCTGCTCAAACAGCAAGGCTACGATGTCATTGGCATCTTCATGAAGAACTGGGAAGATGACGACGACTCGGAGTACTGCGCCTCGAACATCGACTTTGTTGACGCGGCAGCGGTGGCAGATGTCATCGGTATTGAGATCGAACACGTCAACTTCGCCGCTGAATACAAAGACCGTGTTTTTGCCGAGTTTTTGCGCGAGTACAGCGCCGGGCGCACGCCCAACCCCGACATTTTGTGCAACGCCGAGATCAAGTTCAAAGCCTTCCTTGACCACGCTTTGCGCTTGGGGGCCGAGAAAATAGCCACCGGCCACTACGCCCGCGTTCGCCTGAACGAGGCGACCCAAAAGCATGAGTTACTCAAAGGCCTGGACCCCGCCAAAGACCAAAGCTACTTTTTGCACCGACTGAACCAAGCGCAACTCTCCAAAACGCTGTTCCCCGTGGGCGAGATGCTCAAGACCGAGGTGCGCCGCATCGCCGATGAAATTGGCCTGCCCAACGCCAAAAAGAAAGACTCCACCGGCATTTGCTTCATTGGCGAGCGCCCGTTCCGGGACTTTTTGAACCAGTACATTGCCAAAGAACCCGGCCCCATCAAGGACGACAAAGGCCGCACCATTGGCCAGCATGTGGGCTTGAGTTTTTACACCCTCGGCCAACGCCAAGGTCTGGGCATTGGCGGCCTCAAAGCCAAAGGTGCACAAAAAGGCGGCGGCGAGCACGCGCCCTGGTTTGTGGCGCGCAAAGAGATGGATAAAAACACGCTGTGGGTGGTGCAGGGCCACGAGCACCCGTGGCTGCAGTCGCTCGACCTCAGCGCCCAAGACCTGAGCTGGGCTGCAGGCGTCGCCCCCGCGCCCGGCGACTACACGGCCAAAACCCGCTACCGCCAGGCCGACGCACCTTGCACATTGCACCCAGGCGACGACCCCAGCCGCGTTCACCTTCGCTTTGATGAGCCCCAATGGGCCGTGACCCCCGGCCAGTCTGCCGTGCTGTATGACGGCGACGTGTGCCTGGGCGGCGGGGTGATCACCGGCTGATACCGCAGTGAGGCGCTATTACTTCAATAGCTGCCCGCGCAATCAGAGCAAGGGCTGGCGCCATACTCACCGCTGATCAACGACGCACGTTAAACCACCCTACGTCAAGACCACCCGGCCACCGTCAATGCCACACTGGCTACCCGCTTCCATCAGCTCAAAACGCTCTCCTTTCAGGAGCTGCTTGCGCAGGCTGAATAAGGGCTGGAGCCCTATTTCATCTGTAAAAATGGAGTGGTGAAGGCTCGCTGTGCTTGGCAGGTCGGGTGCGCGCAAAAATACCCCCCTGTCCCGGCGTTCAGTTGATAGTAAACACAGCATCCACACCGGGGCGCTTGCCTCTTTATTTACTCACAATGCCCAAAACGAGCGCTTGCAACAGGAACGATGGCTAGAAAAATCAAAGTGAAGCGGACCGCCTTGGGCCGAGTCAAAAAACACCTTCGCCTCTTGGGGGTCGCATTGGCGCTTTGGGCCGGTAGCTACGGGTATGAGGTCACGATTGCCCGTCCACCGCTGCTCTACCAAGGCGCGCCGCAAGCCGTGTCTGGCGCGGACTGGCGCACCTGGTTTCGCATCCTCCGAAACGACGGGTTCGTGGTCGGGTATTCGGACCTACGGGGCAACCCTTTGTGGGTCATGTACGCCCTGACCCCCCTGCCCCCCAAGGTGCCCCACTTGAAACGCCCCAACCGGTTTGAAACCGATTGGCGCAGCTTGAACCGCATTGACCATGACGATTACGCTCGCAGTGGGTACGACCGTGGCCACAACGCCCCCAACTACGCCATGAGCCGATTGAACGGACGCGCCGGGCAGGCCGATAGTTTCTTGATGACCAACATCAGCCCCCAAAAACCGAATTTCAACCAGAAATTCTGGCAACGACTGGAGGAGGTTGAGATTTCGTTTTTTGCTCCCAATTTTGGCAAAGTGTGGGTCATTACCGGCCCCATTTTTGGAGCACATTCGCAGCGCCTCTCCACCTCCTGGCGGGTTGAGGTGCCCACGGCGTTTTACAAAATCTACGTGACCGAACCCACCCCCACCCGGCCCATGGCGGCGCTGGCGTTTGTGGTGCCACAGACCGTCAAAGGCAAGGAGCCCTTGACGCAGTTTGTCACCCGCATCAAGGACGTGGAAGCGCAAACTGGACTGAACTTTCTCGTCGATCTGGACGACAAGACAGAGACCGACCTGGAGGGCACCATTGACGTGGCATCGTGGCAATTGAACGCGGTGAATAAAACGCTGCCTCGCTACCGCTGAACACTGAACACTGAATCGTGGGGTCAGGTGTTGCGCAGAGTGGGGGTTTGCAGTGCAAAAATTGCTACAATTTCAGTAGCTGCTTGTGCAGTCCTTGCAAGGGCTGGCTTTGTAAAAGTCATTCAAAGCCTTGCGGGGTGAGATTGCAGAAACCTCAAAGCCTTGTTCTTTCCCCCCCTCTCCCCCAACCCCTCTCCACCCCCGCCGGGGCGGAAAGGGGAGCTCAACAGCCCTATTTGGCCAACGCTTTGTGCGGGGTGGCGTTCACGTGCAACGGCCAACATTCAAACTTGCCGAGAACCACGTGAGCCTGGGCTCACACTGACACTGCCTGTGTTCACTTTGAAGGTTGGCCAGGCACCGTGAACTTCACACCTTTAAAAACGCGGCCACATGCGGCTGTTGGCCCCCCTTTCTCGCCCGGCGGGGCGTGAGAGGGGTTGGGGGTGAGAGTGGGGGTTGCAGCGCAAGAATTGCTACATCGTCGATAGCTGCCAACGCAGGCACAGCAAGGGCTGAAGGCCTAAAACACTCAGAATCCGGAACGCATGGCGCCGCTGAAACCGCACGCTTAACGCTTAAGGGTTAAAGCGTAAGGAAGTGCCATTGGCCCTAAGGCGGCAGGATGGACAGGGTGCTGGTGCTGTTTTGCGACTGACTTTGTGCGCCAGGGGTTGTTGCGGGTGGCGCGGCGAGCTGAGTCAAGACAGGCGTTGCGGCCACCTCCGGCAACGCCCGCGAAGCCACCACCAACAAGTGAATGAAGTGCAGCTTGGTCACCGCCTCATGCGGCAAAACAAAAGGATAAAAGTCGGGCTGGCCCATGGCGCGCGACATGCCGTTGAGCATCATGGTGAGTAGGGTCCAGCGGTTCAAAAAATCCAAAAAGCGCACGTCATCAGGATGATCACTTTGGTACAACCAGTCAGCGGTGAACGGGGTGAATTCAATCTGGGTGCTGTCAATACTCAAACCAAAGCTTTGGGCCGTGTCCACGGTGTCGAGCATGTGCATGTAGTGCGCCCAGCACTCGGCCCAGTCTTCCCACGGGTGCACGCTGGCATAGGCGCTCACAAAATGCTTTGGCCAGTCGGGGCTGGGCCCTTGCTCATAATTTTTTTTCAGGCTCGCGGCATAGTCTTGGTTTTCATCGCCAAACAGGGCGCGAAATTTATCCAGCCACGGCGTGTTCCACACCAGACGGTCCCAGTAGTAGTGCCCAATTTCATGCCGGAAATGACCTACCAGCGTGCGGTACGGCTCGTCCATGGCTTGCCGTGCGGCCTCGCGGCGTGCGGGGTCGGCTTCGTCAATGTTGAGCGTGATCAAGCCGCTGTTGTGGCCGGTCATGACGTGGGGGCCTTTGGTGGGCGAGCGCAAAAAATCAAACATCACGCCGCGCTCCAAGTCTTCCGTTTCGCGCGACGCCACGGGCAACCCCATCACCAACAAGGCGGACACCAGGCGCCGTTTGGCCATCTCAACGCGGCCCCAGAGTTCGCCATTGTCTGGATGGTTGGGGTCTGTCAGGTCGGGAATGGTGCGGTTGAGTCGGCACGCGCGGCACAGGCCTTCATGCAAAGGGGCGTCTGATGTCGGGACAAGCCAATTGCAGGCGGCAGGCGTTTGCAAATTGGCGCAGCGCAGGTAGGTTTGGCCGTCGTTTTCCCACAGCGTCCATGCCTCCCCGTTTTCGGTGGGCACCAAGGGGAAGAGCCGCGCCTTTTCAGGGTGGTAGCCCAGCGGCGTGCTGCAGGCGAGGCACGTGCTGTTTCTGAAAAATATCGGTCCCCCACATTGGCAACTGTAAGCACGAACCGATTGGCCCACGGCGATGTCAGTAATAGCAGGAATGGTGGTAGTGGACAAAGTGGTCTCTCAATGAAATGCCCCGTCTTCAGCGACCAAGGGCATGAAGATTAAGTTTAATCGGAGGCGTTGGCAAACCATTGAAGCCGCCTTTGGGAGGTGGGAAATTTGCAAGACGCCCTTCACGCCGCATCTTCAGCCCTGCTTTGCCCTGCAGCACGGAAAGAGCTGAGGAATGGCGTGGGCAAGGCACTGGCACAGGTCCACCACACTGCCACTAAGGCATCAAAAAAATTCAAGGTTTCATCCCCTAGCCCAAGTGGGTCATGCGCAAGAAGCTATAAAAATCGTAGCAAGCATGCAACTGAAAGAGGTCACGGTGTCTGACTTGTGGGGGGCACTCTGTCTGACAGCGCACAGACGGGGTGCTTGCTATAACTTACAACTCAGCAGTCACCCCGATTTCCCGAGTGACGCGCCTATTCATCAGAAAGACCCTATGACCTTTTCCAGAACTTTTACGATCGGCGCGTGCATTGCAAGCGCGATGACACTGATGGCGTGCAGCAGCATGAAAACACCGGCGACAGCAGATGTTGCGGTGTCGCAAGCGGCAGTTGACAACGCCAATCGCTCGGACGCTGTCGAATTTGCGCCAGTTGAGATGCAAGCGGCGCGTGACAAATTGGCACGTGCCAAACAAGCGCTGGATGCCAAAGACTACCAGACCGCCACCGACCTGGCCCAGCAGGCGCAAGTGGATGCCCAGTTGGCTCAAGCCAAGGCCGGTTCCGCCAAAGCGCAAGCCACTTCAGCCACGTTGCAGGAAGACATACGCGTTCTCCGTCTTGAACTTGACCGTTCCAGCGCCCAATAAATCACCTCAAAAAAAGAAACTTATGAAAACGACCGCTTCAAAAATTTTGCTCAGCTGCAGCATGCTGTTCATCACGGCCTGTGCCAGCACACCGGTGTCCACCTCTCTTCTCGACCAAGCACGTGCTGACTATGCGCTGGCGCAGAGCACGCCCAAAGTGACCTCCTATGCCCCGCTGGAAATGCAGTCGGCGACCGAAGCCTTGGGCAAAGCCAACACGGCGGCCACCGCGCGAGAAAGCTCGGATGCCGTTGACCAACTGGCCTACCTTGCCAAGCAAAAAATTGCGCTGGCCATGGAAGTGGCGAGTCGCAAATCAGCAGAGGCCGATGTGGCCAATACGGCGGCGGTGCGCGATCAGATCCGGCTCGACCAACGCACCCAGCAAGCCGACCAAGCCCGTTTGAAGGCCCAGGAGGCGGAGCGCTCGGCGCAAGCCGCACGTGATGCAGCCCTTTTGGCAACGCAGCAAAAAAACACAGCCCAAGCCAATGCCTTGCAAGCGCAGCAGATCGCGGCAGACGCCAGTGCCAAAACCCTTCAACTGGAAGCGCAGTTGGCCGAACTTGCGGCTAAAAAAACGGAGCGCGGTTTGATCATCACGCTGGGCGACGTGCTGTTCGCCACGGACGTGGCGCGCCTGAATGCCAATGGCTTGGTGATGGCGCAGCGTTTGGCCACGGTACTGCAACAAAACCCACAGCGCACTGTTTTGATTGAGGGCTTTACCGACAGCACAGGAAAAGCGCAATACAACCAGGATCTGTCAGAGCGACGCGCCATGGCGGTGGCTGAAGCGTTGTTGGCGCAAGGGGTGGCACGCGAGCGCATTCGCCAACGTGGTTACGGCGAGTCTTACCCGGTGGCGGCCAACGACACGGCACAAAATCGTCAGCTCAATCGCCGCGTGGAAATCGTCCTCTCCGATGACCGTGGTGTGATCCCCGCGCGCTAAGCCCCCGCTGCCCCCCGGCGCTTCCCCCACAGCGGCGCAGTCGCTGGTTAGGGAAGCACCCCACCTGACCGTGGGAGGGCGTTCAAGCCAAGGGAAAGGCAGGGACCACAGGCGCGTTATTGCGGGCTGCCAGCCATGCGTGCAACTCTGGCGGTGCCATGGGACGCGCGTAAAAGTAGCCTTGGCCTTCCTGGCACCCCATGTCTAGCAACACTTGGGCTTGTTGCCGGGTTTCAATGCCTTCGGCAATGATGGTCATGTTGAGAATGCGGCCCAAATCGACGACCATACGGGCAATCGCGCCCCCCACAAGGTCTGAGCCAAGCTCATTGACAAAGGCGCGGTCGATTTTGAGCCGGTCAATGGGCAGTTGGCGAAGGCGACTCAGTGAGGAGTAGCCGGTGCCAAAGTCGTCGATGGCAATGCTGTAACCCAGTTGCTTGATGGCGACAAAGCGCGACAACATCAGGTCCGGGTCTTCCATGGCCACAGATTCGGTGATCTCAAGCTCCAACAAGCGCGCCTCAACCGCCATGTCCGAGATCACCAAGCTCAGTTTGTCCACAAAGTCAGGCTGGCGAAACTGAAGTGAAGAGACATTCACCGACATTCTCATCTCCGGGTAGCCCAAGGCCTGCAAGCGCAGCAGCTCTTGACACGCTTGCCGAAGCACCCAGTCGCCCAGGGCGATGATCAGGCCGGAGGCCTCAGCCAGTGGAATAAATTGGTCGGGCGCAATATAGCGGCCCTCTTCGGTGCGCCAGCGCAGCAGGGCTTCCATGCCAAAAACATGGTCATCCAAAAGCCGAACCTGAGGCTGGTAAACGACAAACAGACGATGCCCCTCGACTGCAGCGTGCAGTGCCTGCAGCAAGCGTCCACGCTCCTGCACCTCCACTCCAAAGTCCGGCGTGAAACGCACATAGCCGCCCCGGCAGCTCTTTTTGGCCCGTTTCAGAGCAATATACGCATTCTTCAACGCATCTTGCCCCGTGCCTTTGGATTCGGGCAGCGGCAGCAAGCCGACCGTTGCGCTCAGCATGACCGCATCGCTCTGCACATGAAAAGGGGTGTGAAACAACGCCAGCAGCGCCGCCGGATCAATGAGATGAGAGGGGCCCATCACGCCAAAAGTGTCGCTGCCAATACGGGCCAGCGTGGTGCCCTCACCCAGTGCACCCAAGAGTCGCTGGGCCACAATTTGAAGGGTGCGGTCGCCAAACAAGTGGCCAAAAGCGTCGTTGACCTCCGAGAAGTCATCAATGTCAATAATCGCCATCGCCACGTCACCGCCAGGCCCCTGCTGCTGGAGTTCCGCATCCAGCAGCGCAATGAACCGGTTGCGGTTGGGCAGGTTGCACAAGCTGTCGCAGTAGGCGAGCTCTTCCAGCGCCTTGATTTGGCGGTAGGAGCGCAGCGCTGCTGTCAACGTGATGAACAGCATGGAGCGGGTCAACTCCGACTTGGTGCGGTAGTCGTTGATGTCAAAGGCGGTAATCGTTTCAATGTCTGGCGCGTAGCCGGGTTGCCCTGTGCGCAAAATGATACGCACGTCCGCGAGCTTTAACTCGTCGCGAATGACCTTCACCAGCGTCAGCCCCGCGTCTTGGCGCTCCATCACCACGTCCAGCATGACCACAGCGATGTCACGCTCGCGGCGCAACACTTCAATGGCCTCTGCGCCCGAGTAGGCATGCAAAAACGCCAAGGGCCGTGAGAAAAAGCACGCCCCCTGCAGGGCCAGCAAGGTGGCGCGATGGACATCGGGTTCATCGTCAACGATCAACAGCCGCCAAACCGGCCCCGCTGCATTCGCACCCGCCTCGTCGTTGACGAACAGCAGCTCGTCAGCATCCGCTGTGTCGCGTGGAATAAGGGGAGAAATCATGGAGAAAATAGCCAACGTGCGTGTGTCTTTGATGGTGCAATTTACACCAACTCGGCTTTATCCACACTGCAAATTTTTTTTCAGTGGGCCGGGTGTCCACTGATAATCTCGCTAAACCCATCCCCTGGCACCCAAGGAGCGCCCATGACCCAGAGAATTCGGTTGATGTTGGGCTTGGTTTGCGCGCTGCTGGCCAGCCATGCGGTGGCGCAACGGCCGGTACTGCAAATTGCCACGGGAGAGTTGGCCCCTTACGCCACCGCGCTGCGGCCTGACAACGGCATCGCGCTCAGTGTGGTGCAAGAAGCCTTTCAAATCCAGGGTTTCGATGTGCGGTATACCTTTTTGCCATGGTCTCGTGCGCTGGCGGAGACCAAGGTCGGCAAATGGGACGGCAGCGCGTACTGGGGTAAAAAGCCGGTGCACGAAACAGATTTTTTGATCAGTGACAACGTGGTGACCGAGCAATGGGTGTTTGTGCACCGCAAAACGCTGCGTTTTGACTGGCAAACCTGGAACGACCTGCGCCCTTACCGGATGGCAATGGTGCGCGACTACACCTACACACCCGCGTTGTGGGCCATGGCCCAAGCGGGGGAGATCAAGGTGGAGAATTTGTCCGATGACCTCTCGGCGCTCAAGTTGCTGCTGCTCGGCAGGGTGGAGTTGGTACCAATGGAGCGCAACGTGGCTTGCGATTTGCTACAGCGAAATTTCAGCGCAGAAGACGCCGCGCGCCTGACAGCGCACCCCAAGCTCATGACCGATACCTTCACCACCCACCTGATGCTGCCGCGCAAACGGGCCGAGAGCGGTGCCAGAATGCAGGCTTTTAACCAAGGCCTGAAGCACCTCAAGGACTCGGGCAGGCACGCGCAACTGTTGTCCCAAGTCAGTTGCCCCACAGCGTGGGGGGCCGGCAGCAAGTAGGGCGAAGGCCCACCGCAGCCGCCCCGGCGCTCCCACGAGGCTCACAGTGCGGCGGGTTCGCCGGCGGGGGCCACCAAAGGCAGGCGCAAAGTGAACACCACGCCACCCTCGGCTCGGTTGTCTGCGGTGACGTGTCCCCCCAGCACATCCTTGACCAAGTTATAGACAATATTCAGCCCCAAGCCACTGCCGCCTTGTCCCAAACGCGTTGTAAAAAAGGGGTCGAAAATTCGGCTTAAATTCTCAGAAGCAATGCCTTTTCCGTTGTCACTGACGGTGATCTCCACGCTGCCGGAACTGGAACTGGCGAGTCGGGCGGCGATGTGAATGTCTCCGCAGGCGTTCTCGTCAAACGCGTGGATCGTGGCGTTTTGAATCAGGTTGCTCAGCACCTGCCCCAGCGGCCCGGGAAAACTATCCATCTCAATGGGGGCAGGAATTTCGGTGCTGAACGCCAAGCGGGCATGCATTCGCTGGGTGCCCAGGGTTTCCAAGGTGTTCGCGACGAGTTGGTCCAGAAAAAACCGGCGGCGTTGCGCGCTGGTTCGGTCAACCGCGACTTGCTTGAAGCTCCCGATCAGGTGGGCGGCCGTGGTCAAATTGCGCATCAGCAAATCGCTGGCTTCTTGGGTTTGGCGCACAAAGGTTGCCAACCCAGATCGCGTCAGGCCGGTCTCCATCGTCCGCGTCAGCTGAGCACTCACCGCTTGCAAGGTGCTGGCCACCGTGATGCTGGTGCCAATGGGCGTATTGAGCTCGTGCGCCACCCCTGCGACCAACGCCCCCAAGGCAGCCAGGCGCTCGGTGCGTTGAATCTCGTTCTGTGCGCTCTTGAGCGTGGTCATTGCACTGAGCAGTTCTTGGTTGGCGGTGTTCAGGTCTTGCGTGCGGCGGATCACCCTTTTTTCCAGATCGAAGTTCAACTCACGTATTTCGTCCATGTGCTGCGCCAAGCGCTGGCGCATCCGATCCACCCCTTGCGCGACCTCGCCAATCTCATCTTGTCGCACAGCCTGCACGGGTTGCGACAACTCGCCGCTGGACAAGCGGTCCACATTCTGATGCAGGCGCCGCAGCGGGCGCATCAAGCGCGCCTCTCCCAGGCGCACCAGAAAAATGATGGACACCAGCCACTGCAGCAACAATGCAAAGCCCACCTTAAGCAAATTTTCAAACAGCTCGCGCTCCACTTGGGCGGTGCTCATCTCAATGAAAACCTTCCCAATCGGGCGGCCCTCCCAGAGAATGGGGCGCACGTCGGTCACCACCTCGCCCCCCGCCATACGCGGGTTTTCGGCCACCAAAATCTGGCCGAGTGAGGGGTCTTCCACGCTGATTTTGATCACGCTCGGATTGGACATGATGGCGTTCACGATCGACTGCCCCCCGCGCGTGTCCAACTGCCACACCGGGGCCGGCAAGGTTTGCGCCAGCATGTCGCCGTATTGGTGCAACAGCGAGGTGACCTGAACCTCCATTCCCCGCTCGTAACGCTCTTGGGCCAAAAAGAGGCCCACGATCAGTGCCGGCACCAGAATGCCGAATGAGATGCCCAGCACAACGGCCGTTTTGAGAGACAGTGGACGCATGCTTTCCTTGAACTATCAACAAAAGGGCAGCATAGCGCTGTTGCGCGCTGTGACCAAGCACCACGCGCGGCCTGCCCGCAAGCGCGCTTTGCGCTTCTATTTGCTATATTTTAAATAGCTTGTAGCGCAGGGTGGGCATGGGCTGGAACGTGTTTTTTATAGGGCGACTGCGCTGCATTCACTTCACCCGTAGCTCGACCAGCGGGATCACGGGTTGCAAAGTAGTCAGTGCGCGCTTCAAGCAGGCGGTGCCGGGGTTTTCGACAAACACGCATTGTTTGCCAGTGCGCTTGCAGTAGTCTTTGACCCGCCAGTACGCGTTGTGGCTGATGCAGCCGGTTTGGCAGATCACCAAGTCGGCGGCGGCCAGCGTGGCATCGAGTCGCGCCACGCTTTCTTCGTCACCGCCATCGTGGTGCAAAAAGCGTCCGCCCGTGCCTTCCACAATGTGGCGGTACAACGGCACGCTGGCGGGGCGACCGCCGACACAGAGGACCGAGCGGTCGTCCAGCCGGGGAGCGACGGCAGACGCGGGCGAGGCCGGTGAAGGCGACTCTGGACGACTCAGCGCGGCAGATTGCAGCTCAAGCTGGCGGGTGCGCCGCTCTTTGTCTTGCTGGGCCAACAGCAAGGCACGCTCCAAAGTGTGGATTCTTTCGGTTTGCTGCTGGCTGACGCGGGCCAATTCGACCCGGCTGCGCAAGTCGGGCGCGGCCGTCTCCAGCGTGTGCACCTCGTCCTGCAAAGCCACCACCAAAGACTGGCGTGCAATCAGCTGCGCTCGCAGTTGCATCACCTGCACCTGCTGCTCGCCCAGCGCACGCGCTTGCTCCTCGGCCAGGCGGGTACAGCGCTGTTGCGCCAAAGCCAATTCACGGGTCAGCGTGGTGTTTTCATCCAGCAGCGCCTCAAACCGCAGCACATCCACCCGGCGCGCCACGCCCACCTGGTGCTGCATCATGTGCACCTCGGCCAGCACTTGGTTCTCTAGGTCCAACGTGCAACGGGCGTGGGTCAACGTGGCCCACAAGGCGCCGCCCAGTTCGAGGTCGGCCTGCTCTTTCCACCAGGCGGCCAGCGCTTCGGTGGTTTTGCACAAGGCGGCTTGGCGCAGCGGCCGCACAAAGCGCAAATCCAATTCGCGCTGCACCGCTTTGGACAGAGGCGAGCGCTGCTTGCACTCGGTGATGACACCGCAGTGCAGTTCATAGTCTTGCGCCATCGCTTGCCCGCCCAGTACCTTGTTCACCAGTCGGCGCAAGGCCCCCATGGGCAGGCAGACGCCAATCACGGGGCAAAAAGCGTGGTTTTCAAATTCCCACAAACGTCGGCGTCGCGAGCCGCGCGTGTCTTTGACGAGGAAGGGGGCGGACAAAAGAGGCGGCGTGGCCAAGGGGCCAGCGTCGGCATCGCAGGCGCGCTCGGGTGGGGGCTTGTGGTCACACATGGCAGACCTCCTGAAAAAAGCGTCGCGGGTCACTGGCAAATCACGCGTTGCTCAAAGCAAAAATGGCTGGCATAAGCTGGCTACGGGTGTCGATTCATTAACCGACACGAGCTATTCTAATGAGAATTATTCTCATTGGAGTAGCCTCACAAATTTATGAACAAATCGGTCTCTAGCCCTTGTCCAATCTGCGCAAGCAGCTATTGATTTGATATCAAATTGAGCCCAACAAGAGTCAAAGCTTTTACCAAAGGGTCTCTCAAGGGGTGGGCGGGGGCCACGTCGGGCAGCAGCACACTCACGCTGAAGGGCAGGGCCACGGTTAAAGGCCGCACCACCAGTGTCGGCCCGGCCATGGCGGCAGCGGTGAGCGGGTTGACGATGGCGACACCCAAGCCTTGTTGCACCATGGCGCACACGGCCACGGCGCTGGTGGTTTCCAACCAGCCCCGGCGCTGCACGCCCGCGCTGGCGAACATGGCGTCAATGGCAGCGCGGTAGGGGTCGCCTTCGGCCAAACTCACAAAGCGTTCATTGGCAAAGTCAGCGGGGTTGAGCACGGCCTGATGGCACAAGGGGTGGCCTGCGGGCAGCACCGCAACCTCGTTTACTTTCACCAAGGGCAGCAAGGTCACGCCAGTGGGCGCCTGCGTGGTTTCGCTCAAACCCAAATCAAACCGCTGCTCGCTCATGGCTTGCTCCAGCCAAGGCGACTCCAACGGGCACACGCTCACCGCCGCCTCAGGCAAGGCGTGCGCAAAGTGCACCAAAGCGGCAGGCACCAGCGCGTGGGCGAGGGCCGGCAAGCACGCCAACTGCAGTCGCCCGGTGGTGCGCGTTCTCAGCTCCTGCGCCCGGGTGGCAATCTGCGCCAGCCCAATGAAAGAGCGCTCCACCTCCTGCATCAAAGCCAGCGCCCGCACGGTGGGGCGCAAGCGCCCCCGCAGCCGGTCAAACAAGTCAAAACCCAGCACTTGCTCCAGGCGCGCCAACTCGCGGCTGAGCGTGGGCTGAGAGCTGGCACAGACCTCAGCGGCGCGGCTTAAGTTGCCGTGCACCATGATGGCGCGAAACATGCTGAGCTGGCGATGCGTGAGCGTGGGTGCAAGGGCGGTGGGCAAATTCATGCCCAAACTATATCCAGGCTGAATACATGACACACAAAATTGGCATTGATTGAATGGGCCAAGCTTGCCAAAATTCACTGATGAACCCTTTTAGCGCCACCACCTTGTCCCAACTGGCCCAACAACACGGCACGCCGCTGTGGGTGTATGACGCCGCCGTCATCGAGGCTCAAATCAACGCCCTGCGCCAGTTTGACGTGATCCGTTTTGCGCAAAAAGCCAACTCCAACACCCACATCCTGCGCCTCATGCGCGCCCAGGGCGTGATGGTGGATGCCGTTTCTTTGGGCGAGATTGAGCGTGCGTTGACGGCCGGCTATGTGCCCGGCCTGCACAACGGCCACTACGAAATCGTATTCACCGCTGACGTGATCGACCGCGCCACGCTGCGCCGCGTCACCGAATTGGGCATTCCTGTGAACTGCGGCTCCATGGACATGCTGGACCAGCTTGGAGAAGCGCAACCGGGCCACCCGGTGTGGCTGCGCATCAACCCCGGCTTTGGCCACGGCCACAGCAACAAAACCAACACCGGTGGTGAGCACAGCAAACACGGCATCTGGCACACCGACCTGCCCAGCGCCTGCGCCAAAGTGAAAGCCCACGGCTTGAACCTGCTCGGCCTGCACATGCATATTGGTTCAGGCGTGGACTACGCGCACTTGCAAGAGGTGTGTGGGGCCATGGTGGCGCTGGTAAAAACCGCAGCAGCACAGGGCATGGACATGCAGGCCATCTCGGCCGGTGGCGGCCTGTCGATTCCTTACCAAGCGGGTGAACCGGTTATTGACACCGCCAACTACTTTGCGCTGTGGAATGCAGCGCGCCAAGAGGTGGCCATGCTGCTGGGCCACCCGGTCACGCTAGAGCTTGAACCTGGCCGCTACCTCGTGGCCGAATCAGGCGTGCTGGTGACCGAGGTGCGCGCCGTCAAAGACATGGGCCACAACCACTTTGTGATGGTTGACGCCGGCTTTAGCGACCTGATGCGCCCCTCCATGTACGGCAGCTACCACGGCATGAGCGTGATGACCGCCAACGGGCAAGACGTGAGCGGCGCACTGCATGACACGGTGGTGGGCGGCCCGCTGTGCGAGTCGGGCGACGTGTTCACCCAAGGAGAAGGTGGCGTCGTGCTTAAGCGCGCGCTGCCC
>JBAQDW010000206.1:0-1815 GCA_049286445.1 Rhodoferax sp. | reverse complement strand
CAAACAAACGAAGATAAAACCTCAATTTCCCTCTATTATAACTCCCCAACCAAGTTGAGACCTTTCCCCGAACAGCGGAAACCTCCCCAACGAAGTAAGGACGCTTTCCGCTCTTCCGGAAACCTCCCCAACCAAGTAAGTACGCTTCCCGGCAAAGCGGAAACCTCGCCAACCGAGTTGGGACGCTTCCCGAAATCAGGGAGATCTTCTCAACTTTGTCGGCATGAAAGTAGAGAGACCTCCCTTCAATTTTAACCTTGGTTTTTGCATAATTACCTAAAAATAAACGCATTAAAACCAATTTTGTATTCAATTATTTTTTAATTTAGTTATCTAATTTAAAACACAAAAACGATGATTAATTCAGCAGACCTACAAAATTACAGAAATGGGGAGTTCATTCAATTTATGCTCACCGTGAAAAACAAATGCACCGAACTGGATCCCGCCGCTTTGCAAATTGAAGCACAAGTGACAGATTTGGCAAACCATGTACAAAGTATTGACAATCTCTACAAACCCTTCACTGGGAGCGACATCACCCCAGAATTGGTGGTTTTGGATGCGCGTAGAGATAACGCGATCATCGGAATCCGCAGCCTGGCTGAAAGTTTTACCAGCCATTTTGATGCACCCAAAAAAATGGCGGGAGAAGAAATTTTAGCCAATATAGAACACTACGGCAGCAAAATTTATCTGAAAAATTATGTGGAAGAAACCACCATCATTCGGTCGATCGTGAGTGATTTCGAGAACATCCCAAAATTGCAGAATTCTGTTTCACTCCTCCAGATTGGTGACTGGGTGCAAGAAATGAAAGATGCCAATACCCAGTTTCAGGAAAAGTATGAAGCCAGAATCAATGAAAACTCAGGACAGGAAACCTCTTTGGATCTCCAGCGAGTAGAAACCACGACCAGTTATCGCACTTTGGTAAGCTTTATCAATTCTTATGAGGTGATTTCGCCTTCGGAAAACCTCACTTTATTGATTGATAGAATCAACCAAACGATTTTGCAGTATAACCAGATCGTGGCAAACAGAATTGCAAATGGCGAAGGAGAAGCGGAAAAAAAAGAAGGCGGTACCACGCCAGAAAATCCTTAAAACCAAATCCCGTAGGTTTTTGAAATGCTTGCGGGATTTTTATATAAAAACAAAAACTTAAAAAAAATAGATACCATGCACAAAAATTTAGTAACAAAAGTGAGCCTAGACCCTGAACATAACAGGTTAGATACCTTACAAGGGTTTCAAAATGTATTTAATGACCGCGCTAATGGAACGCGATACAACATTTATGCGAAATTTATTGGGGAGTATAAAGACGGTGATAAAAACTTCTTCAAGATGAAAAGTGCCGTTTTCTATGTGCAGAATTTCTCCGGAGCTGTTACTTATGGGATTGAGAAAATCGACCCGATTATCGATATGGGTTATTATTCAGACATCAAAGAAGCGGTCTATTTCATGGAGGTATCTGTACGACCACTCTGCTTCCAACCTTTTTTTCCCGCACAAATCAATGGGACTATTAATGCGAAAACGGAAGAATTAGAAAAGGAAAAAACTTTGATTACGAGTCCCATACATTTAGTGGATGGATGTTTAAGTATCAATAAATTTGAATCAATCACCGATGCAGAGCCGGAACTAGATATCATGTCTACAATTAAAACTGATCCAAATACATTTACAACGCATGGAGGATTCTTAAATTTAAAATACAAAATTTTATTCCACGTTAAATATCTTCCTTTCTCTTCGAATATAGGTAAGCTTGAAGAAGAATTGAAAACCAGCGTTTTTTTAGAT
>JBAQDW010000205.1:0-15454 GCA_049286445.1 Rhodoferax sp. | reverse complement strand
GCCACCTTGGTGGGCGTGGGTTCCGGTGAGTTGGTGGTCACCGACAGCACGTCCATCAACCTGTTCAAGGTCTTGAGCGCCGCTTTGAGCATGGCACGCGAAGATGCGCCAGCACGCCAACGCATCGTCAGCGAGCGCAGCAACTTCCCGACCGACCTCTACATGGCCGAAGCGCTGTGCAAGCAACATGGCTTCCAGCTGCAATTGGTCGAGCCCGACGAAATTGAGGCCGCACTCACGGCTGACGTGGCTGTGCTCATGCTGACCCATGTGAACTACCGCACCGGGGCCATGCACGACATGCGCGCACTCACTGCCGCGGCGCACAGCGCAGGCATTTTGACCGTGTGGGACTTGGCGCACAGTGCGGGCGCGGTGCCCGTTCACCTGCACGACGCAGGCGCCGACTTTGCGGTGGGATGCAGCTACAAATACCTTAACGGTGGCCCCGGCGCGCCGGCGTTTGTCTGGGTCAATCCAAAGCACGCTGAGCGATTCTGGCAGCCACTGGCGGGTTGGTGGGGCCACGCCACCCCGTTTGAATTCACGCCAGACTATCGCCCTGCGCCCGGCGTTCGTCGCTACCTGTGCGGCACGCAACCCATTCTGAGCCTGGCCGCGCTGGAATGCGGACTGGATGTGTTTGCCGCCGCTGAAGCCTGCGGTGGCATGACGGCATTGCGGAAAAAATCATTGGCGCTCACTGACCTGTTCATTGCGCTGGTGGAACAGCGTTGTGCCGACCACGGCTTGGGCTTGGCCACCCCGCGTGAACACGACCTGCGTGGCTCGCAAGTCTGCCTCACGCTGGACACCGGCGCGTATGCCGTCATCCAGGCCCTGATCGCACGCGGCGTCATTGGGGACTACCGTGCCGGTGATGGCGGCCAGCACAAAGACATCCTGCGCTTCGGCTTCACCCCGCTCTACATTGGGTTTGAAGACGTTTGGAACGCGGTAGAGCATCTCAAGCAAGTCATGGAAACCGGTGAATGGCAGCAGCCCGAGTTCAATCAACACAACGAGGTGACCTGAGATGTGCCCTTACCAACAGGGCACGGCCCCATCCGCTGCTGCAGGCTTGCCAGAATCCATCGTGCATGAAGAGAAAGCCCAGTTGGACTTCAGCCAGTCCATGAGCTACGGTGACTACCTCAAGCTCGATGACATCTTGAACGCGCAGGCGCCCCGCTCACCCGATCACAACGAGATGCTGTTCATCGTTCAGCACCAAACCAGTGAACTGTGGATGAAACTCATGCTGCACGAGATGAGCGCTGCCATTGCGTGTGTGCGCAATGACGAGCTGGGCAGCGCCTTCAAGATGCTCGCCCGGGTCAGCAAAATCATGGAGCAGTTGGTACACGCTT
Organism: Rhodoferax sp.; assembly: GCA_049286445.1. Lineage (GTDB taxonomy): Bacteria > Pseudomonadota > Gammaproteobacteria > Burkholderiales > Burkholderiaceae_C > Rhodoferax. Next base: position 14,084 of record JBAQDW010000205.1, on the reverse strand, counting down.
GGGATGTGTTGGCGACCATGACACCGCCCGAGTACAGCGCCATTCGGCCTTTTCTGTCGAGCTCCAGCGGGTTCCAAAGCTACCAATACCGCTGCATCGAGTTCTCTCTGGGCAACAAAAACGCGGCCATGCTCAAACCCCATTCCCATCGGCCTGATTTGCTGCTGCATGTGGAAGCGGCCTTCAAAGCCCCATCGCTGTATGACGAAGCCCTGCGACTGCTGGCCCGGCGTGGCATTGCCGTGCCGACCAGCCACACCGAGCGGGATTGGACCCAGCCCTACCAAGCCAGCGCTGAAGTCGAGCAAGCTTGGTTGCAGGTTTACCGCAACCCCAAAGCCCATTGGGACCTGTACCAACTGGGCGAAGAACTCACCGACCTCGAAGACGCCTTTCGACTATGGCGCTTTCGCCACGTCACCACCGTGGAGCGCATCATCGGCTTCAAACGCGGTACCGGCGGCACGGGAGGCGTGAGCTACTTGAGGAAGATGCTGGACGTGGTGCTGTTCCCGGAAATCTGGAGCCTGCGGACTGAACTTTAGTTTTTCAAGGCCATTTAGGGCTGTGGCCCATACAGGGCCTGCGCAAGCCACTCCTAAAATAATAGCGTTTATTTTTAAAATAGCGTCGGTTGGCATCGCTTTGGTACACACACGGCGTGTCACTTCAAGCACGGCCCACAAAACCGGCGCTCACCCACTGGACAGGCAAGCTCTGGGATAATGCGCGGCTCTTGCCCAGTGGATGCTGGGCGATCTCATTTTTGCAGCTCACCTTTGGCAGCTGCGCTGGCCCCTGAGGGGTCATTTGGAAAACACCATGCTCTGCACCCCTGCAAACGCCTCTTTGGCAGCGCCTTCAGGCGACGCCATTGTTCGCATTCGCGACATCGGCAAAACCTACCAGGGCGGCTTTCAGGCGCTCAAATCAATCAACCTGGACATTCGGCGGGGCGAGATTTTTGCGCTGCTGGGTCCCAACGGCGCGGGTAAAACCACGCTGATCAGCATTATTTGCGGCATCGTCAAGGCCAGTCAGGGCAGCATCGTCGCCGATGGCCATGACATCTTGAACGACTACCGCGCCGCCCGGGCCACCATTGGCTTGGTACCGCAGGAGCTGCACACAGACTCTTTTGAGACGGTCTGGGCGACGGTCAAATTCAGCCGGGGCTTGTTTGGCAAGGCCCATGACCCGGTTTATTTGGAGAAAATTTTGCGCGATTTGTCACTTTGGGACAAGCGCGACAACAAGATCATGACGCTGTCGGGCGGCATGAAGCGCCGGGTGCTGATTGCCAAGGCCCTGTCGCATGAGCCGAGCATTTTGTTTCTGGACGAACCCAGCGCCGGTGTGGACGTGGAGTTGCGCCACGACATGTGGCGCATGGTGCGCCGTTTGCGCGACAACGGCACCACCATCATCCTCACCACCCACTATATTGAAGAGGCCGAAGACATGGCCGACCGCATTGGTGTCATCAGCAAGGGCGAGCTGATTTTGGTGGAAGACAAAGACGTGCTGATGCGCAAGCTGGGCAAAAAGCAACTCACCTTGTCTTTGCGCCAGCCGCTGGCACGCCTTCCCGCCGAATTAGACGATCCCTCGCTTGCCTTGTCTGAAGACGCGCTCTCTCTGGTGTACACCTTTGACACCCAACAAGAAGAAACGGGCATCGCCACCCTGCTGCGTCGCCTGAGTGAGCACGGCATTGACTTCAAAGACCTGCGTTCCAGCGAAAGTTCACTGGAAGAAATTTTCGTCAACCTCGTGAACGCATCGAAAAAGGCTTCGTTATGAATTTTCACGGTATCAGCGCCATTTATCGCTTTGAGATGGCCCGCACGTTTCGCACCATCATGCAAAGCATTGCAGCGCCCGTGCTCTCCACCTCGCTTTACTTCATCGTCTTTGGCACCGCCATTGGCTCACGCATGGGCGACATTGATGGCGTCAGTTATGGTGCCTACATCATCCCGGGCCTGATCATGCTGTCGCTGTTAACCGAGAGCATCTCCAACGCCTCGTTTGGGATCTACATGCCCAAATGGTCGGGCACGATTTATGAATTGCTCTCCGCGCCCGTGTCTTGGGGCGAGGTGCTGCTGGGCTACGTGGGCGCGGCGGCCACCAAGTCGGTGCTGCTGGGGTTGTTGATTTTGGCCACCGCCAGGCTGTTCGTCCCCTATGAGATTGCGCACCCGGTGTGGATGATTGGTTTCTTGCTGCTCACGGCGGTCACCTTCAGCCTGTTCGGGTTCATCATTGGTTTGTGGGCCGACAGTTTTCAGAAGCTGCAGGTCATTCCGATGCTGATCGTCACGCCATTGACCTTTCTGGGGGGGGCGTTTTACTCCATCAACATGCTGCCCCCGCTGTGGCAAAAGCTCAGTCTGTTCAACCCCGTGGTGTATTTGATCAGCGGTTTTCGCTGGAGCTTTTACGGCGTGGCCGATGTGAACATCGGCGTGAGCATTGGCATGACGGGCGCGTTCTTGCTGATTTGCCTGGCCTTTGTGCGTTGGGTGTTTATCACCGGCTACAAAATTCGCACGTGAGGCGGCACGCTGTGCCACTTCACCCATGAAACACCGCGAATTTCACATCGATGGTCTGAAAATTCTGGCCTCGCAGCTGATCGTTTTGCATCACTTTGCGGCCTACGGTCCATTGGCTGATGCGTTAGACGGGGCCACACCGCGCTTGTCAGACTGGTTCTACGACTATGCCCGCATGGCGGTACAGGTCTTTCTGGTGTTGGGTGGTTTTCTGGCGGCTCGCAGTTTGGCACCTCATCATCGATCCCCCAGCACCCTTCCCCTGTTTCGTTTGGTATGGCAACGCTACTGGCGGCTGGTGCCGGCGTTTGCGGTCGCGCTGCTGTTCACCATGGCCAGCAGCGCATTGGCCCGCCATTGGTTGCCCGCGGACTTCATCCCAAACACCCCGACTTGGCGCGAGTTTTTGGCCCACATCACGCTGCTGAACGGCATTTTGGAGGTGGACTCGATTTCCGTTGGTGTTTGGTACGTTGCCATTGACTTTCAACTCTACGTGCTCTTGGCCCTCATGCTGTGGCTGGGCCGCGCTTGGGCCAAAGCTGCTGTGGTGGGGCTGATGCTGGTGTCTTTGTTCTACTTCAACCGCCACCCGCTGTGGGACCCGTGGGCAATCTACTTTTTCGGGGCGTATGGCTTGGGCGCCATTGCGTATTGGGCGGCCCGGTCCAGCCGCGCGGGCGTGTGGCTTTTGCTGTTTGCGGCCCTGTGTGTGGCGGCACTCGCCGTCGATTTTCGAGGCCGCCTGGTGCTGGCGCTGGTGACGGCATCGCTGCTGGGTTGGGTGCAATGGCACAGCCTGCAGGGGCGCCCATTCGCCCCGACGATGCCCCCACCTTGGGCCCGAGGTTTGCGCGCTCTGAGCAACAGTTCTTACGCCTTGTTTTTGGTGCATTTTTCCGTTTTGATGCTGGGCAACGCCTGGTTTTCGCGGCTGAACTCGGCCTCCGCCGCCTGGGCCGGGTGGGTGTTGCTCACCTGCTGGCTGATCAGCATGGCGCTGGCCAGTCTGTTTGTACGCTGGGTGGAGCGCCCCTTGTCTCGGCTGGGCAGCACAGGCAGCTAGCGCTCAGGCGGGGTGCCAAAGCGGTGTGGGCTGCGCGAACCAGACCTGAAAGACAGGCGTTGAAACTGCGCTGGCCCTCGCTATGATCGTGAAATGACCCAACTCTCTCTATCAATTGGCCAACGCGACGCGCTGCTGAATGCCGCTCGCGCCGCCCAAAAAGTGGCTTATGCGCCCTATTCCAAGTTTTTGGTCGGTGCGGCAGTGCTTGACGACCAGGGGCGAATTCACAGCGGCTGCAACGTCGAGAACGCAGCCTACCCCGAAGGGCTGTGCGCCGAAGCCAGCGCCTTGAGCGCCATGGTGCTGGCAGGCAGCACCCAAGCGCGTGCCGTACAGGTGGTGGGCACAGGCGCGGCGTGGATCACGCCCTGCGGGGGCTGCCGTCAAAAATTACGCGAATTCTGCGCCGACGACACACCGATCTTCACCGCCAATGAAACCGACCCGGGCCCTGGCTACACGCTGGCGCAATTGCTACCCGCCAGTTTTGGCCCTGACCACCTGAGCACACCATGAACACAGCACTTGCCTTGGACGCGCTGGCGCGCCTCGCACCCACCAAGCGGGCACGTGTTGCCGTGGTGCTGGGCTCCGGCTGGGGCGGGCTGACCCAGCACCTGCATAACCCGGTTCAAATTCCCTATTCAGAACTCGCCGGCTTTCCCAAGGCCAGTGTGGCTGGCCACAGCGGTGTGTTGTGGCTGGGCCAATTGGGGGCGCACGACGTTGCCGTGATGAGTGGTCGCAAACACGGCTACGAGACGGGCGAGGTGGATGGCATGAAAACGCCTTTGCGGGTCCTGCAGGCGCTGGGTTGCGAGGTGTTGGTGCAAACCAATGCCGCCGGCAGCTTGCGCCATGACCTGCCGCCGCAAAGCCTGATGGTGATCAGCGACCACATCAACCTGCCCCAACGCTCACCGCTGGTCGGCGAGAACGGCAGTGAGCGTTTTGTCGGCATGCTGGACGCTTACGACCCCGCCCTGCGTCAACTGGCCCACCGCGTGGCCAAAGACCAAGGTACCGCGCTGCAAGAAGGGGTTTATGTCTGGGCTTTCGGGCCGCAATTTGAAACGCCGGCCGAGATTCGTTATTTCAGGCAAATCGGCGGTGACGCGGTGGGCATGAGCACGGTGCCGGAAACGATTCTCGCGCGCCATGCAGGCCTGCGGGTGCTGGCGCTGTCCCTCATCACCAACATGGGGGCGGGGTTGTCGCAAGAACAACTCAGCCACGCCCACACCTTGGCGCAAGCCGGCAGTGCCAGTGCCACCGCCAGCGCATTTCTGGCCGCGCTCATTGCCCGCATTGACCTCTCCCCTGCCAAAGACTGACCCTGACCCCAACCTCTACCATGACCAACCCCTCCCCTGCATCACCCCACGACATGACGCGCGACCTGCACGCCAGCGCCGCTTTGGCCCTGTCTTGCCTGGACCTCACCAGCCTCAATGACCACGACACCGAGGCCGACATTGCTCAGTTGTGCCAGCGGGCCCAAAGCCCTTTTGGCCCGGTGGCGGCCGTGTGTGTTTGGCCCCGCTTCGCCGCCTTTGCCCGGCGACAGCTTCCGGCGCACATTGCCGTGGCGGCGGTGGCGAACTTTCCGCACGGCGGTGCCGACCTGCCACATGCCGTCAGAGACACCGCTGACATTGTGCAAAGTGGCGCGCAGGAAGTTGACGTGGTGCTGCCTTACGCCCAACTAGTGGCAGGCAACGATGCGGCAGTGGGCCAGTTGTTGGCCGCGGTTCGGGCCGCTTGCCCCGGGTTGCTGCTTAAAGTCATTTTGGAAACAGGTGAATTGAAAGACGCCGCACTGATCGCCCACGCCAGTCGCCTGGCCTTGGACGCAGGCGCTGATTTTCTTAAAACCAGCACCGGCAAAACACCTGTGAGTGCCACGCCCGAAGCCGCACGCACCCTGTTAGAGACGATAGCCGCCGATGCGCAGGCGACCCGGCGGGTCGGGTTCAAGCCCTCGGGCGGCATTCGAACGGTGGCTGACGCGGCCCTGTACATGGCCTTGACGGCTGAAATTTTGGGGCCACCCGCATTGACACCCCGACGCTTTCGCTTGGGTGCCAGCAGCATCTTGTCGGACATTGAAGCCATTTTGGGTGGGCAGACCCCACCCGCCCAAGCGCCTGCGGGCAGCTACTGAGGAATCCCATGCTGGCTCAAGAAATCATTCGCCGCAAACGAGACGGCCACGCCCTGACCCGTGCCGAGATTGACGCCTTTGTGCGCGGCCTCTTGGATGGCTCCTGGAGTGAAGGCCAATCCGCCGCCATGGCCATGGCCATGCTGCTCAAAGGCATGAACAGCACCGAGACGGTCGCACTCACCCAAGCCATGACCCAATCGGGTCAGGTGATGGACTGGCGCAACGCCAATTTGAATGGGCCCATTTTGGACAAACACTCCACCGGCGGCGTGGGGGACAAAGTCAGCCTGATGCTGGCACCCATCGTGGCCGCCTGTGGCGGCTTTGTGCCCATGATTTCGGGCCGTGGCTTGGGTCACACCGGGGGCACGTTGGACAAACTCGACGCCATTCCCGGCTACATCAGCACGCCCGACCCCGAGCGCCTGCGCCGCACCCTGCAAACCGCAGGCTGCGCCATCATTGGCCAGACCTCGGAACTGGCCCCCGCCGACCGCCGCTTGTACGCCATTCGGGACGTCACCGCCACCGTAGAGTCGGTCGCGCTGATCACCGCCAGCATCCTGTCCAAAAAGCTCGCCGCTGGTTTGCAAGGGCTGCTGATGGACGTGAAAGTCGGCAACGGGGCGTTTGCCGCCACCCCCGAATTTGCGCACGACCTGGCCCAGTCTTTGGTCACCGTGGCAAAGGGGGCCAACCTGCCCACCCGCGCCTTGATCACCGACATGAACCAAATGCTGGGCGACACCTGCGGCAATGCGCTGGAGGTGCAAGAGGCGGTGGACTTTTTGACGGGCAAACGCCGCGAACCTCGCCTGCTCACGCTCACCCAGGCCTTGTGCGCCGAGCTGCTGCTGATTGGCGGGCTGGCCACCCGCCCCGAGCAAGCCCTTGAAATGGTGAATACGGCCTTAGACAGCGGTGCCGCGCTCGCGCAGTTTTCACGCATGGTGAGCGCACTGGGTGGCCCCGCTGACTTTGTTGAGAAATGCCGCACCTATTTGCCCACGGCCCCCGTACAACAGGCCATCCACGCCCCCCGCGCCGGCTGGGTGGGCGGCATGGCAACCCGGGACATTGGTTTGCTGGTGGTTGACCTGGGCGGCGGACGCCACAAAGCCAGCGACGCCATCGACGCGCGCGTGGGCTTCACCGAGTTCGTGCAAGTGGGCCAAGCCGTGAAGGCGGGTGACGTGTTGGCCATCGTTCACGCTGCAGACGCCGGCGCTGCCGACCGCGCCCGGCAAACGCTGCCCGGCCTGATCAACATCACCGACACCTGCCCAAGCGAGCTGCCGCCTTTGATCACCCGATTGGCTTGAGCGTGAATAAATAATGATGAAATAGGCCTCTAGCCCAATTGGGGACTGGGCAAGCAGCTACTTTTTTAATAGCAATTGGCAAGGCCATTCACTCTGTCACACCAGCCCTCCTAGAGGCCTCGGTAAAGCCACGGCACATCCAGCAGCCGCTCCCCCAGCATTTTCATGGCCGCATTGCGGGCCCAGCGGACAGGGCCGATGGCGTGAAAGATTTTGCCGTTGCGAATGGCGCGCGTTTGCACACGGGCGTTGCGTTGCCAGCGCTGGTGGGCGTACCGGGCCAAACGGGCTGGCATTGCCTCAGCCGTGGCCGGCCCCGAGTCATGCAGCACCTGCGACAAAACCCACGCGTCTTCAATTGCCATGCCCGCGCCCTGCGCCAGGTAGGGCAGCATCGGGTGGGCGGCGTCGCCTAGCAAGGCAACTCGACCTTTGGCCTGCTCCTGGGCACCGGCCATAGGAGGTCGAATGCTCAAGCCCCACAAGCGCCAAAACGGAACAGCGGCCACCAGCGCTTGCAGCGCAGGGGCCGTGCCCGCCAGCAAGCGCTGTAGTTGGGGGGCATTGGCGCTGTGATCCCAATCCGCCAAGTCACCTTTCAAAGTGCCATGCACGATGGCCACCACGTTCAAATACTCCCCGCGTCGAACCGGGTACTGCACCACATGCAGTTGCGGTCCGAGCCAAGCAGTGACGTGCTGCGAACGCAAATGGGACGGCAAGCTGTCCTGGGCCACCAGTGCGCGGTAGGCCAGTTGGCCGGTGGGAGTCGGCACGCCGTCGTTGAGCAAGCGCTGGCGCACCAGGCTAAAACCGCCGTCGGCCCCAACCAAGGCATCACCTTGCACCGTACTCCCGTTGTGCAAACGCAGCGTCACGCCCTCATCGCTTTGGCTAAAACCTGCCAATGCACTGTTCAGCGACAGCTGCGCTTGGTCTCGACGCATCAATTCACCCAGCAACACGGCATGCAAATCGGAACGCTGTACGGTCAGGTAAGGCGCGCCATAACGCGCTTCAATGGTGTCGCCCAGCCGCAATACGCCCAACTCACCGCCGGTGACCGCACTGCGAATCTGAAGCTGCGCCGGCACCGACACCACGGCATCCAACGCCTGCTTCAAACCCCAGCTGTGCAGCACCCGCACCACGTTCGGGCTGAGTTGAACGCCTGCGCCCACCTCGGCAAACACTGGAGCGCGCTCAAACAGCGACACCTCGGTGCCCGCTCGGGCACACGCCAGCGCGGCTGCCAGCCCACCAATCCCGCCACCAGCGATCAAAATTTTGCTCATCTGCTAATTTTCCCTCAACTCAAAGTTAAACCGCAGTTCGCCCGAATGGCACTTGCTCAAGCGTTAATCGTCAAGCGTGGGTTCAAACTGCCCCATGCGTTCGGGATGAGGGGTATTTTCGGCCTGTAGCCCTTGATTTACCTGCGTGGGCAGCTATCAACGATGTAGCAATTCTTGCGCTGCAACCCCCACTCTCACCCCCAACCCCTCTCCCGCCCCGCCGGGCGGGAAAGGGGGGCCAACAGCCCTATGTGGCCGCATGTTGGAAGTGGAAGAGTTCACCGTGAACCGCCAACCTTCAAAGTGAGCGCAGGCAGCATCAGTGTCGTCCCACACTCACGCGGTTCCCGGCGAGTTTGAATGTTGGCCGTTGCACGTGAACGCCACCCCGCACAAAGCGTTGGCCAAATAGGGCTGTTGAGCTCCCCTGATCCCCCCGGCGGGGGTGGAGAGGGGTTGGGGGAGAGGGGGGGGAATGAACAAGGCTTTGAAACTTCTGCAATCTAAACCCGCAAGGCTTTTGAATGACTTTTATGCCGCTAGCCCTTGCTGCACCTGAACGACCAGCTACCGAAAATATAGCAATTCTTGCAATGAAACCCCCACTCTCACCCCCTTGGGCTCCCATGGCCCACAGCCTGCCAGCCTGTCGCCTAACTGCTGCACGTTGAATGCTGGCTCAATGCTGGCGACGGCGCTGCATTTTGGGCTCGTCCGCCAACTGGCAGGCCCGGCGGTAGGCATGCAACGCTTTTTGGGCGCTGCCCAGCACGGTGTCAGCGTCGTAGCCACGCAGGCCGTGGCCCGGCATGCCACTGGGCAAGCCGGTGAGCAAGGCCATGCCCTCACTCACATGCTCGACCGTGTAAATGTGAAACAGCCCGTCGGCGACGGCCTTCACCACGGGGGGTTCCAGCATCAAATGGCGGCGGTTGCGGTGCGGAATCAGTACCCCTTGTCGGCCATCGAGCCCGGCCGTTTCGCAAATGCGAAAGTACCCTTCAATCTTCTCGTTGATACCGCCCACCGGCAACACTTCACCGTGCTGATTCAACGCCCCCGTGACTGCAATGCCTTGGCGAAGTGGTAAACCCGACAGGGACGACAACAACGCATACAACTCCGCACATGAGGCGGAGTCGCCCTCCACACCGTGGTACTCCTGCTCAAACACAATCGACGCATTCAGGGCCAGCGGGGCCATGTGGGCGAACAGGGCCGCCAAATAGCTGTGCAAAATAAGCACGCCTTTGTCGTGAATGGGCCCCGACATTTCCACCTCGCGCTCCATGTTGAGCAAGCCTTCATTGCCCGCATAGGTGCGTGCCGTGAGCCGCACGGGAAAACCAAACCGGTAATCCCCTTGGTCAATCTGGGTCAGCGCGTTGATTTGCCCCACCTTGTCGCCGTGCAGGGTGATTAACCGGTCCCCATCGGTGATGGTTTCTTGCAGCCGCTGGTCGGGGTAGTCGTGCCGGTGCCTGCGCGCCAACAAAGCAGCCACCACGTCGTCTGACTCCACGCGCTTGCCGCCACGGTCTCTGCATTGCGCGGCGCTCTCCATCACTGCCGCCTCCATTTGGGAAAAAATGGCGCTCATGCGGGTCTGGTCATCCACGGCGCGGTGCGCCTCTTCCAGCAATCGCACCACGGCAGGGGCAGAAAAATGGGTCAAACCTAACCGCTGGCACAAATGAGCCACGTACACGGCGCAGGCGTGGTCGCTTGCCGCATCATTGCGAAAACTTTCTGCAAAATCCACTTTCACACGGAAACGACGCGAAAAATCAGGGTCCGCCTCCTGGACGTCGTAGTACTGCTCGCTGGAGCCAATCAGGACAATTTTTACATCCACATCGACCGCTTCAGGGGCCAGCGACACCGCAGCGATGGGTGTGAACATGGCACTCGGCTCTTCAATTTGCAAGCGCCCAGAACGCACAAAGCGGCGCAATTTCTCCCACACCAGCGCGTCGCTCACCACGTCGCGCAAATGCAGCAAGATAAAACCCCCATGCGCTTTGAACAAACTGCCGGCACGCACGCGTGAAAAATCAGTCTGCAACGCGTCTTCTTGAGCGCGGTACTCGATGCTGCCAAATAGCGAGTGAAAAGTGGGGTTCTCTTCAATGACGACCGGCGCGCCAGTTAACGCGGCGTTGTCCACCGCCAGATTAACGCGGTAGCGAGCCAACACGGGCAGCAGCGACGCCAAGCGAGCCAGCTCGTCCGTGTCGCTGGGCAAAAAGGCATCCAGGTTGTCCAACACATCCTGGGTGACCTGGTCAAAGTAGCTGCCCAGCTTGACAGCATCTTTGATCTGGCGCTTCACCCCTTCCCGGATACCCTGCATCTCGTGGTCCAGCACCGGCTTGACCAGCTTGCGGCGCAGGGCCAACACGGCCTCGCCCATGGCTTTCTCCAGCGGGCGCATTTGTTCCAAGTAGCGGCTAATTTCCTCACGCAGCGCGTCTTCTGCGGCGTCGATTTCGGCGCGCTGCTCTTTGGGCAATGCGCGGGCTTCACTTTCTGTTAGCGCCTGACCGGTGACACCCAGCAAAGTGAACACCAGGTGGCCTTCCTCGCGGTACAGCGCGAAATGGCGCTGCTCTGCGAAGGCACTCAAGGCATCGTAGGCGAGCGTGTCCTGGTCTTTCCAACGCTTTTCAATGGCGGCACTCTCGGCCTTGAAGTCGGCCGCCTCCAACCTCAGGGGGATTTCTTTTTGCAGGTTTTTGCTCAGCTGAAGCATGTGCTCACGCAGCAAGCGCCCTTGCCCGGCGGGCATGCGAAGGGCACGGGGTTTCTCAGGGGCATCAAAGTTATGCAAGTAGCACAGATCCGGCGCAATGGCTTGGGTGGCGGCCACCTCCTTCATCAAGGACTGCATCAACGAGGAGCGGCCACTGCCCACCTCACCCAGCACAAACAGGTTGTAGTCGGGCTGCGCCATGGTCAGACCAAAACGGGCCGCCGTTTGCGCCCGCGCCTGCCCAATCCAGGGCAAAGGCAGGTGCAACAGTTCGGTGGTATCGATAAAACCCAATGACTCAGGGGCGATGGAGACCCGCAAATCACGGGGCGACAGACTGGAAAGGGTCATTGTTTGTTTTCCTTTGAAAGACGGCTTTTTACTTCTTCAGCCAAATGAGTGACCAGACCCCTGCACGGCGAACGTTCACAGCACGACGCCTGCCGCACGCCCCATGCCATGCCATGCCATGCCATGCCATACCCGCGTTGGCGCAGCGCAGTGCCCCGTTCAAAACGCAGGGTTTGCGCCAACGCATAGGGCCTGGGGTTGGAGCGCTCGTACAGGACGCGCAGCAGGTGAAGCCCGCACTGGCGCACCAACCCCTTGCTTGGAATACCGGCGCTGTGCGTGTCAAACCGCACCGCGGGGTCTAACCCCGCCACGCCCCCATCAACAAAGGGGGGGCCTGCCGGGTAGCTTGGGTTGCAGCGGCGAAACCGGGCCACACGCCAGTCTTGGTCGAACCACTGAACCACAGCCACATGGCAGGGGTGGCTCTGGGGTCGTTGCTGCGCTTGCGCCACGAAAATGGAGGGGATGGTGTTCAATGGTTCATTGTCAATGCAAACGGTCCCACCCCCTGCTGGTGCGCGGGCCGCTTGATGTTTCCACTTTCAACCCAACATAAACCCCATGATTCCTTTTTCAGTACTCGACCTCTCCCCCATCGTGCAAGGTAGCGACGCTGCCCACTCGTTTCGCAACACCCTTGATTTGGCGCAACACGCCGAGCGCTGGGGTTACCAGCGCTATTGGCTGGCCGAGCACCATGGCATGCCCGGCATTGCCAGCGCCGCCACCTCAATCTTGATGGCCCACGTGGCGGGCGGTACCAGCCGCATTCGGGTAGGCGCGGGCGGCATCATGTTGCCCAACCATTCCCCGCTGGTGATTGCCGAACAGTTTGGCACGCTTGAGTCGCTCTACCCGGGCCGCATCGACTTGGGTTTGGGCCGCGCGCCGGGCTCAGACCAAGTCACGGCCCGTGCCCTGCGCCGCAATTTGGCGTCTGATGCCGATGAGTTTCCCCACGACGTGGTGGAGTTGATGGATTACTTCTCCCCTCACTCGAAGAATCCCGTGCGCGCTGTGCCGGGCTTTGGGTTGAACGTGCCAATTTGGATTTTGGGCTCCAGCCTGTTTGGCGCCCAGCTGGCGGCCGCTTTGGGCTTGCCTTACGCCTTTGCCTCCCACTTTGCACCCCAACAAATGATGCAAGCCATGGCGCTGTACCGCGCCAACTTCAAGCCATCAGCCCGGCTCGCCAAACCCCATGTCATGCTCGGCTTCAATGTGTTTGCCGCCGACAGCGACGAGGAAGCGGCCTTTCGCGCGACCTCCATGCAACAGGCGTTTGTGAACCTGCGCAGCGGCCGCCCTGCCGCACTGCCGCCCCCGGTCGAAAACTACCCCAATTTGGTGGGGCCTGCTGAGCGGGCCTTGCTCGACAGCGTGCTGGCCTGCTCCGCCATTGGCGCGCCGGGCAAGGTGCGCGACAGCGTGAACGCCTTCATCGAGCGCACCGGGGCAGACGAGCTCATGATCACCTCCGCCATTTACGATCACTCGCAGCGCAAACGGTCGTATGAAATTACCTCGGGCGTTTTCACTGACTGACGCCAAGTCCACTCCCCGTTGAAAGAACTCCCCATGAATGATCCGTTTTCCGAACCTCAAGCCAACCGGTCCATCTGGGTGAGAGGCCTGAAAACCGGGGTGATGGCTCTCACCTACCAATTGGCCAGCACGGTGTTGTTGGCGCTTGCCATTTTTCAGTTCGCCTGGACTTTGATCTACAACCCCCCCCACCTGCAAATGATTGGCTTGGGGCGGCGTTTGGGCAGGTACCAAAACCAGATTGCCCGTTTTGTGAGCTTTGACACCGAGACCGTGCCTTTTCCGTTTTCAGACTGGCCATCGGACCAGCCCGATCACACACCCTACTGAAAGTGCCCCCGCTACAGCAGCAAGGCACCAAAATGGCGGGCAAAGGCGTGGGTGGTTTCGGCACTGAGGCGCTGGCCGACAAAAATTTCGATACCCCGCAATACCTTGCGTAACTCCGCCGGGTTGGTGCAGCGGTCAATGGCATCGCACATGGGTTCTCCGCCTTGGCCCAGACGCTGTCGAACAAAGTCAGAGGCCTGTTGCCGTACCACGGCAAAAGCAGGTGCGCTGGTGGCGGCACGGGGCGGCTCGTCCACGGCGGCAGCGGAAAAACCAGGGGCAACGGGTGACTTCAGAGGAGCCACCACGCCCGTTGGGGCAATCAGATCGTGGTCCAGCAAGCACTGCAGTGCGCTGTCCAATTCATCCACCCGCACCAAAGCACCCAGATCGTTCACGGTTCGGTGGCCGTCCACCACGATCAGAACGCGACGCTGCAACGCGCTCAATTCACCGCTTCGTTCAGTAACGACTGCTCGTCCCTGATTGGTTTTGACATAAATCACACCAAGATTCATCCGTGGTTGTCCATCATGTTGCCAGCCCTTGCTGAAGGCCGCATTTTAGTCATGCTGCCCGTTTGCAACAAGTACCATCGACGACGCGCCCCGTTTTGCGTATCGTCACGCCCATTCCCGCGTGATCACCACCAACGAGCCGCGCCATAGATCCGGCTCATGGTGCACACC
>JBAQDW010000204.1:0-2513 GCA_049286445.1 Rhodoferax sp. | reverse complement strand
AGGTAGTGCTGAACCGCAACCTGCCGCTGTTCGTCGGAGTATTTGGACATTGATCGTGTATAGCCCACTTGCAAGTCGCGGCCTTGCTCGTACTCCCGGTACCAGCTAATCAGCGAGTTCTTGGTTGGGTAGCCCAACTGGCGAATAGTCGCTCCAAGACGCTTTCCGAGCTTGATGTAGAGCTTGACGGCTCGAATGCGATCTTCGTATGAAAACATGAACTACCTCCAAGTAGTCCAAGTTATTGTCCGCACCCCCCACTTTTAGAGGTTGTGCCGCTTCAAAACTGAGCCAGGTGTTTTACTCGCTCTGCCTACTTTTTGGGCAGGAGCAAATAAGGTGATCACCATGGAAATGTTAGGCAAGATACGGCGCATGCATGTACGCGACAAGATGTCGGTACGGGCAATAGCAAAACGCACAGGGCTGTCGCGCAACACCCTGCAGAAATGGCTCCAAACCCCCGAGGAAGTCAAGGTACCCAAGTACGTTCGGGCTCAGGGCTTTGGCAAACTGAGCGCCTTTACAGACGAGCTCGAGCTTGCCCTCAAAGCCGACGCTCTGCGAGCCAAAAAGGACAGGCGTACAGCACGCGCATTGTTTGCGCAAATCAAAGCCAGCGGTTATCCCGGTGGCTACACCCGAGTCACCGATTTCATCCGTGCCTGGCGCAGCCGCGCTGGCAAAGACATCAAGGCCTTCGTGCCACTGAAGTTCGATCTGGGCGAAGCCTTCCAGTTTGACTGGAGCGAAGAAGGTATGGTGGTCGGTGGAATCTACCACCGCATGCAGGTCTCGCACATGAAGCTGTGCGCCAGTCGCACCTTCTGGCTGGTGGCCTACCCCAGCCAGGGTCATGAGATGTTGTTTGATGCCCATACGCGCTCCTTTAGTGCGCTGGGCGGAGTCGCTAGGCGAGGCATCTACGACAACATGCGAACCGCCGTGGACAAGGTCAAAAAAGGCAAGGGCAGAACCGTCAACGCCCGCTTTGCTGTCATGTGCGCGCACTACCTGTTTGACGCTGATTTCTGCAACGTCGCCAGCGGCTGGGAGAAAGGTGTGGTCGAGAAGAACGTGCAGGACAGCAGAAGGCGCATCTGGATCGACGCGCAGACCCGCAAATGGAGCAGCTTCGAAGAGCTCAACGGCTGGTTGGGCGAGCGCTGTCGCACCCTGTGGAGCGAGATCCGTCACCCCGAATACCAGCAGTTCAGTGTGGCTGAAATGCTGGAGCAAGAGCGCACTGAGTTGATGCCCATGCCCACAGTGTTTGACGGCTACATCGAGCGTTCAGCCAAGGTATCGAGCACCTGTCTGGTGGCGGTGGCGCGTAACCGCTATTCGGTGCCATGCGAATTGGCAGGCCTGCGCGTCTGCACCCGGCTGTATCCCAACCGCGTTGAAATTGCGACCGATGAACTGATCGTCGCGCGCCACGCGCGACTGACAAACCGCGGCAACATCTGCTACGACTGGCAGCACTACATTGCCCTGATACAGCGCAAACCCGGTGCTTTGAGAAACGGTGCCCCCTTTGCCGACATGCCAACGCCACTCTTACGCTTGCGCCAAGGCTTGATGCGCGTTGAGGGCGGCGACAAGACCATGGCGCAGGTGCTCAACTGCGTGCCAAGCCATGGCCTGGAGGCGGTTCTGGTGGCCGTGGAACTGGTCATTGAATCGGGGGCACTGAGCACCGAACATGTCCTCAACGTCTTGGCGCGCCTGAACGCCAGCGAGCTGCCTCAGAGCGTTGAAAGCACTCTGCAACTCAAAGAGGCTCCAGTGGCCAACACAGGGCGCTATGACAGCCTGCGCGGTGACACCATGGAGGAGCTCAGCCATGCATCGTGACATCAGCACCGAACTCAAAGAGCTGCGCCTGCATGGCATGGCTGGGGCCTGGGATGAATTGACAACGCACGAGGGCAAACCAAACGATGTGGGCATACAAACCTCGCGTTGGTTGATCGAGCATTTGCTGCAAGCCGAACACGAACAACGCGCGTTTGCTTCAGTGCGCCACCAAATGAAAGCGGCCAAGTTCCCACTGCACCGAGACCTGGCGGGCTATGACTTTGAGGGTACCAAGGTGGACAAGAAGTTGGTCAATCAATTGAGCACATTGGACTTCACCGACACGGCGCAAAACGTGGTGCTCATTGGTGGGCCGGGCACCGGCAAGACGCATTTGGCCACGGCCATTGGGGTGGCTGGCATTGCTGCAAAGGGCAAACGGGTTCGCTTCTATTCCACGGTTGATTTGGTCAATGAGTTGGAGAAGGAAAAACGTGAGGGCAAGGCTGGGCGCATTGCGCAGGCGCTGATGCGCATGGATCTGGTCATCCTGGACGAGCTGGGGTATCTGCCCTTCAGCCAGGCCGGTGGTGCCTTGTTGTTTCACCTGCTCTCCAAGCTGTACGAGCACACCAGCGTGGTGATCACCACCAACCTGAGCTTCTCGGAATGGTCGGCCGTGTTCATTGATGCAAAGATGACGACGGCGCTAC
>JBAQDW010000203.1:0-11475 GCA_049286445.1 Rhodoferax sp. | reverse complement strand
GCTCACCGCATTGAAGGTCAAACAACCCAGCCAATTCAAGCAACTCAGCCTCTTGTAGGGGCACGTTTTGAATTCACGGTCAATGAAATCATAGACTTACGTCATTAACTGTCGAACTCGGGCGGCCCTATGAAATTTGAAGTTCAGTAGATGAACACCCAAAGGGCAAAGGCAAAAAGTAAAGACTTCACAGGGCCGGATGTATAAGTTATCGCAAATAAACGCTCAAATGAAGTCAAAGTGGCTCGCATGCCAGGCCAAAAAATTCGGTGCCGGTGCAAAACGCGTGGGCAGGCGAAGGGGTGCTCTATCGAATCGCAACAGGCACTCTTGAAGAAACGCGTCGGCACTCTTGGCTTTGAGTTTTGCGCTAACGCGCACGGTGTAGTCGGGCAACACCGTGATGAGGCCTTGGTCATACGCGCGGTCATGCAAGGCCGACAGACAAAGCCCGTTCTGCGGGTTCAAGCGGTTGTTTGGGTCTGCGCTCCACGGCACGATGTGGCTGGCGATCAGCAGCTGCTCGTTTTGCAGGCCACTGATGCAGCAGGTGGTGTTGTAGCCCACCAAGACGGATTTTCGAAAACGCATCTGATTGACCCTAACTTGCACCGTGGCGCTGCGCGTGCGCCCCATCTCGACAGGCGGCAATTCAAGCGCTAATTCCTCAGCCCATTGCTCTGCCAAGTCCAGCCCATGACTCGCTGCCAGCCGGTCGTAAATCAGTGCCGCTTCCACCACGGTAGCGTCCCAGTTGCCCAAAAGCTCTGCCCAAACTGCTTTGTCAACTTTCGAGGCCCCGTCCATTCCCTTGCGCCCGCTTGCCAGCACGGCGGGGTCAAGGCTTGCCAAGTTGCAGAGTTTGAGCGCCACTGAGTTGGCCGTGCGCCCGATCCAACCCGCCAGTTCTTTGATCTTGGGGGTACGCGCGTGCAGCTGGCCATAGTTCAATTGCAAGTAAACATGCAACCCGGCCAGCACCTGTTCGCGGGTCCATTCATTGCGTGGTTTCTTCTCTTGCGTCATACCGATTTTCTCCATGAAAAGCAGTATGCCAGGCAGCGCAAGTCCAACTACTTTGGTCTGGTCTCGTGCGCGATCTTGCGACGTGATCGTTGATTGGGCCGAAAGGTATCGGCGGGTGGAAGGCAGTCTTCGGGATTCACGTAGTACACCGTCCAGTCGCCGTAGTACTTGCCATCAAAGACCACCATATCGTCCAAAAAGCCGATCACTGTTCGAACGCAGTCGTCTGCAAAATACGTTTGTTCATCGCCCTTACATTCAAATGCGAGTTTGATCTCATGGGCATAGGTGGTGTGGCACCACTCAAGGGGACCGATGGCGGGGCCATGGAATCCCCAACCATCCATCGTTTGGTTGGGGTCATCTCTGCCGTGGAACAGGCCCAGATACAGACCGGGCTTGGCGGGGCTTTGCCCATACTCCGGCATTTTGGGTTTGGCGATGTCAGGTCGAGTCATCACAACTTCCTACAAAAAGCCAAAGTGTAGGCAGGCCAGATCGTTTTGTGACCCAGGGATTTGCCTGGGTCACCGCCACTTTTTAGACGCTCCGCATTGCCATAATGCAGCGCCACTGAAAAACAAGCCAAATCACCCTCTAGCCCATTCTCTACCTGCGCGAGCAGCTATTACTTCAATAGCATTTACCACACCCTTCCCCTCATTCCTGCGGGCCAACGGCTGGCTGGCCTAAGCGCTGGATAATGGCTCCATGCAAGAGATTGAATCCCCTTCGGACACCGCGCGCGAATCCGGTCCGGTGCGTGCGTCGGCCCGCTTCCTGCGCTCCCACCCGGCCCACTGGATTGCGCTGGGCTTTGGCTCGGGCCTGAGCCCGTTTGCCCCCGGCACCTCGGGCACGCTGTGGGCGTGGCTGGTTTTTGTGCTGCTGCAGCCGTTGATGAGCGACGTGGGGTGGGGCGTGTTGATTGCCTTGTCGCTGCCCATTGGCTGGTGGGCCAGCACGGTAACGGCCCAACACCTGCGTGTGATGGACCCCGGCTGCGTGGTGTGGGACGAAATTGTGGCGTTTTGGCTGGTGTTGTGGCTGGTGTCGCCCACCGGCTTGCTTGGGCAAACCATCGCTTTTGCCCTGTTTCGTTACTTTGACGCGGCCAAGCCCGGCCCGGTGGGATGGGCCGACCAGCTGTTTCACAACGTGTCGCCCGACACCGACCGGGGCGCGTGGCGCAAAGCGGGCTTTGGCATCATGCTGGACGACCTGGTGGCCGCCGCTTGTGTGCTGCTGGTGGTGGCGCTGTGGCGGAGTTGGTGATGCGTCAAACGCTATTAAATCAAGAGCTGCTCGCACAGTCTGCACTTGGGCTACTGGCTGATTTACTCATTAAAAATAAATGCCTGCTGGCCACGGCAGAGAGCTGCACTGGCGGTTTGATTGCCGCCAGTTGCACCGAGTTGTCGGGCTCCAGCGCGTGGTTTGACCGGGGCTTTGTGACCTACTCCAACGCCGCCAAAACCGAGATGTTGGGCGTGGACCCCCAGTGGATTGAAACCCACGGCGCGGTGAGCGAAGCGGTGGCCCGCGCCATGGTGGTCGGTGCGTTGGCCCGCTCCGCCGCCCAAGTGGCCATTGCCGTCACCGGCGTGGCCGGACCCACCGGCGGCAGTGCTGACAAGCCCGTGGGCACGGTGTGGTTTGGGCTGGCGGTGCCCGGCCAAGTAATCACAGAACGCAGCCTGTTTCCCGGCGACCGGGCTGCCGTGCGGGCTGCCACCGTTCAACACGGATTACAGCGCCTGCTGCAACTGCTCAGTTAGCGCAAGCTCGCGCAATCCGCCTCATTGCGCCTCCAGCCGGGCCCCCTCGGCACGGGCATTCTGGGCGTCTTTACCGTATTCGTTCAAGTAGCGCGCCGTCGTGACACTATCGGCTGGAACGGACGCACCTGGTCGGAATGGGCCGCAATGGGGTGCGAATCTGGCGGGTAACCGGTGCTGTCACGGGTGCTGGCGTGGCGCCTCAGCGCCGTTTTAGCCGCCCACCTCAACCGTCAGGCCCGGGTTGAACGCCGCATTTTCTGTCTTGCCGTCTTTGACGTAACCCCGCGGATTGGCCACCACCCGGGTCGCCCCAATGCGGTAGTCGAAACTGTCGTGGGTATGACCATGCACCCACAGTGCCGCACCACTCTTCTCCACCAGCGCGTCCAAATCGGAAACGAAACAAGCGTTCAACGGCGAGCCCGCAAATTGCGGCGCCACACTGCCGGCCGACGGCGCGAAATGGGTCACCACCACGGTCACGCCATCAAAAGGCTCTGCCAGCCGCGCTTCCAGCCAAGCAAGGTGACGCTGGAAAACGGCGGCGCAATGGCTTGGCGTGAAGGGGCCAAGCCCCTGTTCATCGGCTGCAATGCGGGTGAAATCGCGACTGAAGCGCTGGGCCGCCTGCATGGCCTGTTGGCAGGCCGCACCCTCTCCGTTGAAAAGAAAGTCCGTCCACAAGGTGGCGCCCAGTACCCGCACCCCGTCGATGTGATGCTCGTCGCAATTGAGCAGGGTCACGTTGCTGCCTTGGCTGAGCGCGCGCAGCAGCCGGTCCGTCGCTGCCAAGTTGGACCCGTAGTATTCATGGTTACCGGGCACATACACGGTGGGCGTGGCGAGGTTTTTGGCCCACGCCATGGCCTCCACGGGGCGGTGAATATCTCCCGCCAGAATCAGCAGATCAGCCCCGGCGTCGGGAAGAAAGCACGGCGCCAAACTGAGGTGGAGGTCAGAGACAATTTGTATTTTCATGGTGGAATCACAGCGGCTTGGGATCAACCGCGCAAAAAGAACAACACGGTCATGGTGAGGCCAGTCACCACAATGCCGGCGCGCAAGGCGGGCGCTGGGATGCGGCGCGCCACGCGGGCACCCAAATAACCGCCTGCAGTGGCGGCGATCATCATCACCAAGGCCTGCGGCCAGGCCACCAGACCGCCCCACGCGTAAATGGCAACCGCAATGGCGGTGAGCAAGGCCGACACCACGTTTTTCATGCCGTTCATGGCATTGAGTTTGGTTTGGCCCAGCAAGCCAAACAACGCCAGCAGCAAGATGCCCAAGCCACCGTTGAAGTAGCCGCCATAAATGGACACCGCCAGCACGCCAGCAGCGGATTTAACCGGTGAGGCAGGCCGCGCTTGGCCCCCCTGGAGCTTGCGCAGCAACCGGGGCCCAACAGCAAACAGAATGGTGGCCAGCAGCAGCAACCAAGGCACGATTTGGCTGAACGTTTTATCGTCAGTCACCAGCAGCAGGGCAGCACCTATCGCCCCGCCCACCAAACTCAAGACGATGAGGGTGCGCATCGACAAGCCGGGCGGTGCCTCCATGTCTTCACGAAACCCCCACGCGCCCGACACATAACCCGGCAACAGCGCGACGGTGCCGGTGGCGTTGGCAATGACCGGTGGCATGCCGGTGAACACCAGCGCAGGAAGCGTCAGAAAGCTGCCGCCACCTGCCACCGCATTCAAGGCGCCGGCAATAAAAGCGGCCGCGAGCAACAGACTGGTGTTGAATAAGTCAAACGACATGAGCGATAGATCTCCGAAGAACGTGACAAAAGCGGCACAAGCCGCGCACCGGGATTGTCCATGAGGCGCACGCCCCTGCGCCCCCGCGCCCAACGGCGCACAATTTGGGCTTTGCCAACGCCACTGAAAGGGACGCGCCGTGCCATGGTTTGACCAATTCACCATCCGTTATTTTGAAACCACGGGCGCGCGCCTTCATGCCCGCGTCTCGCCCGGCTCACCGAATGGCCGACCCGTGCTGCTGCTGTTGCACGGGTTTCCGCAAACCCACGCCATGTGGCACCGGGTGGCCCAGCAGCTGCACCAGCACTACTACCTCGTCATGCCCGATTTGCGCGGCTATGGCGACTCAGAGAAAGCCCCCGGCCGCGCAGACCACAGCAACTACAGCAAACGCGCCATGGCGCTGGACATGGTGGAACTCATGGACACGCTGGGGGTAGCCAGTTTTTACGTCGCGGGCCACGACCGGGGCGCCCGCGTGGCGCACCGCTTGGCGCTTGACCACCCGCAACGGGTACTGCAGCTGTGCGTGATTGACATTGCCCCCACGCTGGACATGTACGCCGCCACAGACTTTGAGTTTGCCAAGGCCTACTACCACTGGTTTCACTTGATTCAGCCCGCGCCCCTGCCTGAGCTGATGATTGGCGGCAACCCGCTGGCCTACCTTCACGCCAAACTGGGCGGCTGGGGGTCCCACAATCTGGACACCATTGAGCCCCTGGCGCTGGCCGACTATGAGCGCTGCTTTGCGCAACCTGAAACCATTCACGCGATGTGCGAGGACTACCGCGCCAGCGCCGGTATTGACTTGGAGCATGACCGTGACAGCCGCGCCAAAGGCGAAAAAATAGTTTGCCCCACCCTGGTGTTGTGGGGTGAACGCGGCGTGGTGAACCGGTTGTTTGACCCGGTGGCGCTGTGGCAGGCGCAGTGCGCGCAAAGGGTCTCAGGCCAATTACTGCCAGCGGGCCACTTCATTCCAGAAGAGTGGCCCAAGCCCACCGCAGGCGCGTTGCTCGACTTTTTTGAACCCACCGCTTGATCGCGGTGCGCTGTTTACAGCGCCGTCCAAGCCCCTTGATTCGCGCTGGACGCCATGGCGGCGGTCACAAAACGCAGGCCTTGCAGACCGTCGTGGGCATTGGGGAAAAAGAGAGACAAAGGGTCGGGTACTTGGCCAGAGCGCCGCGCTGCAATGGCGTCGGCGGCGTCGGTGTAGAGGTTGGCAAAGGCCTCGTGAAACCCTTCGGGATGTCCCGCCACAATGCGCGAGGACCGTGCGGCCAAGGGCAAGGTGCCCGGACCGTTCGGGGTGCGAACTTGGGCGGGTGCGCCCAGCGGTTTGAATTGCAGCACCTGCGGGTGTTCTTGTTGCCACTCCAAACTGCCCAAGGAACCACTGATGCGAATGCGCAGGCTGTTTTCCACGCCTGCAGCGGCTTGCGTGACCCAAAAACTGCCGCGCGCGCCATTGCTCATGCGCAGCATGGCGCCCGCATAGTCGTGCGCCACCCGGTCCGGCACCACACAACCCACATCGGCCGCCACCTCACTCACCGACAAGTTCGTCATGAAGCACAGCAGGTTGTGCGCGTGGGTGCCAATGTCACCCAACACCAATGAGGGGCCACTGCGCGCGGGGTCGTCTTTCCAAGGGCGCCGGGCAGGGCCTGCTTTGGCGCGCCCGCCCTGCACGTACTCCACTTGCACCAAGCGAATCTCGCCCAACTCCCCGGCCATCACCATGGCTTTGGCTTGGCGCACCAGGGGGTAGCCGGTGTAGTTGTGGGTGAGACAAAACACGTGGCCTGTGGCTTCGACGCGTGCGTGTAGCGCTTGCGCTTGCGCCAAGGTGTTGGTCATGGGTTTGTCGCAAATCACGTCCATGCCGCGCTCCAGCGCCTGCATGGCAAACGCGTAGTGGCTGTCGTTGGGCGTCATGATGGCGATCACCTCCGCGCCGTCGGCGCGTTGGGCCTCGGCATCGATCAGCGCTTGACCGCTGGGGTAGCAACGGTCAAGCGGGATGCCGATGCTTTGACCCGCCAAGCGGGCGCGCTCGGGGTCAGAAGACAGCGCTGCCGCCACCAACTCATAACGGTCATCCAACCGCGCCGCTTGGCGGTGCATGGCACCAATAAAAGAGCCGGGTCCGCCGCCAATGACGGCCAAGCGCAGACGACGACCCAAGCGTTGGAAGACAGTGTTTTCATTCATGGTGGATAGTTTTCTTAAGTCACAGGGGCCGGGTTGAACAGGACCAATGCATTGTGCAGTTTCCAGTGCTCAGCCCATGTTTTTTTGCCACTGGCCACCGACAGCATCAGTCTGAAGAGTTCCCAGCCCACGTCTTCAATGCTGGCTTCGCCGCTGGCAATGCGGCCG
This sequence comes from Rhodoferax sp., assembly GCA_049286445.1. Lineage (GTDB taxonomy): Bacteria > Pseudomonadota > Gammaproteobacteria > Burkholderiales > Burkholderiaceae_C > Rhodoferax. The sequence continues at coordinate 4,514 of JBAQDW010000203.1, read as the reverse complement.
GCGTTGACATCCATCAGGTCGTGCCAGCGCCGGGCCAAGTCGTTGCGGGTGGCCACTTTGATGACGGGCACTTCGGCCAGGCCATACGGCGTGCCGCGCCCGGTTGTGAAAATGTGCAGGTTGATGCCAGCGGCCACCTGCAGCGTGCCGCAAATGAAATCACTGGCGGGCGTGGCGGCGTATACCAAACCCTTTTGCTTCACCTTTTCACCCGGTGACAACACACCGCTGATGGGGGCGGTACCGGATTTGATGATGGAGCCCATGGCTTTTTCAACAATGTTGGACAAACCGCCCGCCTTGTTACCGGGGGTGGTGTTGGCACTGCGGTCAACCCGGCCTTTTTGCAGGTAGTTGTCGTACCACGCCATCTCACGCACCATGGCCTGGGCCACCTCGGGGGTGCTGGCGCGGGCGGTGAGCTGGTCAATGCCGTCGCGCACTTCGGTAACTTCAGAGAACATCACGGTGGCGCCCGCACGCACCAACAAGTCGGTGGCAAAACCGACTGCCGGGTTGGCGGTGACGCCAGAAAAAGCATCGCTGCCGCCGCATTGCACGCCCACCACCAACTCAGACGCGGGACAGGTCTCACGCTGGCGTTGGTTCAAGCGTTTCAAATGCACCTCGGCTTGGCGCATGACCGAGTCGATCATAGACATGAAGCCGACATGAGATTCGTCTTGCAGAACCACCACGTCCAACGCGGCATTGGCAGCCTCGCCACGCTGGTCGATGATGGGAATCACGCCGGGTGGCAGCAAGCGATCAGGCTGCAACTTTTCGCACCCCAGGCTGACCACCATCACCTCGCCCCCAAAATTGGGGTTGAGGCTGATGTTGCGCAGCGTGCGAATCGGGATGATGGCGTCGGGCGCATCAATGGCCACGCCACAGCCATAGGTGTGCTCCAGCCCCACCACATCGTCAACGTGCGGGTACTTGGGCAGCAGCTCGGCCTTGATGCGCTGCACCGCAAAGTCCACCACCCCCGCCACGCATTGCACCGTGGTGGTGATGGCCAAAATGTTGCGGCTGCCCACTGAGCCGTCCGCATTGCGGTAGCCCTCAAAGGTGTAGCCGTCTAGCGGTGCCAAGGAGGCGGCCTGGGCGGTGGCCATGGGCAGGCCCACGAGCTCACGCGCGGCGGGCATTTGCAGCAGACGCTCATGCACCCAGCTGCCAGCGGGCACATCGCGCAAGGCATGGCCAATCACCACGTTGTAACGACGCACCGGGTCACCCTGCGCGAGGGCGACCAAGGCCACCTTGTGCCCTTGTGGCACTTTGTCAACCAAGGTCAGCCCCGTGTCAAACACAGTGCCTGCGGGCAGGCCACCGTCGTTGACCACGATGGCCACGTTGTCGGCCTCGTGCATGCGAATGAACAAGGGGACGGGTGCGTCAGATTCAGTCATAGCAAAAGGCGCCAAGGCCAGAGTTGAGGGTCAGGCCAGGGTGTACGCCGTCTTCACCGTGGTGAAGAACTCCTGCGCGTACTTGCCTTGCTCACGCGCGCCGTAGCTCGACGATTTGCGCCCGCCAAACGGCACGTGGTAGTCCACCCCGGCCGTGGGCAGATTCACCATCACCATGCCCGCCTGGCTGTGGCGTTTGAAGTGTGTGGCGTGTTTGAGCGAGGTCGTCGCAATACCTGCTGACAAGCCAAACGGGGTGTTATTGGCCTCAAACAGCGCTTCTTCGTACCCTTTGACACGGATGATGCTGGCCACCGGGCCAAACACTTCTTCACGGTTGATGCGCATGCCCGCTGTGGTGTCGGTGAGCAAAGCGGGTGCCATGTAGAAACCGTCGGTGTCACGGGTCAAGCGCTCGCCGCCGGTCACCAGTACAGCGCCTTCGTCTTGGCCAATCTGAACGTAAGACAAGTCTTGCTCCAGTTGCGATTGGGAGGAGACGGGGCCGATGTCGATACCAGCTTGCAGGGCATCACCCACCTTCAAGGTCGCCATGCGCGCTTTCATGGCATCCAGAAAGCGGGGGTAGATGGCATCGGTCACGATCAAGCGGCTGGACGCGGTGCAACGCTGACCGGTGGAGAAGAAGGCGCTTTGAACGCTGAGTTCGACCGCTTGGGCCAGATCGGCGTCGTCCAAAATGATTTGGGGGTTTTTGCCGCCCATTTCCAACTGGACTTTTTTGAGGTTCACGGCGCATTGCTGGGCGATGCGACCGCCCACGCCTTGGGAGCCGGTGAAACTGATGGCGTCCACGCCGGGGTGGTTCACCAGCGGGTCACCAATGACGCTACCGCGTCCCATGACGAGGTTGAAGACGCCTGCGGGGATGCCGCTGCGGCTGATGATCTCGGCCAGGGCCCATGCGCAACCGGGGACCAGGTCAGCAGGCTTGAAGACCACGCAGTTGCCATAGGCCAAAGCGGGTGCAATTTTCCATGCCGGAATGGCAATGGGGAAGTTCCAAGGGGTGATCAAACCGACCACGCCCATGGGTTCGCGGGTGACTTCAACGCCAATGCCGGGGCGCACGGAAGGCACAGTTTCACCGGCCAAACGCAAGCATTCACCGGCGAAGAACTTGAAGATGTTGCCCGCACGCGCGGCTTCGCCAATGCCTTCGGGTTTGGTCTTGCCTTCTTCACGGGCCAACAAAGCGCCCAATTCTTCACGGCGCGCCAGAATCTCGGTGCCGATTTTGTCCAGCGCGTCAGCGCGGGCCTGGATACCCGAGACGGACCACGCCGGGAAGGCCGCGCGGGCGGCTTGCACGGCGGCATCCAACTGCTCGGCGCTGGCTTGGGCGTACTCGCCCACTACGTCACCAAGGTGGGAGGGGTTGACATTGGGCGAGTAGCTCGCTCCGGGCGTCCACGCGCCGGCGATCAGGTTGTCAAATTTTTGGGTCATTCGGTGTGTCTCTGGTGTGTTGGCCGTTACTGCGCGCCAAGCGATTTAATCAAGACGCCGAGTTCTTCCCTCTCGGCAGGCGTCAGGTCCGTCAGGGGCGCGCGCACCGGGCCCGCGCTGTGGCCGACCAAGGTGGCACCGGCTTTGATGATGCTCACACCGTAGCCGGGCACCTTGTTGCGAATGGCCAAGTAAGGCATGAAGAAGTCTTTGAGCAAGCGGTGCTGGGTGGCCATGTCGTCGCCCGCTACAGCGGTATAGAAATCCATGGCGGTTTTGGGAATGAAGTTGAACACCGCCGACGAGTACACCGGTGTGCCCAGCGCTTTGTAGGCGGCTGCATAGACCTCTGCGGTGGGCAGGCCCCCCAGGTAAGCAAAGCGGTCGCCCATCTTCATGTAGATCATGGACATGGTCTCGATCTCACCCACACCATCTTTAAAGCCGACCAGGTTAGGGCAGCGCTCGGCCAAAATGGCGAGCGACTCGGGGGTGAGTTTGCAGACATTGCGGTTGTAAACAATCACGCCAAATTTGACGCTCTTGCACACCGCTTCAACGTGGGCAATCAAGCCTTCTTGGCCTGCTTCGGTCAGGTAGTGCGGCAGCAACAACACGCCATGGGCACCCAAACGCTCCGCTTCTTGGGCGTGGGCAATGGCCATGCGGGTGGGGCCACCGGCACCGGCAATGATGGGCACCTTGCCACGGCAAGTTTCTACGGCCGTCTTGACCACGGCGCTGTACTCGGGCCCGTAAAGAGAGAAGTACTCCCCCGTGCCACCGGCTGCAAACAGGGCCGACGCGCCATAAGGGGCCAGCCATTCCAAGCGCTCGGCGTAGCTTTTGGCGTTGAAGTCGCCTTGCGCGTCAAAGTCGGTGATGGGGAACGACAACAGGCCGTGCGACATGATGGATTTGAGGTCTTGGGGGTTCATGAGGGGTCTTTCATAACAAAGGGATGACTACAAAATGAATAGCTGCTTGCGCAATGGGGATAAGGGCTAGAGGCCAATTTGGCATCTATTCAGGGCCCAACTAGAAACGCGGCTTGCGCTGCGTCCAATCGGGCCGAAAGCGCTGCATTTGGGAGACGTCGTTGCGGGTGCGAATGCGGCAACGCTGGTAAGCCTGGTGCAAATCAGCCAGGCGGGCCTGATCGAGCTCGACCCCGAGCCCGGGTTGATCGGTCAAATGGACACAGCCACCGGTGATTGGCACTTTGCCACCCACCAACACCTCGTCGCTCTGCCACGGGTAGTGCGTGTCACAGGCATAACTCAAGTGATGCACGGACGCTGCCAAGTGGGTCATCGCCATGAGGCTGATGCCCAAGTGGGAGTTAGAGTGCATCGACAAGCCCAGCCCAAAGGTGCTGCAGGTGCGCGCCAAGGCCTGGGTGGCCCGCAGGCCACCCCAGTAGTGGTGGTCTGACAGCAAAATTTGCACGGCATTGAGCTCAATGCTGCGCCGCAGCTCGGCCCACTTGGTGATGACCATGTTGGTGGCCAAAGGCAAACCCGTGGCCCGGTGCAACGCCGCCATGCCTTCGAGCGTGGGGGTGGGGTCTTCGTAGTATTCCAAACACCCAGCCAACTTGTCAACCACCCGCAGACTGGTCGCCAT
>JBAQDW010000202.1:0-3389 GCA_049286445.1 Rhodoferax sp. | reverse complement strand
AAAAAAGTCATGTTTGTTGCTTTGCTGGCGCTCCCAGCTCAGCTAGTCCGACACGTTCATGTTGGTTTGGGCAAATGATTCGACCAGGGGGATGTTTCCTGTTGCGAAGCATGGCATGGCATGGTCGGGTCAATGCGGCAGCCTGAACAGCCGTGCCACAACCTTGCTGCCGCCGTGGCCCATAATCAAATCCATTGACGTTTACGTCAACGTGAGAATACGTTTTTTGAAAGATTGCCATGCTGCTCACCCAAGACCAAGAAATGATTCGCGACGCCGTGCGCGACTTTGCCCAAGCTGAACTCTGGCCCCACGCCGCGCGGTGGGACAAAGAACATCACTTTCCCAAAGAGGCACACAAGGGCTTGGCCGCTTTGGGCGCCTACGGCATTTGTGTGCCAGAAGAGTTTGGCGGTGCCAACCTTGATTACGTTACCTTGGCGTTGGTGTTGGAAGAAATTGCTGCGGGCGACGGTGGCACCAGCACCGTGATTTCGGTTACCAACTGCCCCGTCAATGCCATCCTCATGCGCTACGGCAACGCCGCACAGAAAAAACAATGGCTCGTGCCCTTGGCCCAAGGTCAGATGCTGGGTGCGTTTTGCCTGACCGAGCCGCATGTGGGCTCTGACGCCTCGGCGCTGCGCACCACCGCCGTCAAGCAAGGCGACGAGTACGTGATCAACGGCGTCAAGCAGTTCATTACCAGCGGCAAATACGGCGATGTTGCCATTGTGTTGGCCGTCACGGACAAGGCAGCAGGCAAAAAGGGCATGAGTGCCTTCTTGGTGCCCACCACCGCGCCGGGCTACGTGGTGGCGCGTTTGGAAGACAAGCTGGGGCAGCACAGCAGCGACACCGCCCAGATCAACTTTGACAACTGCCGCATCCCGGCCGAGAACCTGATTGGTGCCGAAGGCGAAGGCTACAAAATTGCCTTGGGCGGATTAGAAGGCGGTCGCATCGGCATTGCAGCCCAAAGCGTGGGCATGGCCCGCAGCGCCTTTGAGGTGGCCTTGGCCTACGCCAAAGAGCGTCAGAGCTTTGGTCAACCCATCTTCAACCACCAAGCCGTTGGCTTTCGTTTGGCGGAGTGCGCGACGCAAATTGAGGCGGCACGCCAACTCATCTGGCACGCCGCCGCCCTGCGCGACGCGGGCCGCCCCTGCCTGAAAGAAGCCGCCATGGCCAAGCTGTTTGCCAGCGAGATGGCCGAAAAAGTGTGCAGTGCGGCCATCCAGACGCTGGGTGGCTATGGCTACGTGAGCGACTTTCCGGTGGAGCGCATTTACCGCGATGTGCGGGTGTGCCAGATTTACGAGGGCACGTCTGACGTGCAGAAGATCATCATCCAGCGTTCGCTGGCCTGATGGGGCGCCAATCGAGCCAGCAGACTGGGATCTGGCTGCGCAACCGGCACCGGACTACGAGGTCGATCAGCGCGTCAGTTGGTGAGGGTTTTAGGCAGCGATTTTGACTTGCCGCTCGCTAGGCCTGCGCCCAACGCACCCGTCGCAATGCTATGGGTTCTGCTTACGGTGCTTCTTTATGGTGACCCTGGAACACGGGAGGGAAATCCAGGGTTCGCTCGGTGTTCTAAGCCTGTTGCTGAGGCCTATACTGCGGCTCGTGCGGTTGAATGGCTTATCCATTTATTTATAAAAGTAGACGATGTTTAAAGGGGGCAAAATTGACTGCGGGATTTTTGTATGTACTGATTAACCCTGCCATGCCGGGGTTAGCTAAGGTGGGTAAGACGACTAGATCGACTTCAGCCCGTCAAGCTGAATTGTCGTCAGCGACGGGAGTACCTACCCCTTTCATATTGGCTTTTGAGCAGCCGGTAGTGAACTGCCATGCAGCAGAGAATTGGGTGCATGAAGAACTAACCCGACGCGGATTTCGAGAATCTTCCAACCGAGAGTTCTTCAATGCACCTTTACATGAAATAGTAGCTCTAGTTTCAGTTGCACATGCAATTGGCGCTGCGGACAGTTCGCATAGCAACTTTGTAGCGGATGAACACAACAGTGCCCAGGTTCACGCACTTCAACTTGCTAGTCTAGGAGATTCGTACCGTGACGGTAGCGCCGATATGTTGCGCGACAGTTCAAAAGCTTTAGCCTGCTATGAACAGGCGGCAGCTTTGGGAGATGACTATGCGACGAACCAAGCGGCGCAAATGTTGCTCCAAGGGAGTGGGGGAATTAAAGTCGATGAGGCAAGAGCACTTGGGCATTTGAAGAAACTTGCACAGAAAGACAAATTAGTAGCGGGTCAGGTGGCATTGCTGTATTCGAAATTGGGTCAGCCTCAAAGTGCCGTTCCATATTGGAAAGTTTTTGTTACGGGCATTAATGAGCGTACCTTTGATCTGCACGTTCAGCCTCTTTGGCGCTACTGTTTTGATTTGGTCAATATCGGTGTTGAACGATTGTCAGTCGAGGGACTAATTGGACGGTTTGGGCCTGTACTTCTTGACGGTGTAAATAATGCTCTTTACGCTGAGGAGATCGATGACTTCGGTGCTGAGAAAACCAGGGCCTACATTGTTGAGTGCGTTGGAGCGGCGTTCGAATAGCGTCACCATGAAATGTGGTTAGTAGCTAATCATCAAAGTGATTTTGGATGCCGCCTTTCAACTTTGCGGAGGGCGAGCTGACGTGGGTAAGCCTGTCGTTCCAAACGAGCAACGCTATTTGCGATGAATGGGCGCTCGCGGAGGTCTCTTTCTAGAAATGGAAGGGCTGGTGGAATGCGGTATTTGTGATCGGAGATTACGATTCCAAATTGAATGGAGTGACGTCGTGAGTCTGTATGGGTAGACATGGCAGTTAAAAATGACAATCAAAATAATCCCTATCAGCAAGCCAAATTCTTTCACTACCGAGGAAGACGGGCATGTAACTTTCGTCGTACTGGACGGCAGGTATAGCGGTGGGGGCGACGTTAGGAGCATGATTGCTATGCCAATGGGCTTCGACCCTGAAGTGACACATGCGACAGAATCCGGATTGATTACAGGGCGGAGGCGCAACGCGGGGAATGATTCCGCATATTCTGGGTATGGTCACATGAAATATGACCTTACCTGTTTGGTTTTATCGCGGCAGAGCCCTTAGGGCTGAATGCTCAATCCTTAATTCGCCGAAGGATATTCCATTGGCTATAAAGAGCTTCACGACAAAGCGCTTGAGAAGATGCGCAAAGAGGTTGAGTCACTTGAACGCATGGTAGCGATAGATCTTGCGCGACGAGAGAAGATCCGTAAGCGCGCGGCGAACCCATCTTGAACGTTGATCGATAACCCGGCAGTCTTGGATTTTTCCAAGGAGACCGAAAGTTATGACGAGCAAGAAATTCAATCGAGAGCAAATGCAGCGCTGCCT
>JBAQDW010000201.1:0-3156 GCA_049286445.1 Rhodoferax sp. | reverse complement strand
CAGCCAAAGAGAAAGCCAACACCACAGCCCCAAGCAGGCGGGTAAAACGAGATGAAAAATTGTGCAAAACAGTGACCTCCACGATGTGGCGCAATGATAGCCAAGGTCCGTTGCTTTGCCCGCTGGTATGGACAGGCTCGATGCGGCTTGTGCTGTGGCGTTGTTAAAAAAGCACGTGTCCTGCGTTTTGTGATGAGGTCAGGTGAAGCTTTCATCATTTAAAGCATGAATTTGAAGGGTCCGATTCGCGTGCCATGGACCGGGTGTTTGCTGTGTATAGTTTCACCACAACTGACGACCCAGGAAAGTAACGCTCTATGACTACCCGCCCTTATTCAAACACGCTTGGCGCCCCCTCATCGCGACGGGAAAACCCTGTTCACTCAGAAGATGCAGCGTTCTCGCGTCAGTCGTGTCCGGCATCTTCGCCGCGCTGGCCCTTGTTGTTGATGGTGGCTGCTGCCTCCCTGCTCGTCGCTTGCGGTGGTGGTGACCCGGCCGCTGATGATGCCGCAGCCGCCTGCCGCAGCCAAGTCAATGACACGCCTGACAAACTGCTGGCGTGCGTCACATTGGACGGTGTTCGCACCCATTTGAATGCGCTCAGTGCCGTGGCCCAAAACAATGGAGGTGACCGCGCAATCGGCACACCGGGCTACACGGCGTCCGTCGCCTATGTGCAGCAGGCGTTGGAACGTGTGGGCTACCGGGTGACGTTGCAGCCTGTCTCTTACCGTACTTTTAAATCGCTGGCGCCCAGTGTGTTGGCACAGACAACGCCCTTTGTTGCGTCGATTGAGAGCCGGGTGTTTGATTTTTCAGGCACTGGCAGTGTGACCGCGCCGGTGAGTGCGCCTGTCGTTGCCACAGGCTGTAAATTGGCCGACTTTGCTGGTTTTCAACCCGGGCATATAGCGTTGCTGCAACGTGGTACGTGCGACTACCTCCAAAAGGCCGATACCGCAGTGAAAGCAGGGGCCGTGGGGGTGGTGGTTTACAACAATCAAGCTGACGGCATCGCGATAGGCGACATGAGTTCCCTTTTCACGCCTGAAGTGTCGGTGGTGGGGGTGAGTCAGGCTGCGGGTGAGCAACTGGCCGCGCGCATTCCCACCGGGCTGGTACTGGCGCTGACCACCCGAACACAGCGCCCTTGGGCCTTGACACATAACGTGTTGGCCGATTTGCCCAGCCCAACCCCCACCGCGGTCACCCTGCTGGGTGCCCACTTGGATTCTGTCCCCGGCACTGCGGGCATGAACGACAACGGTTCAGGCACGGCGGCACTGCTGGAGACGGCGCTGCAAATGGCCAAGGTGCGCCCGTTGAACACCTTGCGCTTTGCATTTTGGGGGGGCGAAGAAATTGGCTTATTGGGCTCCAAACAGTATGTGCAGAGCCTGAGTGCGGCCCAACAACAGGAAATTGACCTGTACCTGAACTTTGACATGGTTGCGTCGCCCAACCCCGTGTACTTCTTCGCTGCCGATACGGGCGTGGCCCCTGCAGGTGGGGCCACCCGCAAAGATTCCACCCCAATGATTCAAGAGGTGATAACGGCGGTGTACCGCCAGCGAGGGGTGCCTTTTAAGCGGGGGATCGATCCCGGCTTGTCCGACCATGTGGCCTTTGGGAATGCGGGCATCCCTTATGGTTGGTTGTTCACGGGTGCAGACGCAATCAAGACGGCCGAAGAAGTGGCCGTTTGGGGTGGCAAAGCGGGTATGCCCATGGACCCGTGCTACCACTTAACTTGCGACAACCTGGGCAATATCAACACCGTGGCGTTGGCGCTCAATGCCGATGCTATTGCTTACGCCGCGCTTCACTTCGCCATGAACCGCTTGCCCCGCTGAGTGCTTGCGTTCACCCAGTGCGCTTTGGCAGCGCACGGGGTGCCTGTGCCAGCCAGCGGTTGCGTCTCAAAATCAGTACAGCGTGTGAGTTAGCCTTTCAGAGTGAAGCGCGTGCCCGCTTGCTTGAGACCCCAAAACAGCTCGACCAGTGCCGGGTTGTTCAGCAGTGGTTCCCCCATCACAATCAGCCAGTAGCCCGCCCCATCCACCCAAAACGGCAGGAAGGCATGGCTGGGCAAAAGAAATTCTGGGTCGCGGTGAAAGGCCACATAGTGGCTCGCGCCGTCCCAGCCACGGCGCGCCTGGCGGCTTGCAAAGTCGGCGTAATCTGCCGCGGCCGCGCACAGCGCGTCGGCTTCGTCTTGCTCGACCCCCACACGCCCCAAGCAAAAACCGCCGTCGGATGCCAGCACGGCGCGGCGCTCGCCCGACAGGGAGGCAATCACCGGTGGCAAAAAGTCATCCAGGCGCGCATCCGGGCCCTGCAGCGGACGCGCAAGCGCCTGCACCCAGCCGTTTTCAAGTGCTTGCGCCAGCACCACAGGGGCGTCTGCCTCGACGGCGCTCCACGCCGCCAGATTCAGTGAGCGCTCGCCGGTTAACAGGGCTTGCAAGGCCGCCTCGGAGTGGCCAGGTGTTTTTTTGGCAAAGGCGTGCAGGGCGCCCGCCGGTGTGAGCATGAACCCATCGGTTGCAGTGAAAGTCATGAGGTACCCAGCCAAACGAAAAGTTAAAGAAACGCCAAGGAACAGCTATTTTGAAGGGACAACAACGCTCTGGCGCTATGGGTTGCGGCGCAAATGCACCAAGGTGCCCAGAAAGGTGTCCAGCGGCTGCATGCGCATGTCCAAGCGCTGCGCACGTGCCTCAGCGTCCTGGTGCGCCACCTTGTCAATAGAGATGCCAACCGCATGCCCGTCATGCTGGCACAGGTTGCGCAGCAAGGGCAGTGCGGTGTTACTGGCGGCCCAGTGCGCATCGGGGTTGACGATCAAGCGGTTCACAAATGACACCCGTACCTCAAATGGCTGGCGCAGCGCGAGTGCCTCGGCCAGTTTGCTCAGAAAGAGCTTGGGTTCAGACGTTGGCAGTGCCTCCACGCGGGTTTGAAAATCAGCGATGCTCAAGGGAGCGATTTCAACCGGGGCCGTCACGGGCAATGCAACTTCAGGACGGGCCACTGGCTTAGAAAAAACAGACGCCGGTCGCGGGGTCGCAGCGACAGCCCGCACCGTCGCTGCCACCCGCGCGGTGGGCACTTGCAGCACGGGCGCAGACACTGGCGGTGCGGCTGCCGGGG
>JBAQDW010000200.1:0-2570 GCA_049286445.1 Rhodoferax sp. | reverse complement strand
TGGCAGCGGCCGTCACTGAAACGGTGCCCCGGCTGGTGCCAACCATCCAGAGCGGCACATCGGCTTTGCGTTTTACAAACTCCAGCACTTTGCGGATATCGGTCATGTGCGTCTCGCTGATGCGGTCGGCGTAGTCCAGATCTTGGGAATCGCTGGGTCGGCCGAAGATGGCGACGTTAAAGCCGCTGGCGATGAAATGGGGTTCGGAGCGAACCAGGAAGTTGAGCCCCGTCGCTTTGCCCGCTTCGACCTTGCCGAAACCTCCTGCACCCCCCGGAAACAGGAACACCGTGGCCTTGGCATCTGGCGCAGGCTCCCAAAATAGCGTCGTCGTCACGCCATCGCGCGTGGGCACTTTGAACAGGGTGCCTTCGGCATGGCTCATGAATGCAAGCGTCCATACGACAACCGCAGCCAAAATTCTCTTCATTGAACTTCTCCCCACTTGTTATTTCGGCTGACAAACTCACGCCGGAGGGCTATGTTTAACGTGCCAGATGCGGATTTCTTCCATAGAAGCGATTGCATTTTAGGCAGCTGCCGTCCACCCCTGGCTTGCCCATGCCGCCACCCGGCGACTCCCACGCGTGGGTCGCCCCTTCAACGTGGGTCCGATGCTCGACACCTTTAGACAACTTTAGACAACTTTTCTACATTGCACGCAGACAGTGGCGTTGCCGCGTCATCGGTGCCAGTAAAAGTAATCACCGGTGCCACATCGTGGCCAAGTGGCGACGCCCACTGTTTGGCGGTGCATTGGGGGCTGTTTTGGCCTCTCTTGGTTGCCCATCGCCCCGCTATGAGCGCCTCAGTCGAGTCAAAACCGGCTCCCAACTGCCCTCGCCACCCCCTTGCGCCCTGATGAACATTCCCGGTTAAAGTTTGACGTAAGTGCGCAGCACAGCTGTTCTTAATTCGCGAGTGGCAGGTTTTGAAACATCGACTTTTTGGACCGCCTGCTCGAACGATGAGCCTGGCTTGATGCTGGTTGGCAGTATTTTTTTTGCAGGATTTGCAGCGGGGTACGTGCCCTGACCCGGGCACATGCGAACGGAAAACCCGAATTCGTCGAGCACACCTTTCGCGTACAGCTCCGCCAATTGTTGAAAGGACACAAAGGCGGAGCGTTTAACTTCCTTGAACCCTGGCTCACGAACGTCACGAACTATCTCGAATTTACCCAGCGTATCTCGCTGCGTATTGGTAAACGGATGCAGCAGATAAGTCTGACGAACCCCATCCTTTTTTGACACCCGCGTGTGCTCGACTGCGATATCAGTTAACAGCATATTGTTTTCCTCTTTGTTTAAGCCACCGCTTGCCCCGCCGGATCAGCCACCATTGCCCTGCCCATTAATGTGGCCAGAGCCCCCGCCCTGCTTGCGCGAGAAGCTACTGAAACTGTAGCAAATACAGGGCGCTGACGGCAGTCGGGTCACCGCCCGGTAAGCCGTCCACGCCGCCTCACACTTCCAGGTTATCAATTAACCGGGTCTGGCCCAGTTTGGCGGCGGCCAGAACCACCAGTGGGTCGCCCGATTGGGGCGTTTGCAAATCGTGGCGGCGGCGCACCGCAAGGTAGTCGGGTTGCCAGCCTCGGGCGCTTAAGGCGTGCATGGCGTGGGCTTCCAACGCCGCAAGGTCGGTGGCACCGGCGCGAAGGGCCTCAGCCATGGCCTGCAGGGCCAGGGACAGTTGCACGGCCTCGGTGCGTTCGCTCTCGCTCAAATAGCCGTTGCGCGATGACAGCGCCAAACCGTCAGCGGCGCGCAGGGTGGGGCCGCTGACCACGTCAATGGGCAGGGCAAATTGCTGCGCCATGCGGCGAATGACCATGAGTTGTTGGTAGTCTTTTTGGCCAAACACGGCCACGCGGGGTTGCACGCAGGCGAACAACTTCATGACGACCGTGCACACGCCGACAAAGAAGCCGGGGCGGAAGTGGCCTTCCAGGATGTCGGCCAGCTCAGGCGGGGGGTGTACTTTGAAGGTTTGGGGTTCGGGGTAGAGCTCTTTTTCGCTGGGGGCAAACACAATGTCACAGCCTGCGGCTTGCAGGCGTTCGCAGTCAGACGCCCAAGTGCGGGGGTAGGTGTCAAAGTCTTCGTGCGGCAAAAACTGCAGGCGGTTGACGAAGATGCTGGCCACCGTGACATCGCCCAACGGCTGGGCTTGGCGCACCAAAGCCAAATGGCCGTCGTGCAGGTTGCCCATGGTGGGCACGAAGGAGGCGTGGTTGAAGGGCTGGAGTTGCTGACGCAGTTCAGCCACCGTGCGGGCTATTTGCATGGGCGAACGCCTTACCAGGCGTGCAGGGCGTTGTCGGGAAATGTGCCGCCTTTGACAGCGGCCACATAGGCTTGCATGGCTTCTCTGATGCCAGGCGCGTCAAGCATGAAATTGCGCACGAATTTGGGCATTTTGCCCAGGTTCATGCCCAGCATGTCGTGCAGCACCAGCACTTGGCCGGCGGTGTCTTTGCCGGCGCCGATACCGATGGTGGGGCAATGCAACAGCTCGGCCGTCAGCTCGGCGGACAGGGCGGCGGGCACCATTTCCAGCACCAGCAA
>JBAQDW010000199.1:0-4381 GCA_049286445.1 Rhodoferax sp. | reverse complement strand
GGCGCGCCCCGCAGCGGCCACGACGGGTACCCCTGGCGGAACAGGCGCGCCAGCCCCGGCGGCCACCACGTCGGGCGGTCAGGTGCAGGCCGACACGCCCACCAACTCACTCATCATCACCGCGCCTGAGCCGCAGTACCGCCAGCTGCGCGCGGTCATTGACCAGTTGGACACGCGTCGCGCGCAAGTGTTTGTGGAAAGCCTGATTGCCGAGGTCAGCGCCGACCAAGCGGCAGAATTTGGCATTCAGTGGCAGGGCGCCTTGGGCAATGCGGGCAGCAGCAATATTGGGCTGCTGGGCACCAATTTTGGTAAAACGGTGGGCAACATCATCAACCTGTCCACCTCCATTGCCGCCGGCAAGCCTGCCGTGCCGCGCGGCATCAATTTGGGCGTGGCACACCAAACCAATGGGGTGTACGTGCTGGGGTTCTTGGCCCGGTTTCTGGAAGACTCCGGCTCGGGCAACGTCTTGTCCACCCCGAATTTGCTCACCTTGGACAACGAAGAGGCCAAGATCGTGATTGGGCAAAACGTGCCCTTTCTCACCGGCCAGTTCGCCAACACCGGTGGCACCGCGAACACGGTCAACCCCTTTCAAACCATTGAGCGCAATGACGTGGGGCTGACGCTGAAAGTGAAGCCCCAGATCAGTGAAAACGGCACCGTCAAACTGGTGATTTACCAAGAGGTCTCCAACGTGTTGGCCTCTACCGTGAATGCCACCAACGGTCCCACCACCAACAAGCGCACCATTGAGTCCACCGTGTTGGTGGAAGACGGCAACATCGTCGTGCTGGGCGGTTTGCTGCAAGACGAATACTCCGGCAACCAAGAGAAAGTACCCGGTCTGGGTGACGTGCCCTTCTTGGGTAACTTGTTTAAAAGTGAGGCACGTTCGCGCAAGAAAACCAATCTCATGGTCTTTTTGCGCCCCGTGGTGGTGCGTGACGCCGGTGCCACCGAGCGTTTGTCCGTGGACCGCTACGACATGATGCGCAGCGGACAGCGCGACAGCCAGCCCGTGCCCAGCAGTGTCTTGCGCATCAACGAGGCGGCCATGTTGCCCGCGTTGGCCCCTCAACCGGTGGCTGTGGTCAATGACCTGACGCCTGCCCCCGCTGACCCTGCGGTGGTGATTGTTCCCAAGCCCTGACACCAACACCCGCCCGCCATGCGTTACCCGCTGCCCTACGCCTTTGCCCGTACCCACCAGTTGCTGCTGGAAGAGCAGGCGGATGAACTGACGCTGTGCCTGCACCCCGACTCGGGTGCCAGTGCCGTGGGTGAGGTCATGCGCAAATACCCCGTGGCGCACATGTTGCCTCTGCCCCAGCAAGCCCTGATTCAGCGCATCAGCGCCGCGTATGCGCAGGGCGAGTCCAGCGCCGCAGCGGTGGTCAGCGAGGTGCAAAGTGCCGCCGACCTGACCCGCATGATGCAAGACCTGCCCGCCATCGAAGACCTGCTGGAAACGTCGGACGATGCGCCCATCATCCGCATGCTCAATGCCTTGTTGACCCAAGCCGCACGAGATGGCGCCAGCGACATTCACATCGAGCCCTACGAGCGCCATTCGAGCGTGCGGTTTCGGGTCGATGGCAGCCTGCGCGAAGTGGTGCAGCCCCATCGGGCGCTGCACGCCGCGCTCATCAGTCGCTTGAAGATCATGGCCGAGCTGGACATTGCTGAACGCCGCCTGCCCCAAGACGGGCGCATCTCGCTGCGCATCGGCACCCGGGCCGTGGATGTGCGCGTGAGCACCTTGCCCAGTGCGCACGGTGAGCGCGCCGTGCTGCGTTTGTTGGACAAGTCGGGTAACAAATTGAGCCTGGAAGGCCTGGGCATGCAGGGCGATGTGCTGGCCAGTTTTCAGAACCTGATTGCGCAGCCGCACGGCATTGTGCTGGTCACCGGCCCCACCGGCTCTGGAAAAACCACCACGCTGTACGCCGCTTTGAGCCGCCTGGACACCAGCCGCAACAACATCATGACGGTCGAAGACCCGATTGAGTACGAGCTGGCGGGCGTGGGGCAAACCCAGGTCAACGCCAAGATTGACCTCACCTTCGCCAAAGCCTTGCGCGCCATCCTGCGCCAAGACCCCGACGTGATCATGATTGGTGAGATTCGCGACTTTGAGACCGCGCAAATTGCCATCCAGGCGTCACTGACGGGCCATTTGGTCTTGGCCACCCTGCACACCAACGACGCCACCAGCGCCGTCACGCGGCTCACCGACATGGGCGTTGAGCCGTTTTTGCTCAGTTCGTCCCTGTTGGGCGTGTTGGCGCAGCGCTTGGTGCGCCAACTGTGCACGCACTGCCACGGCGCGGGTTGCGAGCGCTGTGGGCAAACGGGTTACGCCGGACGCAGTGGCGTATTTGAGCTGCTGGTCACCGACGACGGCATTCGCGCGCAAATTCACAACAAGGCGTCGGAGGCCGACATTCGCCAAGCCGCCCAAGCCACCGGCATGGTGCTGATGCGCGAAGACGGCGAGCGGCTGGTGCAAAGCGGCCTGACCTCGCGGGAAGAGCTGGTGCGCGTGACGCGCGATTAGGAAAGTGCTGCGCTGTGCCCGTTTATTCCTTTGAGGCCCTCACCGCCGCAGGCGACACCCGCAAAGGGGTGATCGAGGCCGACTCCGTCAAGGCCGCACGCAGCACGTTGCGCGGCCAGTCGCTGGTTCCCATCAAGGTGGAGTCAGTGAGCGCCGGCGACGCCCAAGTAGCCGGGCAAAGCAGCTTCAAGCGCCGCGCGTTTACGGCATCGGGCCTGAGCATTTGGACGCGCCAACTGGCGGGCTTGGTGTCGGCCGGGCTGCCGCTGGAGCGGGCCTTGAGTTCGCTGTCCGATGAAGCCGAGACTGAGGCGCAGCGGCATTTGGTGGCTACTTTGCGCGCCGAGGTGAATGGTGGCTCGACCTTCGCCAAGGCGCTGGCGCAGCACCCCCGTGAGTTTTCGCCGATTTTTGGGGCCGTGATTGGGGCCGGTGAACAAAGTGGCGACCTGGGGCTGGTGCTGGAGCGCTTGGCCGACGACCTGGAGGAACAGCAAGCGCTCAAAGCCAAACTCATTGGCGCGGCGGCCTATCCCGCCATCGTCACCATCGTGGCCATTGTCATTGTGGTCTTTTTGGTGACGTATGTGGTGCCACAAGTGGCGCAAGTCTTCATTGGCAGCAAGCGGGCACTCCCCTTGCTCACGGTCATCATGATCAACGTCAGTGACTTTGTGCGCAGCTACGGTTGGCTGATGCTGCTGGCCTTGGTGGGCGCTGGCATCGCGGCCCGGCTGGCTTTGGCACAGGCTGCCTTCAGAGAGAAATTTGACGCTGCGTTTTTGACACTGCCGGTGCTGGGCACCCTGGCGCGCAGCTACAACACGGCACGCTTTGCCAGCACCCTGGCCATGTTGGCAGCCGCTGGGGTACCGATTTTGAAAGCCTTGCAGGCAGCGGCTGAGACCCTGTCCAACCGGGCCATGCGCGCCGACGCGTTGGATGCGCTGGTGCGGGTGCGCGAAGGCGCGCCCTTGGCCTCGGCTTTGGCGCAAAAGAAGCGGTTTCCCGGTTTGTTGGCCATGTTTGCGCGCTTGGGCGAGCAAACTGGGCAATTGCCGCTGATGCTGCAACGCGCCGCCAAGCAACTCAGCACCGAGGTACAGCGCCGCGCCATGTCTCTGGCCACCATGCTGGAGCCGCTGTTGATTGTGGCGATGGGCGTGGTCGTCATGTTGATTGTGTTGGCCGTGCTCTTGCCCATCATTCAGCTCAATCAGTTGGTCAAATAGGCAGCTTCGGAAAGCGGAAAGCGGAAAGCGGAAAGCGGAGAGCGTCAGGCGGCGAGGGCCGGTGCGCTGCGGTGTCGCACGGGAATCAAAAACCAGGCAAACGCCAGCACCTGAGCGACCAGCAGGCTGCCTAACGTCACACGAAAGGCATCGGCCCGGCTTAGGCCACTGGCGGCAAAGGCCTCCACCGCCGTTCCAAACCCCCATTGCAGACCAAATGCGCCAACGAACACCATCAGGTTCAAGGCGGTGTTGACGCGCCCCGAAAGGTGGACCGGGAAAGTGGCCGAGAGTTGGGAGTAGGCGATGTTGCCCAAACTAAAGGACAGCCCCAGCAGCGGCCACAGCACAGTGGGTGGTGCCAAATTCATAACAATGCACAACTCCACCATCAGCGCCAAACCCATGCCGCCGGTCAGCAAGGCCATGGGGGAGACGCCCCGGCGCGCGAGCCAGGTGGCGCAGGTGGCCACAAATGCAAAGCCTGCCAACATGGCAAGACCCAGCATGAACAGAATCTCAGCGGCGGTGGTGCGGCTGGCCCCATTCACCTCCATCAGCCAGGGCACGACCCACAGGCCTTGAA
>JBAQDW010000198.1:0-5595 GCA_049286445.1 Rhodoferax sp. | reverse complement strand
TCACAGCCAGGTACTCGCCGGGTGCCAGCTCAATTTGCGTGGCGGCATAGGCGGCGTCGAGCTGGCGGTTGGCCACCTCAATGGTGAGCTGCCCCCCATCGGGCATGGCGTCGCGGGCGTTAATGACCAAGTTCAGTAGAGCGCTCTCTAACTGAGCGCTGTCGATTTTGGCCGGCCACAGGTCGTCGGGTAAGCGCACCTCAAGCGCAATGCGCGGCCCCAGTGTGCGGGCGAACATTTCTTCCAAGGATTCAATCAGCGCGCGCACATCCACCCGGCGTGTTTCCAGCGCTTGGCGCCGGGCAAAAGCGAGCAGGCGCTGGGTGAGCGCGGCGGCCCGCTGGGAACTGGTCGAGGCGCGCTCCAACAACTTTTCAAACCCGTCTTGTTCGCCTTTAGCGACCTTGCGCTGCATGAGCTGAATCGAGCCATAGATGCTGGCCAGCATGTTGTTGAAGTCGTGCGCAATGCCGCCGGTGAGTTGCCCAATGGCCTCCATTTTTTGCGCTTGGCGCAATTGATCTTCGGCCATGGCCAGCGCGGCTGCACGTTCGCGATCAGCGGTAATGTCGCGCCCAAACGCAAACACCGTCTGCCCGTCGGGGGCGGCCGTCCAAGCCACCACCCGATGACTCCCGTCGGCGTGCAGCATACGGCACTCAAAAGCCGGCAGAACCCCGACCGTGGCCTTTGCCAACGACTGCACGGCATTGGCCTGGTCGTCGGGATGAATGAATCTAAAAACGCTTTTACCGACAACCTGCTCTCGCTCCCAACCCAAAAAGCTGGTCCAGACCGGGTTGACATCCAAAAACACACCTTGTGTATCCAGGGTGTGGATCAGGTCGGGCGAACTGCCCCACATGCGTTCGCGTTCACGCGTGCGCTCGTCCACCTGGCGCTCTAAGGTCACATTCACCTCCCGCAGCCGGTCGCGGTCGGTGCGCTGGTCTTCAATGTCGGTGTTGGTGCCCACCCAGCGCACAATTTTGCCGCGCGCGTCGCGCACCGGCAGGGCGCGCACCAGGTGCCAGCGGGAAATCCCGTCGGCCCGGCGAATTCGAAGCTCTGCTTCGTAGCTTGAACCACTCTCTAGCGCAGCCTGCCAAGACGACTTTGCGTAGGGCAGGTCTTGCGGGTCGACCATGGCCTCCCAGCCTTTGCGCACGATCGTTGCCAAATCCATGCCGCTGTAGCGGATGGCCTGTTCGTTGTACCAGTCTGCCTGCCCGTGGGCAGCCGCGGTCCACATGTGGTGGGGGGCCAATTGGGCGAAGGAGCGAAATTTCTCTTCGCTTTCGCGCAGCACTTGGGCTTGGATGACCACATCGGTCACATCCACCCCTTCAACGAAGATGCCATTCACCCGCCCATCGCCGCCACGCATCGGTTGGTAAATAAAGTTCAGAAACCGCTCTTGCGGCGGCGCACCCAATTCAGTCACCAAGCTGACTGGCACCGCTTGGCCGGTGTAGGGCTCGCCAGAGCGGTAAACCCGGTCCAGCAGCGCTTCAAACCCTTGGCCTTGCAGCTCTGGCAAGGCGGTACGAAGAGGCAGGCCAATGACGTCACGGTGGGCAATGAGCTGCAGGTAGGCGGGGTTGGTCAGCTCAAAACGGTGTTCGGGCCCGCTCAGCACTGCCACACAACTTGGAGACGAGGCAAACATTTCACGCAAGCGGTTGAGTTCGGTGGTGCGCTCACGTTTGGCAAACACCTCTTGCGTGATCTCGGCGCAAGCGCAAAAAATCCCCGCCACTTCACCCTCATCGCCACGCACCGGCGTGTAAAAAAACGAGAAATGCGTTTCTTCAGCATGCCCGTGGCGGTGCATCACCAACTCAATGTCGTCCATGTAAATGGGCTCACCCGCGTAAGCCTGCGCCATGATGGGCTCGATATCGCCTCGAATCTCGCTCCAAACGTCCAAGAAAGGCCGATCCAGACCGGGGTGATGCCGCCCCAAAATGGGCATGTAGGTATCGTTGTAAAACATACGCTGCTCAGGACCCCAAACCGCAAACATGGGCTGGGGAGAGTTGAGCATGAGCTCCACCAACGTCTTGAGCTGCGCCGGCCAATGTTCTGGCAGCCCCAGCGATGAATCGGCCCAAGCGTGGGCGCGCATCATCTCGCCCATGACGCCACCCCCCTGCATGAAGCGAAGTTTCATACCGTGCCCCCTAGTGACAAGTGAATCTCTTGCATCAAACGCTCCAAATCGTCGAGCTCAAAAGGCTTGGGCAATGCCCGCACGCGCGGACCCATCGCCTGCAGCGCGTCGCCATATTCATAGCCTGAGCACAGCACCACCCAGCGCTCAGGGTGCTCGGCCAGCACGCGCCGGGCCAGCTCGGTGCCGGAGATGCCGGGCAAGCCGATGTCGCTGACCAGCACATCAAAGTAGCTGGCCTTCCACAGGTCAAGCGCCTCCTCCGCGCTGGCGCAGGAAATCACCTCGCGCTGGTCGCCTTCCAGCATCTCCTGCAACATTTCGCGAAGCTCAGGGTTGTCCTCCACATACAACATGCGCAGTGGTTTCATACTTGGGCTGATTGGTTGGGTTAAAAGTCTGATTTTAGGCGGCCATTGTGGCCCAGCGCACCAAGGGTTTTCAGCGAGTCACACGGTCTAGCAGGCGTTACGCCGGACCCGCTGCGGCGCAAGGCACCAAGCAAGAGGTGTCACCAGGCGGTCAACAGCGCCGTCAGCCGCTTCAAAAATATTCACCCGTTCAGCGCCTGCAACCGCGCTGGCGTGCCCACATCGGTCCAGGCACCGGTGTACAACTCGGCCGACACCCTTCCCCGTGCAATGGCCGCACGCAGCAACGGCGCCAGCGCCGCTTTCACACCGGCTGGGTTGCCTGCGGGCAGGTCACACCAAGGCGGTGCAAACAAGGCGGCCCGGTACAAGCCCATGGTGCTGTAAGTGAACTTCTCGGGCGCGTCATTTAGGGCCAGCCCTTGGGCCAATCCAAAGTCACCCCGTGGGTTGTGCGCCGGGTTGGGCACCAGCCACAGGTGGGCCAAATGGTCGCTGGTTTGAAAACGTGCCACCGCCTCTGCGTCAAACCCAAAGTCTGGCGCAAACACGTCGCCCGCCAGCACCCAAAACACCTCACCCAACAGCGGCAAGGCGCGCGCAATGCCCCCCGCCGTTTCCAAGGCACCCCCAAAGTCCACTCCTTCGTGAGAATAAAGCAAGGTCATTTGCTTCTTTTTTAATAGCTGCTCGCGCACACTGGTATTGGGCTGGAGCACGAAAACATCACCAAATGTGGCGCTGATCTGCTCGCCCAGCCAGGCCGTGTTGATCACCACCCGGGCACAGCCGCTGCGCGCCAATGCTTGCAGCGGCCATTGCATCAGCGGCTTGCCTTGTACCGACAGCAAGGGCTTGGGCGTGTGGTCGGTGAGGGGGCGCATGCGCTCGCCGCGACCGGCGGCCAACAGCATGGCGGCCACGCCATTGGGGCGGGGTAGTGAGGACACAGTGTGAGCCGGGGAGGGGGACATGGGCGTGGCAGGTTCATCCAAAAGAAGCGGCAAGCATAGCGCAAGAAGGCGTGCGCTTGACAACTTGAATCTGTATGACAAATAGCGCTCTAGCCCAAGCCTGCGTTGCGCTAGCAGCTATTAAATTAATAACAAAAACACCACCCATGACACCTCGGCTGACCCATCACCGCTGCCCCATTTCGGTCAAGCCAACGGTGCACACGCTACAAAAGGTGCATCTGGCGCGCCGACGCGGTGAGTTCAGCGCGGAAGTCGGGGTGGGCAATGCCAATCAACTCTTGCGCTCTCTGTTTGGCCGATTTGCCGCGCAGTTGAGCCACGCCAAATTCGGTAACCACGTAGTTGATGTCGTTTTTGCTGGTGCTTACATGCGTGCCAGCGCTCAGGGTGGGCACGATTCGGCTGATGCTGTCGCCCTTGGCGGTGGAGGGCAGCACGATGAAGGCCTTGCCATCGCGCGAGCGGTTGGCCGCTCGCACAAAGTCGGACTGTCCCCCCGTGCCCGAGTAGGGCAAGGGCCCCAGGCTTTCTGAGCCGCACTGGCCCAGCAAGTCAATTTGCAAGGTGGCGTTGATGGTGATGAGTTTCTCGTTTTGTGAGGCCAGATACGGGTCGTTGGTGAAGTCCACCGGGTGAATTTCCAGCGCCGGGTTGCGGTCCATGAACTGGTACAGCTTGCGCGAACCCAGAGCGAAGGTGGCCACCGTCTTGCCGGGCAGGTAATTCTTCTTGCGGTTGGTCACCGCGCCGCTCTCAATGAGGGTCAAAATGCCGTCGCCAATCATCTCGGTGTGAACGCCCAGGTCGCGTTTGCGCGTGAGCTGCATGACCACGGCGTCGGGAATGCCACCGTAGCCAATTTGCAGCGTTGAGCCGTCGTCAATCATGTCGGCCACATACTTGCCAATCGCCTCCTGCACCGGGCCAATGGTGGGCAAGCCCACCTCCATCACCGGGTCACTGCTTTCAATGAGCGCGGTTACCTGCGAGATGTGCACATGGCAATTGCCATTGGCAAAAGGCACGTTGGGGTTCACCTCCAACACCACGGCGCGGGCTTTGGCCACAGCGGCGAGGGTGTAGTCAGCCCCCAAACTCAAAGCGAAGTAGCCATGCGCATCCATGGGAGACGCCATGGAGAACACCACGTCAGCCGCCATGTGCCCACGCTCAATCAGGCTGGGCATCTCGGAAAAATTGCTGGCAATGAAATCGGTCCATCCCGCTTGTCCACCGGCGCGCGATGCCGAGCCAAAGAAAAACGCCACATGGCGCACATGGTCCACCGTCTCGGGGTCAAAGTAGTCGTATTTGCGAATGGCCAAAATCTGACCCACTTTGACACCGGTGAATTGACGCCGGTGCGCCGACAAAGCGCTCAGCAGCGCAGGTGGTTCACCCACGCCTGTGGGCACGATGATGAAGTCCCCGGATTGAACGTGCGTCAAAGCCTCTTCGGCGGTGACGCGTTTTTGTTGGTAGAGGGCGTGAACTGACATGAGCTGGCTACTCCCGCGCGGTCTGGCCGCTGTTGGTATGGACTAAACGTCCATCGTACAGGCCTGGACTGACGTGAACCTTGGGCTTGAACTGGGGGGTGTGCAAGCGCCTGAAAGACATGCGAGACCCCTCTACCCGAATGGCACTTGCTTGACCCTTAACGGTTAACCGTGTGGTTTCAGCGACCGCCTGCGTTCAGTATGAGGGGTGTTTTCAGCCTGTAGCCCTTGTTGTACCTGCGTAAGCAGCTATCGAATGTGTAGCAATTCTTGCGCTGCAACCCCCACTCTCACCCCCAACCCCTCTCCCGCCCCGCCGGGCGAGAAAGGGGAGCCAACAGCCCTATGTGGCCGCGTGTTCAAAGTTGTGGCGTTCAAGGTGCCCGGTCAACCTTCAAAGTGACCACAGACAGCGTCGGGGTCACCGGCTAACGTGATTCCCGGCAAGTTTGAATGTTGGCCGTTGCACGTGAACGCCACCCCAGACAAAGCGTTGGCCACATACGGTTGTTGAGCTCACCTGATCCCCCCGGCGGGGGTGGAGAGGGGGGGAACGAACAAGGCTTTGAAAACTT
>JBAQDW010000197.1:0-1657 GCA_049286445.1 Rhodoferax sp. | reverse complement strand
CAACATTCAAACGTGTCGGGAACCATGTGGGCCGGTAACCCCATTGACGTTGCCTGTGCTCACTTTGAAAGTTGGCGGTTCACGGTGAACTCATTCACTTCCAACACGCGGCCACATAGGGCTGTTGAGCTCCCCTTTCCGCCCCGGCGGGGGTGGAGAGGGGTTGGGGGAGAGGGGGGGGATGAACAAGGCTTTGAAACCTCTGCAATCTCATCCCGCAAGGCCTTTAAATGACTTTTACAACGCCAGCCCTTATAGGACCTGCGCAAGCAAATAGGCACTGGGTTGCCAAAGCGAGAATACGGGTTTTGTCCGGCGGCATCGCGTTATTGAGAGGCACGGTGTTGCCCTTTGAATGAGAGTTAACCTATGTGTTTAATCGCCTGGCACTGGCAGCCTGACCACGAAACGCCCTTGCTGCTGCTGGGCAACCGAGACGAGTTTTATGCGCGTCCGACGCAAAGTTTGCAGTGGTGGAGTGACATGCCGGTGTTGGCCGGGCGTGACTTGCAGGCGGGTGGCACCTGGCTGGGCGTGAACCGGCGGGGTCAGCTGGCGGCGCTCACCAACTACCGCGACCCCCTCAACAACCGAGGCAACGCCCCTTCACGCGGAGCCCTGGTCACTGATTTTTTGACCGGTGACTGGTCCTCGTCGGCGTACCTGAACGAATTGGCCGGGCGGTGTGCCGATTACAACCCCTTCAATTTGCTGGTGTTTGACGGCCAGCAGCTCATGGGGCTGGAAAGTCGCCACGCGCGGGTGCGTGCCATGGCGCCCGGCACGGGCGCGGTGTCCAATGCCGACTTTGATACCCCGTGGCCCAAGCTCAGTCGCCTTCACGGCAGCCTTGAAGCGGCGGTCGCCACCTCACGCACGACCGACCCCGAATTACTGGCATGGCTGCACAACGACCAACAAGCGCTTGATGTGGATTTGCCGAGCACGGGGTTGGAGATGGGGTTAGAGCGTGCGCTGTCAGCTGCTTTTATAAACACCCCCAGCTATGGAACACGAGCCTCCAGCATCGTCAGGATAGGCCGCCATGAGGTCAGTTTCAGAGAGGAAAGCTTTCACGCCGCGGGACCCATCGCCAGCGAGAGACAAGTTTTCATCCCACGCGCGCAGTCGCAAGACATGCGGCCAATGCCGGGACACACCCCGCACCAAAACTAGAGGCGCGCAGAGGGGTGTCTGCGGTGGCGCCGGCTCAAAAAGAGCCTCCGCTAAACTCAAGTGCGACAAACACGGGCACGGCCCCTGCGCTGGGAGACGGCCCAGTTCGGCGGTAATGCGCGGCCCCATGACCAGGAAAACGCCTCACTGATGACTTTTGACCAACTCGAATACTGGCTCGTACAACTCACCGGCGGGGACGCGCGCCTGGCAATGGCGCTGCAAATTTTCATCGTGGTGTTGGCCGTGGTGGTGTTCAACCCAAATTTCCCATTAGCCCGGATTTCTAATGGAAGCCATTAGCGCAAGTGTTTGATTTGTTTGAAGAATTGGCTGATTTTTGAGTACAGTGGACTATCGCGATTTCAGTGCGGGGTTGTCATGAACTTTGAACTACGTTTTACGGACAAAGAAATCACTGCGTGGGGCGGCATGGGCCTCATGAAACGCATGCTCGATCACATGGGATTTGACGAGGCGT
>JBAQDW010000196.1:0-16816 GCA_049286445.1 Rhodoferax sp. | reverse complement strand
GGGGTGGGGGGTGAGAGTGGGGGTTGCAGCGCAAGAATTGCTACATTTTAAATAGCTGCTTACGAAGGTGCAGCAAGGGCTACAGGCCTAAAACACCTCACGTCCATGAATGCATGGCGTAGCGCTGAAACCGAACGCTTAACGGTTAAGGGTCAACGGTTAAGGGCTAACGGTTAAAGCTTAAGTAAGTGCCATTCGGCCCAAGCCGCTTTTTCAGGGGTGGCAAATCGCTTATTCGATCTTGGCTTTAGCGCGCAGCTCTTCTTGATACTTGACCAATTTTTGCTGCGTGAGTTGTTCTGTGATTTGAGGTTTCACGTCATCAAACTTGGGCAACTGCGCATCGCGGACATCGTCCAGACGGATGATGTGGTAACCAAACTGCGTTTTGACAGGGGTTTCAGTCATTTTGCCTTTTTCAAGACTCAACAGAGCCGCACCGAATTCGCCAACGTAGTTGCTGGCGGGCGCCCAATCGAGATCGCCGCCGTTGGCACCAGAGCCTGGGTCTTTGCTGGACTTCTTGGCGATGTCTTCAAACTTGCCGCCCTTTTTGAGCTGGGCAATGATGGCCTTGGCGGCGTCTTCTTTCTCCACCAAAATATGACGCGCGCGGTATTCCTTGCCGCTGTTGGCTGCAGCAAACTTGTCGTATTCCGCTTTGACGTCCGCGTCGGTGACCACGTTATTTTTCTGGAACGTCATGAACAGTTCACGGATCAAAATGGTTTGGCGCGCCAGCTCCATTTGGGTTTTGAAATCCGCCGAAGCTTCCAAGCCTTGTTTTTGTGCTTCTTGCATGAAGATTTCGCGGGCAATCACTTCTTCTTTGATCTGGGCCTGAACTTCAGGCGTCACCTGCCGTCCAGAGCGGGCCACTTGCTGAGACAGCGCCTCAACGCGGGCGCTAGGCACCGCTTTGCCATTCACAATGGCCACATTTTGGGCCAGCACCTGAGTCGACAGAGTGCAGAGCAGGGCAGCGGCCGCAACCGTTGACAATAATTTCACTTGCATGAGGAATTTCCTAAAAACACAATCAAAAAGGGATTCAAACCGAAGGCAGCCGGGCTTCAATGGCCAGGGCGTGAAGGCCTTGGTCAATGAAATCTTGCAGCGCATCATACACAAGCCGATGGCGGGCGACGGGCGACTTTCCGGCGAAAAGTGGGGAGGCAATTTTGACCCTGAAATGGGTGCCAAAGCCAGTGCCGTTGGCGCCTGCATGGCCGTTGTGTTGACCGCTTTCGTCGATCACTTCAAGCGATGCGGGTTGCAGCAATTCGCGCAGGCGCTGGTCGAGCAAGGCGGCGGTCGGGGCAGGGAGGGTCATGGGGATTCAGCTTTCGAGTCGTCGTTGGAGATGTAGCGAGAAATGTAGAAACCTTGGCCAACAATAAAAACCAGTGGAAAGACATAGCCCCACAGTTTGAAATCAACCCACGCTTCGGTGCTGAAGTTGGCCGCCACGTAGCCGTTGATGGCGGACATGAAGACGCAGTAAACAATCCAGACCAGATTCAGGCGCATCCAAACGCTGTCAGGCAGGGTTAATTGGCTGCCCAGCAGCATTTTTAGAAAATTTTTCTTCATCAGCCACAACGCCACGGCCAATCCCAGTGCCATGGCGGCATACAACACCGTTGGCTTCCACTTGATGAAGCGATCGTCCTGCAGCACCAGCGTCAGCGTGCCAAAAACGAGCACGAGGGCCAGTGTGACCTTGTGCATCATTTGCAACTTGTGGTCAATTTTGTAAATCAACCCCATCTGCACTACTGTGGCGGCCATCAACACCGCGGTGCCGATGTAGATGCCATAGACCTTGAAAGCGCCAAAAAACAGCAGGATGGGAAAGAAGTCGATCAGAATTTTCATGTTGGCGTGAAGTTTAGCGAGGCCGAGTTCATGCAGTAACGCAAACCCGTGGGCTGGGGTCCGTCGTCAAAGACGTGGCCCAAGTGGGCGTCGCATTGCGCGCACACGGTCTCCACACGGCGCATGCCCAGGGTGGTGTCCGAGATTTCTTTGATGGCCCCCGGAATGGCCAAGCTGAAGCTGGGCCAGCCGCAGTGGGCATCAAATTTGGTGCCCGAGTCAAACAGTTTGGCACCACAACACATGCAGTGGTAACTGCCATCCGCCCAGTGCGCCTCGTATTTTCCTGTGAAGGGGCGTTCAGTCGCGGCGCGACGGGTGACTTGGAAGGCATTGGGTTCTGCCCCTTTTTCGGTCAGCAGGGCTTGCCATTGGGCGTCGGTTTTTGTAAGGGAGGTCATGGAGGGCTCACTCGTTGGAACTAGGTTGCGACAAAAAAGGCAGTCAAACAGGGCCTGAACGTGGGGGAATTCAAGGCCATGTTCAAGGGGATGAGGGTGTTTTTAAACGTGAATTGTCCTGCATGGTGTCCTCCCTTCCTTTGGCAAGCGGTAAATACCCTGAGCGTGTGGGGGCCGTGTCCGGTCAGAGACTTTGGATTTGGCGCTTTAAGTTCTGGCAAGTACGATGACTGGTAACAACCACCCCAACCAGGAGATTTCCATGCTCGGTTTGATGCAAAACCAACAGTTGCTCATTTCATCTTTGATTGAATTTGCGGACCGCCACCATGGCGAGTGCGAGGTGGTTTCGCGCCGCGTAGAGGGCGATATGCACCGCTACACCTACAAAGACGTGGCCGCGCGGTCCAGGCAAGTGGCCAATGCGCTTGACAGTTTGAAATTGGAATTCAGTGACCGGGTGGCGACGCTGGCCTGGAATGGTTACCGGCATTTGGAGTTGTACTTCGGAGTCAGTGGGTCTGGGCGGGTGTTGCACACCTTGAATCCGCGTCTTCACCCCGAGCAGATCAGCTGGATTGCCAACCATGCCGAAGACACGGTGCTGTGTTTTGACATGTCGTTTTTGCCGATTGTGAAAGCCATTCACAGCCGCTGCACCACCATCAAACACTATGTGGCCTTGTGTGATGCCGACACGCTGCCGCCAGACAGTGGCATTCCCGGTTTGTTGAGCTATGAAGCCTGGATTGGCGCGCAGACGGATGACTACATCTGGCCTTCGTTTGACGAAAATTCGGCGAGCAGCATGTGCTACACCAGCGGCACCACGGGTCACCCGAAAGCCGCTTTGTACAGCCACCGCTCCACCATGCTGCACGCGCTGGCGGGTGCTTTGCCCGATGCCTTGAGCATGAGCGCGCGTGATGCGGTGCTGCCGGTGGTACCCATGTTTCACGTTAACGCGTGGGGCCTGCCGTATTCGGCGGCCATGACGGGTGCCAAACTGGTGTTTCCCGGGCCGGCGATGGACGGGAAATCCATTTTTGAATTGATTGAAAGTGAAAAAGTGTCGTTTGCCGCTGGTGTGCCCACGGTGTGGCAGATGATGCTGGGTCACATGCAAAGCGAGGGCTTGAAATTCTCAACGTTGAAGCGCACCGTCATTGGCGGCTCGGCTTGCCCGCCTGCCATGATCACCGCGTTCAATGACCTGTATGGGGTGGAAGTGTTGCACGCGTGGGGCATGACCGAGATGTCGCCGTTGGGTACCGTCTGCACGCTCAAAAACAAACATTTGTCGATGGATTCGAAAGAGAAGATGACGGTTCGCCTCAAGCAGGGTCGTGGCATTTACGGCGTGGACATGAAAATTGTCGACGGCGACAACCAAGAGCTGCCTTGGGACGGCAAAGCCTACGGCGACTTGCATGTCAAAGGGCCCTGGATCATCAGTGACTACTACAAAAGTGAGGCCGGTTCACCGCTGGTAGACGGATGGTTTCCCACCGGTGACGTGGCCACCATTGATGCCGATGGCTACATGCAAATTACCGATCGCAGCAAAGACGTGATCAAGTCCGGCGGTGAGTGGATCAGCTCCATCGACGTCGAAAATATTGCCATGGCGCACCCCAGTGTGGCGATGGCCGCATGTATCGGCATGAAGCACCCCAAGTGGGACGAGCGTCCGATTATTGCGGTAGTCACCAAACCGGGCGCCACGGTAACGCGCGAGGAGCTGCTGGCTTTTTACGAAGGCAAAACTGCCAAATGGCAAATTCCTGATGACGTGGTGTTTGTGGACGCCATTCCGCTGGGCGCAACCGGGAAAATGCAAAAGATGAAGCTTCGGGAGGTCCTCAAAGACTATGCCCTGCCGTCGCAATGATGCAGCGTGGGTTCAGTCACCTAAGTGATACCCGGTGGGGGAAACCCTCGTACGGCGGTGCACAAGCGCCAGTACGCTAGAACGGCGAACCCGTCTAGTCCAACCATCAATAAAGTGAGACAAACGATGAAACCTGTTTTGAAAATAGTGGCTGCAGGCGCAGCAATGTTGTGTGCCAGCGTGGTCTTTGCCCAGCAGGGCGAGACCGTCAAGTTGCTGCGTATTGATCCTTTGACGGGTTTATTGGGCCCCGTGGGAGTCAACCAGGACAAGAGCTACAAGTTTTTTGCAGAGAAGTTCAGTGGTTCGGGCAACCCGGCGGGTGTGAAGTTTGAGTTCTCGACGGTTGACAACAAACTAAGCCCGACGGAGAGTCTCAACGTCCTGAAGTCGGCCATTGACCAAGGCGTGCGCTACATCATTCAAGGCAATGGCTCTGCTGTGGCGCTGGCGCTTACAGATGCGATCAGCAAGCACAACGAGCGCAATCCCGGCAAAGAAGTGCTGTTCCTGAACGACTCCGCCGTTGACCCTGATTTGACCAACAGCAAATGCAGCTACTGGCATTTCCGTTTTGATGCCGACACGTCGATGAAGATGGAGGCCATGTCCAGCTTCATGAAAGATCAGCCCGACATTAAAAAGGTTTACATCCTCGGGCAGAACTACTCCCACGGTGTCCAAGTGGCCAAGTTCGCCAAGGAGTCTTTGGCACGCAAGCGTCCCGACATTCAAATCGTCGGTGAAGACTTGCACCCACTGGCTCAGGTGCGTGACTTTGCGCCCTACATTGCCAAGATCAAGGCCTCGGGTGCTGACACCGTGATCACCGGCAACTGGGGCTCAGACCTCGCACTGTTGGTCAAAGCCGCCAACGAAGGTGGCTACACCGGCAAGTTCTTCACCTATTACACCGGCGTAACCGGCACGCCAGCCGCTTTGGGCACCAATGGCGCGGGACGGGTTTATCAGGTTGCTTACAACCACTACAACATGGGGGGTCAGGCTCAAAAGTGGGGCGATGAGTTCAAAGCAAAGTACAACGACGACTTCTACACCGGTTCTGTGGTTCGGGTGTACCAATTGCTTGGAGCGGCCATGGCCAAAGCCAAATCGACCGATCCGTTGAAGGTCGCTGCAGCCTTGGAGGGGCTGAAGGTGAACAGCTTTAATGGCGAAGTCGAAATGCGCAAATCAGACCACCAGTTGCAGCAACCGCTTTACATGACGGTGTGGCAAAAAGCCAGCAAAGAGTACCCCTACAGTCCTGAAAACACCGGCATGACGCTGGTGCCTGTCAAGGAGTTTCCCAACTACGTCTCCAGCACACCGACCAGCTGCCAGATGAAGCGTCCTTCCTAAGCGATTCCCCGGAATTGCTGAGCCCATACGGAGTGCCGTATCGGGCTCTTTTTTTTAGAAGTGAAAGGTGAATCCACATGGAGTTCTTCGTCATCTCGATGCTCAACGGTTTGAGCTACGGCTTGCTGTTGTTCATGTTGAGTTCGGGGCTCACCCTGATTTTCAGCATGATGGGTGTGTTGAACTTCGCGCACGCCAGTTTTTACATGTTGGGTGCTTATGTGGGTTATTCCGTGACGCAAGTCACTGGGTTTTGGCCGGCGCTGGTCATTGCGCCGCTGATGGTGGGTGCGTTGGGCGCTTTGTTTGAACGCTTGTGCTTGCGACAGGTGCACAAATTTGGGCATGTGGCCGAGTTGTTGATCACCTTCGGGTTGGCCTACGTCATTTTGGAGTTGGTCCAGCTTATTTGGGGTCGCATTGCCCTGGAGTTTCGTCCGCCGGCGCTTTTGCAGGGTCCCGCTTTCACCCTTATCAACCACACATTCAATGGCCTGACTCTGCACTGGGGTGCCGTACCCGCTGAGATGTGCAGTGCGGCCGATGCCGCCATTCGCGTTGTTTGCTCGCCGTTTCCGGCCACCCGTGCTTTCATGATGGTGGTGGCCCTCACCATGTTGGTCTCGGTCTGGCTGCTGCTGACCCGCACACGCATCGGGTTGGTGATTCAGGCCGCGCTCACCCACCCCGACGCCGTGGCGTCTTTGGGGCACAACGTGCCCCGCGTGTTCATGTTGGTCTTTGGCGCAGGGGCGGCACTGGCTGGGCTGGCCGGTGTGATTGGCGGCAGCACTTATTTGACCGAGCCGGCCATGGCCGCGACGGTGGGGTCTGTGATTTTTGTGGTCGTGGTCGTGGGGGGCATGGGTTCCTTGTCGGGTGCGTTTTTGGCCTCGGTGCTGATTGGCGTCATTCAGACTTTTGCCGTGGCATTTGATTATTCGCTGGGCTCGTTGGCGGCCCAGTTGGGTATTCAAATGGGTGAGGCCGCCTCCCGCAATACCTTGGTTAACCTGCCTTTGTCACAAATCGCACCGATTCTTCCCTATCTGTTTTTAGTCCTCATCCTGATTTTCAGACCCAAGGGTCTGTTGGGAAAGCGCGAGACCTAGGCCATGTCATCTACCACCATGAAAAAATTCAACCGGGGGCGCTGGCTCACCTGGGGCCTCTTTGCGCTGGCCATGGCGTTGGCACCCCAGCTGTTCAACAGCGGTTTGGGGATCACCGTGCTGTCGCAAATGGGCATCGCCATCATTGCCTGCCTGTCTTACAACATCTTGTTGGGCCAAGGCGGCATGCTCAGCTTTGGTCACGCGGTGTACACCGGACTGGGCTCCTATGTGGCCATGCACACGCTTAACCGTATTTCCGGCGGAGATTTGCCTATCCCCGTGTCGTTGGTCCCCTTTGCGGGCGGTCTCGCCGGGATGGGTTTTGCTGTTTTATTGGGTTATGTGACCACGCGAAAGGCGGGCAACACTTTTGCCATGATCACTCTGGGCTTGGGCGAACTGGTGTTTGCCATGTCACTGATGGTGCCTGAGTTTTTTGGGGGTGAGGGCGGTGTTTCGGGTAACCGCGTGGTCGGCGAGCCTTTTATGGGCATCACCTACGGCCCAGCGATTCAGGTGTATTACTTGATTTCGGCGTACACCTTTGTCTGCGTTGTGGCTATGTATGCTTTCACCCAAACCCCTTTGGGTCGCATGCTCAATGCCGTGCGGGACAATCCGGAGCGGGTGGAGTTTGTAGGCTACAACACCCAGCGCGTGCGTTATTTCGCGTTCATCATCGCCGGCTTCTTTGCGGGTATTTCGGGCGGCATGGCAGCGCTGAACTTTGAAATTGCGACGGCCGAAGTGGTGGGTGCGGCGCGGTCGGGCGGCTACTTGTTGTTTACGTTTTTGGGCGGGGCCACCTTCTTCTTCGGGCCCATTCTCGGCGCGGTGCTTATGGTGTTGGCGTTTGTGTTGTTCAGTGAATTTACCAAGGCCTGGTTGTTGTATTTGGGGCTGATCTTCATGTTGATGGTGATGTACGCGCCAGGCGGCATGGCCAGCCTCATCATGATGAATGTGCGGGTGGCGGCCTTTGGCAAGCTGCGCCAGCTGCTCCTGCCTTACCTGGCTTTGGTGCTCACTGGCTTGGTCGGCCTGGCGGGGGTGGCGGGCATCGTGGAGATGACCTATCACCTGCAGTTCAGTGGCAGCACGGGGGATGACCTGGCGCTTTTAGGCGTGCCCTTGCACACCAACGCCGTGAGCAGTTGGCTGGGCGCGGGGGCCTTGTTGTTGATCGGCGGCGGCGCGTTTGAATGGAGTCGGCGACGGTTTGCCAAGTCGTGGAGTGCGGTGCAAGTCGATATTCAGAATCAGATCAACCGCAGGGGCGCACCATGAACGCAAACCACCCTTACGCCCTGGAACTCAAGGGCTTGCGCAAGAGTTTTGGCAAAACCGAAATTATTCGAGGTATCGATCTGGCCGTGACCGCCGGTGAGCGCATTGCGATCATCGGCCCCAACGGGGCGGGCAAGTCCACCCTGTTCAATCTGATCAGCGGTCGTTTTGAGCCCAGTGGTGGCCAAGTGCTGCTCAATGGCACCCGCATTGACGGCAAGAAACCTTATGAGATCAACCGCCTGGGCCTGTCCCGCAGTTTTCAAATCACCAATATTTTCCCCAAGCTCAGTGTGTTTGAGAATTTGCGTTGTGGCGTGCTGTGGAGTCTGGGCTACAAATACACGCTGTTCCGGTTTTTGAGCAGTCTGGATGACGCCAACGAGCGAACGCGGGAGCTGATGCAAATGGTTCAGCTGGAACACAAGAGTGATGTGTTGGCGGTGAACCTGACCTATGCCGAGCAGCGTGCCTTGGAGATTGGAATCACCATCGCCGGGGGTGCCAACGTGATCTTGTTGGACGAACCCACAGCGGGCATGAGCAAGTCTGAGACCACCCGCTTCATCAAGTTGATCAAGGAGGTGACAGTGGGCAAAACCTTGTTGACGGTCGAGCACGACATGGGGGTGGTGTTCGGTCTGGCCGACAAAATTGCGGTTGTTGTTTACGGCGAAGTATTGGCTTACGACGTGCCCGACGCAGTTCGCGCCAGCCAGCGCGTTCAGGAGGCCTACCTTGGGTCCTCCGTGGCAGATTCGCAAGCACAAGGACATTGACCATGCTGAAAATTGAAAATTTGCACGCGTACTACGGAAAGAGCCATGTGCTCCACGGGGTGAACCTTGAGGTGGGTGCCGGGCAAATTGTGGCCTTGTTGGGGCGCAACGGCTCTGGCCGGTCAACCACTGCCAAAGCCATCATGGGTTTGGTGGCCTGTGAGGGTTCGGTTCGACTAAGGGGTGAGCAGATTTTGGGCAAAAAAACCTTTGAAATTGCGCACCTTGGCCTCGGCTATGTGCCTGAAAGTCGCGACATTTTCCCCAACCTCACGGTGGAGCAGAACCTGCATTTGGGTGAAAAGAGCACCCGCAAGGCGGGTCGCTGGTCGTTTGACGACATGTACCAAATGTTCCCTCGGCTCAAAGAACGCCAGCACACACCCGCCGGCGTCTTGTCCGGCGGTGAGCAACAAATGTTGACGCTGTGCCGCACGCTGATGGGCGACCCCGACCTGATCATCATCGACGAACCTACTGAAGGCTTGGCACCCAAAATCGTGGAACTGGTGGCGCACTACCTGACAGAGCTCAAAAAGCGAGGGATCTCGGTGCTGCTGATTGAGCAAAAGCTCACGATCGCCATGGATATTTCAGACCGTTGTTTGGTCATGGGCCACGGCAGCATCGTGTTCGACGGCACGCCGCACGACCTGCGCCAAGACATGGGTATTCGCAAAGAATGGTTGGAGGTTTAGGCCTTTGTCCCGCCTGCGACGAATTAAGGGTTAACCCGTGGTGGGTGTCGAGATCACCGTTCTACAATGAAAAAGAACGATCGTACTATTTTACTTCCGAGGATTACAAAGCATGACCGCTGACTACAAAGTTCATGGCGCTATCGCCGTGATTACGCTCAATAACCCGCCCGTGAACGGCCTGGGTTACGCCACCCGCTTGGCCGTGACCGATGGCTTGTCGCAAGCCAATGCAGACAGCACAGTGAAGGCCATCGTCATCACGGGTGCTGGAAAAGCATTTTCTGGCGGGGCTGACATCAAAGAGTTTGGCAGCCCCAAGGCGCTGCAAGAACCGAATTTGTTGAGTGTGATTTCGGCCGTAGAGAACTCGGCCAAGCCCGTGGTTGCAGCCATTCACACGGTTTGCATGGGCGGCGGGCTGGAGCTGGCACTGGGTTGCCATTACCGAATTGCAGCCCCCGGTTGTAGCGTGGCTTTGCCTGAGGTCAAACTGGGCTTGATTCCTGGCGCGGGTGGCACACAGCGCTTGCCACGCGCATTGGGTGTGGAGCCTGCGCTGAACATGATTGTCAGCGGCGAGCCGGTCAAGAGCGAATTGCTGGCCATGGTCCCTGGCCAGAAATTGTTCGACAAAATCGCCAGCAGCCCGGAAGCCCTGGCCGCCGAAGCCTTGGCCTTTGCCATGGAAGTCTCCGATGCACGGCCATTGCCCTTGGTGCGCAATCTGCCTTGCCGTCACCCCCAAGGCGATGCATATTTTCAGTTTGCCCGCAACATGGTCAAAGGCATGGCCAAGAATTACCCCGCGCCCGCCAAGTGTGTGGATGCCGTTGAGGCCGCCACCAAACAGAAGTTTGACGCGGGCATGGTCACCGAGCGTGATATTTTTGTGAACCTGATGTGGTCGCCCGAAAGTCGTGCGCTGCGCCATGTTTTCATGGCTGAACGTGCAGCCTCAAAAATACCTGATGTCCCGGCAGATACGGCGCAGCGCGCTATCAACTCAGTCGCAATCATTGGGGCTGGCACCATGGGCGGCGGCATTGCCATGAACTTCTTGAACGCGGGCATTCCCGTCAAGATGCTGGAAATGAAGCAAGAGGCGCTGGACCGTGGCTTGGCCACCATTGCCAAAAATTACGAGTCCCAAGTCAAAAAGGGCAAACTCAAGCAAGACAAGTACGAGCAGCGCATGAGCCTGCTGAGCACCACGCTGAGCTATGACGACCTGTCGGACGCCGACATGGTGATTGAAGCTGTGTTTGAAGAGCTGGGTGTGAAAGAGGCCGTGTTCAAAGAGTTGGACCGTGTCATGAAGCCCGGTGCCATTTTGGCCTCCAACACCTCGACGCTGGACGTGGACAAGATCGCGGCCTTTACCAAGCGCCCTGAAGACGTGGTGGGCATGCACTTTTTCAGCCCTGCCAACGTCATGAAGCTGTTGGAAGTGGTGCGTGGCGCCAAAACTGGCAAAGACGTGCTGGCCACCGTCATGGCCGTGGCCAAGAAAATTCGCAAAACGGCGGTGCTGTCAGGCGTGTGCGATGGCTTCATTGGCAACCGCATGATCGAGCAGTACGGTCGCCAAGGTGGCTTCTTGCTGGATGAAGGCTGCACGCCTGCGCAGGTTGACAGAGCCGTTGAGAAGTTTGGCTTTGCCATGGGGCCGTTTCGCATGGGTGATTTGGCGGGCAATGACATTGGCTGGGCCATTCGCAAACGCCGGTACATGGAAAAGCCGGACATGAAGTACAGCAAAACTGCCGACCTGTTGTGCGAGAAAGGCCGCTTTGGCCAGAAAACCGGCGCCGGTTGGTACGACTATGTGCCTGGCAAACGCGACGCCATTCCCAACGCAGAAGTCGAGCAAATGATTGCCGCGCACCGCGACAGCCTAGGCATCCAGCCGCGCAAAATTTCTGATGAAGAAATTGTGCAGCGCTTGGTGTTCTCGCTGGTCAATGAAGCCGCTCACATTCTGGAAGAAGGCATTGCCAACAAGGCCAGTGACATCGACATCGTCTACATCTTTGGTTATGGCTTTCCTCCGTACCGCGGTGGCCCCATGAACTACGCTGATGAAGTCGGCCTGTTCAACGTGGTGCAAGCCATGAACCGCTTTGCACAGAACCCGCTGGATGATGCGGCATTCTGGAAGCCTGCGCCCTTGTTGGCCAAGCTCGCCGCCGAAGGCAAGACCTTCAACTGAACCCAGCCATCAGAAAGACAAGCCCCATGACCTCCGCAGTAATTGTTTCTACCGCTCGCACTCCTCTGGCAAAAAGCTGGAAGGGTTCTTTCAACATGACCCATGGCGCCACTTTAGGCGGCCATGCGGTCGAACACGCCATCGCCCGCGCCGGCATTGAAGCCGGTGAGGTGGACGACGTCATCATGGGTTGCGCCACACCTGAAGGCGCCACCGGTGCCAACATCGCCCGTCAAATCGCCCTGCGCGCGGGCTGCCCCGTCACCGTGCCGGGAATGACCATCAACCGCTTTTGCTCCTCTGGTTTGCAAACCATTGCCACCGCCGCTCACAGCATCATTGCGGGACAAGGTGACATTTACGTGGCCGGTGGTGTGGAAGCCATTTCTTGCGTTCAGCAGGAAATGAACCAGCACATGCTGACCGACCCGTGGTTGGTCAAGAACAAGCCCGAAATTTACTGGAACATGCTGCAAACGGCAGAGAACGTAGCCAAACGCTACAACATCAGCCGCGACGCCATGGACGAATACGGTGCCGCCAGCCAACAGCGCGCCACCGCCGCCTTGGCAGCTGGCTTGTTCAAGGACGAAATTGCACCCATCACGGTGATCATGGGTGTGGCCGACAAAGTCATGGGCTTGACGACCAAAAAGGTCACCGTGAGTGATGACGAAGGCATTCGCGCGGGCACCACCAAAGAGGGCATCAGTGGCTTACGCTCTGCTGTACCCGGTGGTTTGATCACCGCTGGCAATGCCAGCCAGTTTTCCGATGGCGGCGGTGCTGTCGTGGTGATGCACGAGAAGCTGGCTGAGCAAAAAGGCCTCAAGCCTTTGGGTCGTTTCCTCGGTTTTGCTGTGGCGGGTTGCGAGCCAGACGAGATGGGCATTGGCCCTGTGTTCGCCATTCCAAAGGTTTTAAAACGCTTGGGTTTGACCGTTAACGACATCGACCTGTGGGAGCTGAATGAAGCCTTCGCCGTGCAAGTGCTGTATTGCCGCGACAAGCTGGGTATTCCCGCAGACCGTTTGAATGTGAACGGCGGCGCCATTGCCGTGGGCCACCCTTACGGCGTATCGGGCCAGCGCCTCACCGGCCACGCGCTGATTGAAGGCAAGCGTCGCGGTGCCAAGCGGGTTTGCGTCACCATGTGTATTGGTGGCGGTATGGGCGCAGCGGGTGTTTTTGAAGTGCTGTAATTTGCTATTTATTTAATAGCTGGCCGCGCAGACCCCATATGGGCTGCGCGGCCTTTTTATTGGTAGTGTGTCGTTTTTGGGTGGATTGGGGGAGGTTGCCAGGTGTGGACCGCGTACCATTTTGAATGGCGCTTGGCACACCTTTACACTACAGCCAGCATTCACCCCCCTTTCTCTAGGCACCAAGCAAAGCGCTACAGCTGGCGCAAATTGGCGCAGCAGGGTTTCTTGATCAAATCGACGCTTCACAACGTGCTCTTACCTGTTCACCACTTTCCCAAACCCCGCCCCCTCGCTCAGAGCGGGAGCACCCCCTTGGCGCGTTCGCCTTTCTGCCTGAAAGGGTTGAGATGACGTTCAGTCGGCGCGTGCTGGGCGCGTTGGCGGCAGCGGTGGTGCTGGGTGGTCTTGTGTTGGCCGGCATGTTTTGGCTGCGCGGCCCCCAGGTGGAGGTGATTGAGCTGCACCGTGCTCCACTGGTACGCACGTTGCAGTTTTCAGCACGGGTGGCCACGCTCTCGAGGGTTGACGTGGGCAGCACCGTGACGGGCCGTGTGGGTGAAGTGCGGGTGCTGCAAGGTGCCACAGTGCGCGCAGGCGACATTTTGGTGCAGCTTGAAAACCAGGAATGGCGCGCTGCGCTGGCGCAGGCCGAAGCGGCGGAACACCAGGCACGCGCGCGTCTTGCGGGCCTGCGCAGCAGTGGGCGAACCACCGCGCAGGCCACCTTGGGCCAAGTTGAAGCCACCGAGCGCACGGCCCAGGCGGCGCTGGTACGGGCACAACAGCTGGTGGCGCAAGGTTTTTTCAGTGCGGCGCAGGCCGATGACGCCCGCCGCGCAGCGACGGTGGCGCAAGAACAGGTGCGCAGCGCCCGCGCCCAAGTCCAGGCCAATGCCGATGGGGTGACCGACTGGGTGCAAGCCCAGGCGCAGTTGGATGCTGCCCGCGCGGCCACCTTGGCGGCGCAGGCACGTTTGGCACAGGCCACCGTGCGCGCACCGACCGATGCCCGGGTGCTGCTGCGGG
The DNA here is from genome assembly GCA_049286445.1 of Rhodoferax sp. Classification (GTDB taxonomy): domain Bacteria; phylum Pseudomonadota; class Gammaproteobacteria; order Burkholderiales; family Burkholderiaceae_C; genus Rhodoferax. The sequence continues at coordinate 2,962 of JBAQDW010000196.1, read as the reverse complement.
CCGTGGAGCCCGGGCAAATCGTGCAACCTGGCAAAGCGCTGATGAGTTTGGCACTGGTTGGGCCGACGCAGCTGGTGGCCCAAGTGGATGAACGCTTTTTGGAGCAGTTGCGCCCCGGCCAGATGGCATCGGTGTTGGCAGACGCCTTTCCCGCGCAGCGCTTTAAAGCGCGGGTGTTGAGTTTGGCACCGGCAGTGGACGCGCAGCGCGGCGCGATTGAAGTGACGTTTGCATTGGATGGCGACGCCCCGGCCTTCTTGCGGGAAGACATGACCCTCTCCATTGAGGTGGAAACGGCGCGGGTCGGTGCCACCTTGGTGCTGCCGCAATCGGCATTGCGTGCGCCAGGGCAAGACGATCAGGCTGAAGTGCTGGTGCTGCACGAGGGACGGGCTCAGCCACGCCGCGTGCGCGTGGGTTTGCGCACCTTGGGCGTCGTTGAGGTCTTGGAAGGGGTGGCAGAAGGCGACACTGTTTTGCGCAGTGGCAGCGCCGAAGCGGGTGGCCGCGTACGGCCCAAAGTAATTGATTGGCAGCCCGCTGCCGCGCCACGGGCTGCCAAAGCTGAAGAAGCCGGTGGTGCCATGGCCAACGCCATGGGGCGCTGACGCGCATGCGCTGGCCTGATTTTGAACTCCGTGTGGCCCTGCGTTTTTTACGCGAGGGGCGCATGCAAACGGTGTTGATCATCGTCGGCGTGGCCGCCGGTGTGGCCGTCATTGCCTACATCTCTGCGCTCATCAATGGCCTGCAAGCCAACACCTTGGCCAAGACGTTGGGGGCGCAGGCGCACATCACCGTCAAAGCCCCTGATGATCTGGTTTTGCCCGCCATGCGGGCGGCGGCGGGCAGCACCGTGCTCAGCGAGACGCAACCACGTGCGCAGCGCCTGCGCTCGGTGGTGAACTGGCAAGCGTTGGTGCCGCTGCTTGAAAATCTACCCAATGTGGCTGGGGTGTCGCCCATGGTGTCTGGTTCAGGGCTGGCGCTGCGTGGCGAGGCAGTGCAATCCATTGCGCTGTTGGGTGTGGACTTGGACCGGTATGACCGCGTGGTGGGCCTGCGGGGCAAGGTGGTGAGCGGTGTGGCGCGGTTGGAGCCAGGGGAATCTATTCTGGGGCGCGAGTTGGCCAAAGATTTGGGCGTGCGCGTGGGCGACCGGCTCACCGTGCAGACGGGTTTGCGCAGTGAGACGCTGCGCGTGACGGCGTTGGTCGATTTGGGTGTCAAAGACCTGAACCGCCGCACCGTGATCGTGCCGCTGCGCGCGGCGCAAAACCTGTTGGCGCTGCCCGGCGGTGCCACCAGCCTGGATGTGACGCTGCGCGATGTGTGGGTGGCGCAAATGCTGGCGGGTCAGTGGCGCGTGCAGTACCCGTACAAGATTGAGAGCTGGCAAGAGAGCAATGCACAGTTGGTGTCGGCGCTCAATGCCCAGTCGGTCAGCACCAGCATCATTCGGGGCGTGGTGCTGGCGGTGGTGGTGCTGGGCATTGCCAGTGTGTTGGTGGTGTCGGTCGTGCAAAAACAGCGTGAGATTGGGATTTTGCGGGCCATGGGTGCCACGCGCGGGCAGGTGCTGCGGTTGTTTTTGGTTCAGGGCGCGGTGGTCGGGGCCATCGGATCTGTGGTGGGTCTGCTGTTGGCCGTCGCGCTGATTTTTCTGTTCACCCGATTTGTGCTCGGTTCCGACGGTTTGCCCTTGTTTGACATCAGCCTGTCGCCCAGCACCGCGCTGCAAGTGGCGCTGGTGGCCACCGTGTGTGGTGTGTTGGCCGCCGTTGCACCCGCGCGCCGTGCCGCCCGGCTTGATCCTGCGCAAGCCATTCGCTTATGAGTACACCGTCGCCTGCAGTGCCTCAGCGGGCAAGTTTGATTGCCCTGTCGGGCGTTAAAAAAAGCTACAACCTGGGCCGCCCTACCGAGGCCGAAGTGTTGCATGGGCTGGATTTGCAAATCGCATCCGGTGAATTCATCGCGCTCATGGGCCCCTCCGGCTCGGGAAAAAGCACGCTGCTCAATATTTTGGGCTTGCTGGAACACGCCACGGCGGGGCAGTACCTGCTGCAGGGACGCGCGGTGCAAGACCTGAATGACGCTGAGCTCACGCTGCTGCGCCGCAGCACGCTTGGCTTTGTATTTCAGTTTCACCATCTGTTACCTGCGTTTTCTGCGCTTGAGAATGTCACCCTGCCCGCGCTCATGGGGGAGGGCCGCGTGAGCCGCGTGCAGTTGGAGCGTGCCCGCAGTCTGCTGGAGGCGGTGGGTCTGGCCAAAGCCATGGACAAGCGCCCGGGGGAACTCTCAGGCGGCATGCAGCAGCGCGTGGCGATTGCCCGCGCCCTGGTGCTGGAGCCGCCATTGGTGCTGGCAGACGAGCCTACAGGCAACCTCGACACCGCGTCGTCCGCTGAAGTGTTTGCCCTGCTGCGCCGCATTCACGAGGAGCGTGGCACCAGCTTTATTGTGGTGACCCACGACCCGCGCTTGGCGGCGCGCTGCGACCGTTTGGTGGAACTCGTCGATGGCCGCATTGCCCGTGACGAAGCCATTGTGAATGGTGAAGAGCCGGTGCCTGGCGGCGCATGACACTGGTCAGACTGGCTGGTTGTAGCTGCTTACGTGACGCGCCGCTCCTGCGTCTGGTGCGGTGGGGTGGGGTGGGGTGGGAATGGCATTTACTTAAGCGTTAAGCGGGCAGGTTCAGCGACCCCATACGTTCAGGATTCGGTTCGCGGGTGTCTTCGGTCTCTCCCCCTTGCAGTTCCTGCGTTGGTAGCTATCGACTGTGTAGCAATTCTTGCGTTGTAACCCCCACTACTTCTGCAATCTAAACTGAAGTTCTTCCCCCAAAAACCCGAGTTTCCCCAATGAAACCGACGGTAAGTCTGGTTCCACGTTCTGACTACGATTTGATCTGAGCGATCAGTTCAAGCGCTCGTTTCTGCTTGTCATTTGGCGT
>JBAQDW010000195.1:0-6982 GCA_049286445.1 Rhodoferax sp. | reverse complement strand
AATTGAAACCCATGTGGCCCAACGGCGCGAACTCCAAGACAGCCTGCAAACCGCACAGCACGGCTTTACCCAGGAATTGGCGCAGCAACGCCTGGCAACGGCCCAGCAAGAAGAACGACACGCCCTCGACATGCGTCGCTTGCTGCTCGAAGTGGACCGCGCCCGCGTCCATGCCGCCCAACTGCAAAAAGACGCGCTCGCCTCTCAGCGCGCGCTGGCGGATCAGACGGAGCTGCACCGCAAAGTCGTCGCCGAGAAACAAGTCCAGGCCGACGAACTGCGCCAACGCAATGGAGCGTTGGAGGGCAGCGTGGCGGAGCTGCGGGGTCAGCGTGAACAACAACTGCTCCAAGACCGAGCCAACCGCAGACCTCGCGTGGCCACCCAACCGACCCTCAAAAAGGCGCGGCCCTTGAAGTCACGCAGGCCATTGGGCTGAACCTTTCACCTATGCCGGGGTCCGCAAGGGCCAGCGTTGTAAAAAATATTCAAAGGTCTTGCGGAACCAAGCCCCGGCAAGGGCTAGCGTTACAAAAGCGATTCAAAGGCCTTGCGGGGTGAGATTGCAAAAGTTTGCAAGCCTTGTTCTTTCCCCCCCTCTCCCCCAACCCCTCTCCACCCCCGCCGGGGGGATCAGGGGAGTTCAACAGCCCTATTTGGCCAACGCTTTGTGCGGGGTGGCGTTCAGGTGCAAACGCCAACCTTCAAACTCGCCGGGAACCGCGTGAGCGTGGGACGAATCTGACGCTGCCTGCGTTCACTTTGAAGGTTGGCAGAGCACTGTGAACGCCGTCCCTTTAAAAACGCGGCCACATACGGTTGTTGAAGGCCAGTTTGAAGGTTGGCGGCTCACGGTGAACTCAACCACTTCCAACACGCGGCCACATGTGGCTGTTGAGCTCCCCTTTCTCGCCCGGCGGGGCGAGAGAGGGGTTGGGGGTGAGAGTGGGGGTTTCAGCACAAGAATTGCTACATCGTTGATAGCTGCTTGCGCAGGTCCGGCAAGGGCTAGCGGCCCAAAAGTCATTCAAAGGCCTTGCGGGACGAGATTGCAGAAGTTTCAAAGCCTTGTTGTTTCCCCCCCTCTCTCCACCCCCGCCGGGGGATCAGGGGAGTTCAACAGCCCTATTTGGCCAACGCTTTGTTTGGGGTGGCGTTCACGTGCAACAGCCAACATTCAAACTCGCCGGGAACCGCGTGAGCTGGTGACCGCAATGACCGCTGACGCTGACGCTGACGCCAAAGCAGACGCCGGGTGACGCCCCTTGGGCTAGCCGGGCCTGCAAAAAAAAGGCAGAACGACCGCCGCGTGGGTGGTTCACTGGGGGGCACGGCGTGGCTCGGGGGGTGACAGCAGGGCCAATTGGGCGAGTACATCGGTTTGGGTGCGAAAACTGCCGAAGGCTTTTTCGTCGTGCTCGCGCACGATGGGGAAGGTGTTCATGATGTAGGCCGCGTCGTGCGCGTCCAAGCCGTAGAGGTAGAAAAACACGGCATCCAGCGCGGCCAGACGGGTGCGGCGCTCGGCCTCGTTCCACACAAAAGGCGGCAGCACGGCCCCTTGGGCGTCCACATACCCCAAGTCGCGGGCAAACGGGGCCAGGTCCCAGGCGGTGTAGGTCAGGGCCAGCACTTGGGGAATGACAAAGTCGGCCACCGTGGGGTGCGGGTGGTGGCCGTTCATGAGTTGGGCTGCGCGCATGGCTTTGGCGAATGCGGCGGGCAACGGCTCTTCGAAGCGCTCGGGGGCGATGACGGCTGCCTGCTCCACGATAAACCAGTTGAGATTTTGCCCTTGCACCTTTTGGCGCAGGGCGAAGTCCAATGCAAAGCTACTTAAATTGGCAAGAAGGAGCGGCGCCCAGCTTGCGTACCCTCTCTCACTCCCATACTCAGGTAACAACATCGCCATGCTATTGCCGACGCCACACTTGGGCACCATGGCCGCGATCATGGTCCGCATGTTGCTAGGGGCGGTGACCGATTTGTAGGTAATACACCATTCACCCTCCCAGGTGGGCGTGACGCCAGCAGCGTCCACCCAATACTGCGGAACGGGGTAGCGTGAAATAGCGGCCTTTTCCAGTTGCGAAATGGCCTCTTGTTGCGCTGCGCGTTTGAGGTTTGCTTCGTTCACCACCACATCCGCCGCCCGGTGGTCAAACATTTGCACCATCTTGCCTTCATACAAGGGCACGGCCACTTGCGTCCCCGCGGCGTCAGTCTTCTCCCAGCGGTTGAGCGCGGCCGGGCTCCAGCCCTGCGCTTTGAGCTCGCTGCCCTTCAAGAACAGGTGCGAGTCATTGGTCATGTCGAACATGCGCTGGTACTTCACCGGCCACGCTTTCACATCGGGCTGCGGGCCCAAGCTCTCGCTGAACCCACCGTGTTTCACCAACACCGGGTGCTGGGCGTACAGCTTTAAGGTGATGTCGGCGTCGCGCCGATTCCGGAAAATGGGCGCGGCGCTGGTGTTGGGGTTCACGGCACAAAAATCGGCGGCGGTGAGCACCAAGGAGCGCGTGGGGTCGTCCAGCTCGTCCAAATGGTGCAAATAAAAGGCGCAGCGGGTTTGGGCAAACGTGCGTTGGTCCCCGCCAAACACCAAGGTGCAAAACTTAAAGCTGGCATGCACGTCCGGGAAAAAGACCTTGCGGTTTTCAAAGTCAAACAGCGCGCCCAGGCGCCCGGTGCTGCTGATGGAGCGAAAGAATTCGGCAGCGCCTTTGTCACCCGCAATGCCGCTGGGGGTGAGCAAGGCCACCAGCCCATGGGGGGCGATGAGGGCTTGGGCGCGCTCGACAAACAGGCTGTAGAGGTTCACATCCCCCCCGCCCAGCAGCGGGTAGTCGCCACTGCCTTGCTTGCCATTGCCCAAGACGCGGGCATTGGCCTCAGCGCGTGCGCCCGCTTCTTGGTACTGCGCCCAGAGGTTGACGACGGGCGGGGTGTTGACCCCGGTTTGCTTCATGTTGGTGTGGGCCAGTGCGGCAATCATGCGTTTGCGGTCGGCGGCGCGGGCTTGGGCGGCAATGGCGGGGGAGCGTTCAGCAAACCACTCCACCTCTTGCAGCTTGATGCGGTCCCACGGCGGGTTGCCAATGATGGCGTCAAAGCCCTGGCGGCTGCCAACGCCAAACACGGTGGGAAAACTGGTCCACCAATGAAAAAAGGTTTCCCGCTTTGCCAGCGCGCGGGCTTGGGCCATGAGCGCATTGGCGGCCTGGGTGGCGGCGTCACTGCCCTCCAACTGGCCAGCGCCCAGCACGGTCACCAGGTTGTGGCTGGGGTCCAGCAGCTTGACCAGACCGGCCAGCAGGGGGTTGGGTTCGTCCTTGGCGGCCTTCAGCAGCTTGCCCAGCTTGGCAATTTTGTCCACCGGCCAGCCGGGCACCAGCCAGCGCAGGGCGCGCCAAAAGTCCAGCACGGCATGGAGGGGGGCCACTTGTTCGGCGGCTTGCCCGGCCAGTTGTTTGGAGAGTTGGGCCTCGGCGATGTCCACATCGGTCAAATCAGCCACTTGGGCGATGGCTTTGGCGGCCACGGCCAGGCGGGTAAATTCGCTTTGCAGCAGCAAAGACCCCAAGGCTTGCAGGCCGCGCTGCACGTGCGGCAAGCGCTCGCCGTGCAGGCTGTCGCCAATTTTGAGGTGGTGGTCCAAAAAGCTCAGCGGCGCACCCACGGTAAAGGTGTGCAGCCACAGCGCGGTTTTGGCCAGCTCCACGGCCATGGGGTTTTTGTCCACACCGAAGATGCTTTTCTTCAAAATCATGCGGCGCACGATGTGGCGGTCGTCCAACTGCGCGTCGGTGACCACCCAACCGTGGTCTTTGGCAGTGGTTTTGATACTGGCGCGAATGTGCGCCACCCGTGCCAGCACCGGGCTTTGCCAGGGGCGGCCTGTTTCGACCAAATGCGCTGCCCAGGGTTGGGCGTTGACCTCGAGCGTGGCGGTGGCAATGGCCTCCAAAACACGGTCGGCCAGGTCGTCCACCAACGCCACCAAAAAGTGGCCACTGCCCATGGCAGGGTCGCAAATTTTGAGTTCGAGGATTTGGCTGGCCGGGTCTTGGGCGTCCAGCGCGTCCCAGTCGCCGGGGTTGAATGCGGTTTTTTTGGCCTGCTTTTTGAGGTGCGTTGCAAAGCCGTCCAGCCGCTCCTGGGCCAGCAGACCTACCGATTCGCGCAAGATGAGGCGCACCAAGTCGTCGTGCGTGTAGTAGCTGCCCGACACCTTGCGCGCAAAGCTGGCGGGCTGCGCGGTGATGCGGTTGATCTCGGGCTTGTCTTTGTAACTGTCAACGGCCTGCACCTCGTGCACCAGGCTGTACTCCAGCAGACTCTCGTAAATGCCACCCAGGTGCGAGACGGCCAAGTCCCGGTAGTTGATCCAGCCCCGAATGACCTCTTCGGTGCGGCGCGACAAGGCGTCGATGATGGGGGCCATGATGGAATCCGGCACCTTGGTGCGGGTCAGCAAGGCCGAGCGCTCGCGGGCGAACAAGCCGCCGTTGTACGCGGGCATGCCAATGTCGTCGTCACCGATATTGATCAGGTCGAAAACCGCTTGCAGCGACAACCAAACCGGCGTCATGGTTTTGGAGAACCGCGTGCCCGCCTCCACCTTGTCGCGCACCTCCTCACGGATGCGGCGCACGCTGTAGGAGGCGTAGCGCGGGTCTTTCACGGGCAGCAAGTTGCGGTCTTCGGCGTAGAACAAAAACAGCAGCCGGTACAGCATGACCAGCGCGGCTTCACGCACCTCGTCCAGGTACCCGGGGGTGAACTGGGGCCGGGTGAACTGGCCGTAACCCGTTTTATGGGTTTGGGCGTGTAGGTCGCCCCGGGCCAGCGCGTCAGCCAGTTGCGGAAAAATGTCGTCAAACACGCGCGCGCCCAGGTCTTGCGACACTTTTTCTTCGTACAAGCGGGCTTCGTTAAGCGCAAAGGCGTGAAAGCTGCGGCCCGCGTTGTCCCAAGCTTGCGGCAAAAAGGCGGCGCGGCCAAAAAACAGCTTAAACAGCTTGAGCGCGTGGTCAGGCGACATCTCGTCGAGCGAGTGTTGAATGCCAGACAGGCCCAGCGCCGCGGCCAAGTCCACCTCAAAAAACTCTTCCGAGCGCGAGCGGGCGTCTTGCCAGTACAAGCGCCACACGGCCCCGTTGGTGAGCATGCCCCATTTGACGGCCCGGTCTGACACCACGTCGGCTCGGCTCAGGTAGCGCAGCATTTGGCTCGACGGTGCGTCGGGGTCGGTGGCCTCAGAGGCATCGCCCCGGTCCAGCGGGCGCAGCCAGCGCTTGGCCTCCAAAATGGCCAGCCCGTGGCGGTAACGCCGGTCGTCTTTGGCCTCGGCCAGTGCGGCGGCTTTTTGGGCGCTGTTGGCAAAAAGCAGCACGTCTGGCACGTCTTCGCGGCGCTTGCCGGACAGGTTCACCTGCGGCAGCGTGTCGTCGCCCCAGCCCAGTGCGAGCAACACTTTTTGAATGACCACAGCCTCGGTCTGCGCTTCGTTGATGGTGGAGGTGGCGTCCACACCGGTAAAAACAGCCTGCAGCGTGGCTTTGAAAACCGCAAAGTCCCCGTCCGTTAGCGCTTGGTGCGGTGGCGTCTCGGTGATGGCGCGGGTGAGGAAGTCTTGGGTGAAGAGTTGGCCTTGCATCCCCCTAGTTTAGGGGGCCGACTCACGGGCTAAATCCCGCCCCGTGGCCGTTCATCAATGCTATGAAGTCAATAGCTGCTTGCGCAGGTGCAGCAAGGGCTGGGGGCCTGATTCATTCATTGATCTGCCCGCTCAAAGCCCCAAGCCCTGTCATGGTTTGTGCGGTGGCTGAGGCGGTGGCAGCGGGTAAGACTTTAAAGTCAACGCCAGTCCCATCACACTTTAAAAAACGCACCACCATGATTTCAACCTACCCTCCTTTGACCGCTTTGCGCCGGGCTTGCGCGTTCAGCGTGGCCTGCGTTTGCCTTGTGCTGCCACCCGTGGCGAGCGCGCAGATGTTTGACTTGGAAGAACCCGCTTTTGAGGTTGTCACCAAAGTCGATGATTTTGAGTTGCGCAGCTACCAGCCCATGGTGGTGGCCGAGGTGCTGGTGCAAGGTGACGTGACGGCGGCGGGCAAGGAGGGTTCGCGCCTGATCAAGGACTACATCTTTCGCGAAGGTGCCAACAAACCCGCCGAGGCGGCCCAAGCCGAGCGCGAGAAAATTTCAATGACGTTGCCCGTGACCATGGAGAAAGCGCCGCCAAAAATCTCCATGACCGTGCCGGTCACCATGGAGCCCAGCGCCGGCGCGGGTTACCGCCTGCACTTTGTGATGCCGTCCAAATACACCCTGCAAACTCTGCCCAAGCCGCTTGACCCCCGCGTGACGCTGCGTGAAATTCCGGCGCAAAAGGTGGCAGCAGTGCGGTTTTCCAAGTTCAGCACGGAGGACACGATTGCAGCGCAAACCGAGCGCTTGCAAAACTGGATGGCGCAACAAGGCTTGAAAGCAGCGGGAAAACCTCAGTTTGCCCGCTATGACCCTCCGTTTGTGCCGCCCCTGCTGCGCCGTAGCGAAATTTTGATCCCGGTGGAGTAGCTGCGGGTTCATTCAGGCGATGACATCTTGCCGCGTTTCAGGTCAGTATTGAGGACGTTTTAGGCCTGTAACCCTTGCTGGTCCTGCGCAAGCAGCTATCAACGATGTAGCAATTCTTGCGCTGCAACCCCCACTCTCACCCCCAACCCCTCTCCCGCCCCGCCGGGCGGGAAAGGGGGGCCAACAACCCTATGTGGCCGCGTGTTGGAAGTGGTTGAGTTCAAAGTGAGCCGCCAACCTTCAAAGTGAACGCACGCAGCGTCAATGGGTCCCATGCTCACGCGGTTCCCGGCAGGTTTGAATGTTGGCGTCTGCACGTGAACGCCACCCCACACAAAGCGTTGGCCACATATGGCTGTTGAGCTCCCCTTTCCGCCCCGGCGGGGGTGGAGAG
>JBAQDW010000194.1:0-1519 GCA_049286445.1 Rhodoferax sp. | reverse complement strand
GCGTGGCTGCAATCCACCATCAGTGTCGCGGGCAGCTTGGCTTTTTCCAAGTCTTGGCACGCGGCGGCAACGCTGGCCGCGTCGTAATTGGGCGCTTTGCCACCGCGCAAAATCACATGGCAGTCGGGGTTGCCGTTGGTTTGCACAATGGCCACTTGGCCATTTTTATGCACTGACAAAAAGTGGTGGCCGCCTGCCGCGGCCTGAATGGCGTCGGTGGCAATCTTGATATTGCCATCGGTTCCGTTCTTGAAGCCGATCGGTGCCGACAGGCCCGAGGCCAGTTCACGGTGAACCTGGCTCTCGGTGGTACGGGCACCAATGGCCCCCCACGAGATCAAATCACCCAGGTATTGGGGCGAGATGACGTCCAAGAACTCACTGCCGGCAGGCAGCCCGGTGCGGTTGATCTCAATCAGCAACTGGCGCGCAATACGCAGGCCCTCATCAATGCGGAAGGTCTCATCCAGGTACGGATCATTGATGAGCCCTTTCCAGCCGACCGTGGTGCGGGGCTTCTCAAAGTACACCCGCATCACGATCTCCAACGTGTCGGCGTATTTCTCGCGCTGCACCTTGAGTTGGCGCGCATAGTCCAGCGCGGCTGCGGGGTCATGAATCGAGCACGGGCCAATCACCACCAACAGCCGGTCGTCTGTGCCTGCCATGATGTTGTGAATATTCTGGCGGGTGCTGCTGATCAACGACTCGACAGGGGAGCCCTGAATGGGGAAAAAACGGATTAAATGTTCTGGAGGGGGCAACACGGTGATGTCCTTGATGCGGGCGTCGTCTGTCTGGCTGGTGCGGTCGGCGGGGCGGTTGACAGGGTTCGCATACCAGGCATCAGTGCTGGCGACGGTGGCTTTGGCAGTCATGGTGAGGCTCCTAATTCAGACGGTGGAAGGTGATGAAAACAAAGGCGCAAAAAAAAACCGCCGGGTGAGCCGGCGGTTTTTGTGAGTTCAGGACGTCTTTTTCAGGTACGTTCAAGTCTCTCTACCGCCGCAGGCGCTTGAGAACCAAAAGTAGCTAAAAAAGAAACGAATCGAATTCATGGGTTGGAATGTAGCACACTGAAATACCGTGAAACTGACTTATGCCGTGCCACCCACGGTCAGCCCGTCGATGCGCAACGTGGGCTGGCCCACGCCCACCGGCACGCTCTGGCCCTCTTTGCCACAGGTGCCCACGCCACTGTCGAGCTTCATGTCGTTGCCGATCATGCTGACGCGCTTGAGGCACTCGGGGCCGCTGCCGACCAGTGTGGCGCCCTTGACCGGGTACAAAATCTTGCCGTTTTCGACCCAATACGCTTCACTGGCGGAGAACACGAACTTGCCCGACGTGATGTCAACCTGTCCGCCGCCAAAGTTGGTCGCGTACAGGCCTTTTTTGATGCTGGCGACAATTTCCTCAGGCGCCTTGTCGCCCCCCAACATATAAGTGTTGGTCATGCGCGGCATGGGCACATGGGCGTAGCTTTCGCGCCGGCCATTGCCCGTGGGCGCAACCCCCA
>JBAQDW010000193.1:0-7416 GCA_049286445.1 Rhodoferax sp. | reverse complement strand
CTTGGCTATGGCAATGCAGCACAGGCAGTGGATGAAGGGGCTTTGGGATGAGGCCACGCAGTTCGATTTGCCGGTCAAATTCACCGCCCATCACCCGACTGGAACAGGCTAATGGAAAATTTGGGTTAAAGCCGCCCAGACTGGCGCGGTGGCGAAACAGCATCAACATGCCGGTGCCCATGAGCAACCCCCCCAGCACGGCGGCCAGCGGCGAGGAAAGGGTCTGAAAACTGACGAGTGTGGGCAGCAGGTTGACAAACACTGACAGCAAGCCCACGGCGGCAAAGGTTTTCAGGGTGAAGGCTTTTCCCATGCGTTTCCAAGCCAGCCCGTAAAACGGCAGGTTGATGACAAAAAAGACCAAGCCAAAATTCCAACCGGTGGCGTAATGGATCAAAAAAGCAATGCCAGCGGTGCCGCCGGTCAACAAGCCGGTGTGGCCGAACATGAGCACGCCAAAGGCCACGAACAACGTGCCAGTGACCAAGGCCTGCACATCTTCATAAGGACGATGCCCCAAAGGAGAGTTTTTTTTCACAAGAGGGATGCGCTCAAAGGCGTTTTGTCAGTTGTTTATCTCGGTGGCCCATGCACGGGTCATCAAGCCGGTCTCACCGTCGGTCAAGCCAGAGGTGTTTTGTTTTTTTGGAGCAGCATAGCCACTGCCTGTTATTCGCTGCTTGACCCTCATCAAGAGGACCCTCATGGGCCGCAACCGTGTTGCAAAAAGACTCCGTTGTGAAGCCAGTCGGGGCATTTTTTTAGTGAGGTAAGCTCGTGACAGGTGGGGTGACCGTCCTTCGCTTGATTCTGGTCAAGGAGCCAAGCTGGCTTCACTCCGACACTTACCGTACCCCAACCCAAGGAGAAAAATCATGTTCAAGCACATCCTCGTTCCTATTGATGGATCGCCCACTTCGCAGTTGGCGGTCGAAAAAGCCATCAGTTTGGCCAAAGCCTTTGACAGCAAAGTGACGGCTATTTTTGTGATTGACCCCTATCCCTTTACCGGCGTGGGTACTGACTTTGCCTACGGACAAACCGAGTATTTGAGCGCGGCCAGTGCCGAGGCCAACGCCGCCATCAAATCAGCCAAAGCGATTTTCGTCGCCGCCGATGTGGCCGTGGACACAGCGATTGTGGAGTCCAGCAACGCGTGGAGAGGCATTGTGCAAAAAGCCGCTTCTGCGCAGACGGATCTGATCGTGATTGGCTCCCACGGCCGCAGCGGCTTGGAGAAACTGGTCTTGGGCAGCGTGACTCAGGCCGTGTTGTCACACACCGAGTTGCCTGTTTTGGTGGTTCGCAAGTAAAGACAAGAAGGCAAGAGCGTCAAGGCCAAGGGGCACACCCTTGGCCTTGTTTTGTGCGGTGTCTTAACCGCACTGTCCCACGTACCCGCACGCGGTGCAGAAGTCACAACCGTCTTTGTGAATGACGGTGGGGTTGCCACACTCAGGGCACACTTTTCCCGCCATGGTGGTGGGCTGCGACTGGTCTTTGGGGGCGTCTAACACGCCCATGTCTCGCAATGGAAAGCCTTGTTCGTCCAACACGCCCAGCATGGCATAGCGGTGAATGATCAGGCGCGCAATGTAGGCCACGGTGGAAGGCCAGGTGTGTTGGCGACGCTCAGCATTTGGCAGCCCCGGCACAAAGGCCATGAAGTGGCCCAGCGGCTCGGCGTAGTTGAGCAGCTTGCGCAGTTTCATGCCAATCCACGCGGGGTCGATAACCCGCATGTCCAGCGACAGCAAGCGCGCGAGGCCGTCCATGGCACGCGGGTAGTTGCCGGAAAAGCCCACCGCGCAAGGCCGGGTGACGACTGAACCGTCATGCGCCTCAAGATTGACCTCTTTCAATGTGACCGTGAGGGCTTCGCCGGTGGCAGGATTGTCCACATCCACCGACCACGCCAGCGTGCCGGATGGCCCGGTTTGCGGCTCACCCTGGCTGAACATGGCATCCATCACAGGCGTGGGCAGTTTGGACTCTTTGCCCAGCGCCCGCAATTGGTCACACCGCCAGCGGATAACGGCTGCCGTGGCCGCAACGACGCCGGGGAATAGCCGTTTTTCACCGTGGGGCGGGAAGGGCATTTCAAACGAGTGCTCTTCAGCGACCGTGGCCAAGGCATCGAGTTTGAGTTGTAACCAAGCGGGGTCATTGGTGCGCAAGTCCATGGACAGCGTTTTGGCCAGTGCCCCCAAGCCACGCGGCTGATCTGTTCCGTTGACCCAGACCTCGAACGGTTTCGATGCGCCGCCTTCTTCGGCGACCAGCTCACCCACGAACAAGGCAAAGTTGCCGAAGGGGTGGTTGACCATGAAGGTCCACGCGGGGTTGCCCCCCGGCAGTTCAGGGCGACTGGGCCAGCGCAGGGACGACAACACGGGGGAGGGCAGGCGCTCTAACGCCAACCGTTGGTTGGCCCCTTCAATGTGCAAAGAGGGGGTCGTGGCCGTCAAAGTGGGGGTTAAGCTCAATACCGACCCCAACACCGCGTTCGGGCGGTAGGTGGCCAATCCCTTTAACCCAGATTGCCACGCCTCCATGTACAAGTGCTGGAAATCGGCATACGGGTAGTCGGCGGGTACGTTGACGGTTTTGGAGATGGCGGTGTCAATGTAGGGGGCCACTGCGGCCACCATCGCTTCGTGGGCCTGGGCGCTCATCTCCAGTGCGGTCACAAAGGCGGGCGTGAGGGGGGCAGTCTCTCCATGCAAGTGGCGGTAAAGCCGCCAGGCGTGATCTTCCACTGCGTACTCTTTAAAACCGCCATCGGGCATGCGTTTTTTGCGGGTGTAGCTCCAACTGAAGGGGGGCTCAATGCCGTTGCTGGCGTTGTCGGCAAATGCCAGACTGATGGTGCCTGTGGGGGCAATAGACAGCAAATGCGAGTTGCGAAGGCCGATGGTTTTAATGCGGTCTTTTAGTGCGGGGGGCAGGCGCGAGGCAAAGGTCTGAGCGCTGAGGTACAAATCTGCATTGAACAGTGGGAAGGCGCCCCGTTCGCGGGCGAGTTCGATGGACGCCTCATACGCGGTGTTGCGCATCAATTCAGAGATCTCTTGCGCCATGTCGCGCGCCGCTTGCGTGTCGTAGCGCAAATTGAGCATGATCAGCGCATCGCCCAAGCCCGTGAAACCCAGGCCCACACGGCGCTTGCTTCGCGCCTCTTCTTGCTGTTGGGGCAGTGGCCAAACGGTCACATCCAGCACGTTGTCTAGCATGCGGGTGGCTACGCGAGCCACGTCGGCGAAGGCTGACTTGTCGAAACGTGCGTTTTTCTCAAACGGATGGTCAATAAAACGGGTGAGGTCAATCGAGCCTAAACAGCAACAGCCATAAGGGGGCAGCGGTTGCTCGGCACACGGGTTGGTACTGGCAATGGTTTCGCAGTACGAGAGGTTGTTGTCGCGGTTAATGTGGTCCAGAAACAGCACACCGGGCTCGGCGTGGTCGTAGGTGGAGCGCATGATTTGGTCCCACAGCTCACGCGCTCGCAACTTGCGGTAAACCCAAGCGTCGCTGTCGGTGAGCTGGTAAGCACCATTGGCTTTTTGGTCCCTGCCCGGCTCGGCGCGGTGGGTCAGTGTGAACTCGCCATCGGTCTGAACGGCTTGCATGAACGCATCGGTAACGCCCACAGAGATGTTGAAATTTTTCAAGTCGCCGGCGTCTTTGGCGTGAATGAACTCTTCAATGTCGGGGTGGTCGCATCGCAGCACGCCCATTTGTGCGCCTCGGCGGGCACCGGCTGATTCCACGGTTTCGCAGGAACGATCAAACACCCGCATATAGCTCACCGGGCCTGAGGCACTGCTTTGTGTACTGCCCACCCACGCACCACGAGGGCGAATGCGGGAGAAGTCATAGCCCACACCGCCGCCGCGTCGCATGGTCTCAGCCGCTTCGGTCAGTGCGGTGTAAATGCCAGGGTGTCCGTCTTCAATGTGAGAGATGGAGTCGCCCACGGGCTGGACAAAGCAGTTGATCAGCGTTGCAGCCAAGTCAGTTCCGGCGGCAGACTGGATACGACCTGCCGGCAAGAATCCGCTCTGCAGCGCGTGCATGAACTTGGTTTCCCACTGTTTTCGTTGATCCGGCAATTCCGCCTGCGCCAAGGCCCGGGCGACGCGTTTGTTCACGTCCCCAATCGACTTTTCAGTGCCTTTGCTGTACTTTTCAATCAGCACTTCTTCACTGATTTGTTGCGGGGAAAGTGGGGTGTTGGTTTTGGTTTTTTCGGGGCTTTTTTGCGACATGACGGGTTCCTAAATGGCTGCGCAATCATAGAGTTCAGACCCGCCAGGCGGGTTGACCTCACTCAAACTTCGGGGGACTAAAAAATGCAAAAATAGAGGTTTGACCAAGGTCATTTTCTCAGTTTTGTCAATAAGGTTCCGAATTTATGACGATTTCAAGTTTCGATGATTTGATACAAGCCGCAGGACAACAAAGTCAGCCTCAGCGGTTACTTTTTGTATTCGCTGGTGCCGATTTGCCAAAAGACTGCACCCCTGAACAAAAGGAGCGTTACCTGCAAGGCCACGGCGGAGAGTTGGTACCCTTGATGTACGTGGACAAGCTGCCACGCGAGTTGCCGTCGTTTGCAGTACTGGAGCAGGAGTCCCGAGCGTTTGGCAAAGATTGGTCCATTGTTTTTGCGGCGGCTTTGTCTGGTAGTGGCGGCAAGTCACCCAGCAGTGAAGCCGCTGAAAAGCCCATGCAAGACATGGTGGAGAAAATCAAGTTGGGAAAATTCGGGACCTACATTCCCTTTAACCGCCAAGGCGAGCCGGTTAGTTTCGAGTAGGTTATTAGCGCAGGTGGCCATTGATGCCACCTATTGCTTGACAACTACCGCAACCGTGACGAGCGCCATGGCAACAGCAAGCGAAGACACTGCCTGTCAGGCCTCAGCGAGTGTCGTCAAGTAGTCATGCACCGCGGGGCGGAGGCGAATTGGTTTGCGGCTTGAAACCGTTCCAATGCTTAAAAAGCACACCGCCACTTCGCCTGTTTCCAGTGAAAACAGAGCGCTGAGCTGCGATGACCGCAATGCTTTGCCGCTGGTCAATGCCGAGCCGAATCCAAGCGCAGTGGCGGTGAGCAGCATGTTTTGAATCGCGCATCCGACCGAGACCATGCGCTCGTAACTGTCGATCCCCGGGTCTCCTGCGGTTGTTTTTGCAATCGCCAAGATCAGTGTCGGTGCCCGATAAGCCTTTTCGGCGGCTTGCGCGATTTGTTCTGAGGTGGCGTGTGGGTCCCGGCTCAGCAGTGCCTCTTCAAACACCCGGGCCAACCGGTGCCGTGCGGCGGCGGGAATCAGCACAAAACGCCACGGCATCAACTTGCCATGGTCTGGCGCGGCTGACGCGGCGAGGCAAATTTGATGCAGCTGTTCTGCGCTTGGGCCAGGATCGACCAAGCGCTTGGGCAACACCGTTTGGCGCGCATGAATCAATTCATGCGCGAAGTGGGCCGCACTGCAATCGTCATGAGCCGTACCCAAAGTGGGGTCAGTCAGGAGCGATGCTAAAACCGGGCTATTCATCGGGGTCTATCGAGGCTTGTAAGCGTCGTCAATTTCATTGAAAACGGGCTCTTCAAAGTGTTCTTTGTAAGGGCCGTCGCCACTGTGATTGGCTTCTGAGGCCGCAACAAACTGGCCGCTTTTCACATCGAAAACATGCACCTCGCCATCTTCAATCACATAGTGCCAGCCATGTAGGGAGATTTGTCTGGCTTCTACTTGCTGGCGCACCATGGGGTAACCCATGAGGCGCTCCAATTGCAACACCACAGCGCGCTGCTCGGTGCGGCGCAAAGCCTCAGGACTCACCTGCACTGGGAGAGCGGCTTCTCGCCCCAAGGCCAACCATGCAGACAGGTTTTTAGCGTCAGGGTGGACCTCTTCATAGAGCGCCCGAATACCACCACAGTGGCTGTGTCCACACACCACGATGCGTGAGACTTTGAGGTTAAGCACTGCAAATTCAATAGCAGCAGACGTCCCGTGGTAGCCGGCTGAACCGTCATAGGGCGGTACAAACGCCCCTACATTGCGCACGATGAATAACTCGCCTGGGCCGGTTCCTGTGAGCAGGTAGGGCACCAAGCGGGAGTCAGAGCAACCAATGAACAATATGGTGGGGTGCTGGCCATCTTTGACCAGGGTTTGAAAGTGCGCCTGTACGCCCGGAAAAGTGTCGTCGTGAAACCTTCGCAGGCGCTCCAATAATTCATCAGGCACAGCGGGTGTCCTTGTTCCTGAGTTGTTTTACTGAACCAGCGGGGTGTCCGCCGCTTCAATGTCCACACCGACAATATGGGCCTCGCCAGCCAGCACTTGCATGTACTGGCGCAGCGCGGTGACATAGGCTTGCTGCTTCAATGATTGCGACACGGCACCTTTGACCATTTCGTAAGTCTGGGGTACACCAGGTTCGCGTGCCAAAATTTCGACCACGTGCAAGCCAAACCGGCTGTGCACGAGGCGCGGCAGCACGCCCACCTCAGCGTGCCCAAAAATCTCTTTGGCAAACTCGGGTGCGCAATCGGTGGTCAGCAGCCAACCCAGGTCGCCGCCCTCGGCACCACTGGGGCAATTGGACATGGTGCTGGCCGCTTTGGCAAAGGTCTCGTTCATGATGCCGCCATCGTGGCAACGAACATCCAACAAGGTAGTTTCGGCGCGGTTGCGCAGCGCCACCACATCGACACCCGGCGTCACGGCAAACAGAATGTGGCGCACCTGCACCCGCTCGCCCGTGCTGTAAGTGGCTTGGTGGGCGGCGTGATGACGCCGACAAGCCTCCTCAGACGGATCGGGTTGGGTCAAATTGACCTCCAACAGCTGCTCAATGGCGCTGCTGGCTTCTTCACTGATCACGCCGTCGGCGGTAGCTGCGTCACTGGCAGGCAGCAAGCCTTGAGCAACCGCTGCCTGGCGCAACAATTCTGAGTAGGCGCGCTGGCGCAGCTCGTCGGGTGACACCACCTCTTCAGGCAGTTGCAACACAACACCATTAATGCTGGGCAACTTGCTGGCCACCATAGTTTGGCTGTTCATGAGATGACCCTTTAGAGGCCAGCGCCGGGCTGGCGAGGCTGGTTTTGACCGGCAGGTACGTTCAAGCGACGGGCACGCACCACTTGGTAGGGGCGAATCAAGTACGCCAAGCTGCCAAAGCCACTCCACACGTGCACCAAACGGCTGAATGGGAACAACAAGAAAATAGTCATGCCCAGCACCAAGTGGATTTTGTAAGGCCAATCCAAATTAACCAGAAGCTCGGCACCGCCATCACGGAATGTGAGTAAGCGCTGCGCCCACTCGCCCAAAGCCATCATCACGCCGCCGTCCGAGTGACCAAAGGAGTAGGGCAGGGTGATCAAACCAATGGT
>JBAQDW010000192.1:0-17993 GCA_049286445.1 Rhodoferax sp. | reverse complement strand
ATCGACCATCGCCGACAAGCCCGTCGCCGTTGCAGCACCAAAAGTGCTCAACAAATAGTCTGTGTACAAATCAAGGTCAGCTTTTTTCATCCGGGGAGCCTATCAGGGGTGGGCTGCGTAACATCAGTTAGTTAGCAGAAAGCCCGGCTGTAGGTGAATGGCACTGACTGAGTCGGGTGACGCCTTCGGAGCACCCGACCTGCCACTGCGAAGTTGAAAGTCACCTTGAATGTTGGCGGCTCACGGTGAACTCGTTTCCTTCCAACACACGGGCGCATATGGCTGTTGGCCGCCTTTCTCGTCGCGGCGGGGGCGTTGCATTGGGAGAATTGCTATATTTTCAGTAGCTGCTTGCGAAGGCCTCGCAAGGGCTAGCGGTGTAAAAGTCATTCAAGGGCCTTGCGGGTTTAGATTGCAGAAGTTTCAAAGCCTTGTTCTTTCCCCCCCTCTCCCCCAACCCCTCTCCACCCCCGCCGGGGGAATCAGGGGAGCTCAACAGCCCTATTCGGCCAACGCTTTGTCTGGGGTGGCGTTCACGCGCAGACGCCAACAGTCAAACTTGCCGGGAACCACGTGAGCTGGTGACTCCACTGACGCTGCCTGCGTTCACTTTGAAAGTTGGCGGTTCACGGTGAACTCACCATCTTTAAAAACGCGGCCACATACGGCTGTTAAAGGCCAGTTTGAAGGTTGGCGGTTCACGGTGAACTCAATCACTTCCAACATGCGGCCACATAGGGTTGTTGGCTCCCCTTTCCCGCCCGGCGGGGCGGGAGAGGGGTTGGGGGTGAGAGTGGGGGTTGCAGCGCAAGAATTGCTGCATTTTAAATAGCTACCAACGCAGGTACAGCAAGGGCTACAGGCCAAAAATACCAAGAATCCGGAACGCATGGGGCCGCTGAAACCACACGCTTAACGGTTAAAGCTCAAGTAATTGCCATTAGATTTAGGTCCGTTCGATGCGTAGCCGGTCGGTGAACAAGCGGCGTTCACACTGCACGTCGCTGCAGTTGTCACAGTGCCAGACCCACGCTGTGCCCCGGGTGGCTGGTTTCAAGCAGGGCGAGTGGGCGAGGGCTTCAATGGCGCGCAGGGCACTGTCCGTTCGCGCTGAACCTGTGCCATAGACCACGGTATAGGGCGACAAGGCCTCATCAAGGATGTGGCGTAACCGATGGTTGACCCGCTGACGCATGACGGGCCCATCGCGTTGGATGCCATCGGCGACCCACTCCAAATCCAGGCCCATCACCAGTGTGAGTTGGTAGTCGCGCAGGTCACTCAAGGCGCTCGGGTAGAGGGATTGGTCGGCAAAGTAGAGGTCGCTGTAGAGTGCCGTCATGAGCGCGGGACTGTCTACCAGCAGAAAATCACAGAGCGGTGCGGCCTGTGCTTGCCGCCTCTGTTCCAAGGCGATGGCGCTTTGCTCATGCGCGAGAGGTGTTCGACCCTCCCGATCGCACCAATCACGCAATCTCTCAGGAATCCACAGCGCTTTGCTTGCCCCCTCGGTTAGGCGGTGAGCCAGTGTCTCCGCCAGTTCTGACTTGCCAGTGCACTCTGCGCCCAGAATGGCGATTTTTATCATTGCGGCAAGGCGTGGCCTGTCACTTGGCAAACTGAACGTAAATCTCGTTGGGCTTGACCATGCCCAATTCCAATCGCGCCTTTTCTTCCACCATTTCAAGGCCTTCTTTGAGGTCTCGAACCTCTGCGCTCAGCTGCTCATTGGCCCGATGGGCTTGTTCGTTCTGCTGCTTTTGCACTTTGAGTTGTTCGATCAGGAGCGCGACGTTCGGCACACTGCCACGCCCGTACCACAGCTGGGCGTGAAGAATCGCAAGCAAAGCGATCAGCAGCGCAGGAACCAGACGATTACCCAAGATCAGCCCCCTGACGTCTTGCTGTCAGCCAACCTGAACGCGCCAAAAGGCACGTTCAGTACCGTGACTGCAAAGGCAGGGGCGGGCATTGCTTAACGCAGGTTGTAAAAGGCGGCGCGGCCAGGGTAGTAAGCGATTTCGCCCAAGTCTTCTTCGATCCGCAGCAATTGGTTGTATTTCGCCATGCGGTCAGAGCGGCTCAAGGAACCGGTTTTGATCTGACCCGCATTGGTGCCCACAGCGATGTCGGAAATGGTGGAGTCTTCGGTTTCACCCGAGCGGTGGCTGATCACGGCGGTGTAGCCCGCGCGCTTGGCCATCTCAATGGCTTCAAAGGTTTCCGTCAAGGTGCCAATTTGGTTGATCTTGATCAGAATGGAGTTGGCAATGCCTTTGTCAATGCCTTCTTTGAGAATCTTGGTGTTGGTGACAAACAGGTCGTCACCCACAATTTGGACCTTTTTGGCCAGCCGATCGGTCAGCAGTTTCCAGCCGTCCCAGTCGTTCTCGGCCATGCCGTCTTCGATGCTGATGATGGGGTATTTGTCAACCCAAGTCGCCATCATGTCGATCCACTCAGCCGAGCTCAAGACCAGACCTTCGCCTGCCAAGTGGTACTTTCCGTCCTTGTAGAACTCACTGGCAGCGCAGTCCAGCCCCAGGGCGATTTGCTCACCCGCGACAAAACCGGCTTTGTCAATCGCTTCTAGGATCAACAAAATGGCGGCTTCATGGCTGTCCACGTTGGGGGCAAAGCCGCCTTCGTCGCCAACGGCCACGCTCATGCCTTTGTCACTCAGAATTTTCTTGAGGGCATGGAAAACCTCGGCACCGTAGCGCACTGCTTCGCGAAAGCTCGGTGCGCCGATGGGAATGATCATGAGCTCTTGCAAGTCAAGGTTGTTGTTGGCGTGTGCACCCCCATTGACGACGTTCATCATCGGCACTGGCATTTGTGTCGCACCCATGCCACCAAAGTAGCGGTACAGCGGCAAGCCAGACTCTTCGGCCGCAGCGCGAGCCACCGCCATGGAGACCGCCAAAATCGCATTGGCACCCAAGCGGGATTTGTTGTCGGTTCCGTCTAAATCAATCAGGGTGCGGTCCAGAAAGGCCTGTTCAGACGCATCCAGCCCCAGCACCGCTTCAGAGATTTCGGTGTTGATGTGCTCAACCGCTTTTAAAACGCCTTTGCCTAAATAGCGAGATTTGTCGCCATCCCGAAGTTCCATGGCTTCACGGCTCCCCGTGGAGGCGCCAGAGGGAACGGCTGCGCGGCCCATGGTGCCCGACTCCAGCAGGACGTCGCATTCGACGGTGGGGTTACCGCGAGAATCAAGAATTTCACGACCGACGATGTCAACAATTGCACTCATTAGATTCCTTCAAGAACAAAAAAACAAAAGGGAGATGACTAGACGCCTTCAACCAAGATCAGGCGCATCACTGCGGCGCCCTGACGCGCGGCGCGCGCTTTGCCATATTCAGGGGAGGCCTCGAATACTTTGGCCGCATCCCAGCTCTGAAATTTTAGAATAACCAGCCGCTCCGGCAGCCAGTCGCCTTCCAATGCCTCAACCTTGCCACCTCGCACGCAAACCTCTGCGCCGTAGGTTTGCATCGCAGCACTGGACCATTTTCGATACTCTTCGTACTGCGTCGGGTTGGTCACGGTGACGTTCGCAATGATGTAGGCGCTGCTCATGAAGACTCTCCGCGGCTTAGAGGGTAAAACTGTTTTCCAGAAAACCATTTTTCTTGGTCACGGCATCCAATGCCACCAGGGTTTCCAACAGGGCCTTCATGTGCTGGAGGGGCACGGCATTGGGGCCATCACTCATGGCTTTGCTGGGGTCTGGGTGCGTTTCCATGAACAAACCAGCGACACCCACTGCAACGGCTGCACGGGCCAACACCGGCACCATCTCACGTTGGCCGCCGCTGCTGGTGCCATTGCCCCCAGGCAGCTGAACCGAGTGCGTGGCATCAAAAACAACCGGCGCGCCGGTGTCTCGCATGATGGCCAGTGAGCGCATGTCGCTCACCAAATTGTTGTAGCCAAAGCTGGCACCGCGTTCGCAGGCCATGAAGTTGTCTTCATTCAGGCCCAGCTCACGCGCGGCAGCACGGGCCTTGTCAATGACGTTTTTCATGTCGCCGGGCGCCAAAAACTGCCCTTTTTTGATATTCACGGGTTTGCCAGATTGGGCTACGGTGCGGATGAAGTCGGTTTGACGGCACAAAAAAGCGGGAGTTTGCAACACATCCACCACCGAGGCCACCTGCGCAATTTGGTCTTCAGAGTGAATGTCAGTGAGCACGGGCAAGTGAAGCTCGCGTTTGACCTTGGCTAGTATTTCAAGACCTTTTTCAATGCCCGGCCCACGAAAGGTGGCGCCGCTGGAGCGGTTGGCCTTGTCGAAGCTGCTCTTGAAAATGAAGGGGATGCCCAAGCTGTCGGTGATTTCCTTGAGCGTGCCTGCGGTGTCCATTTGCAGTTGCTCTGACTCAATCACACAGGGCCCTGCGATGAGAAAGAAGCGCTTGTCCAATCCCGCGTCGAAACCACATAATTTCATCAGAGTTCTGCCTTGGTAGGCGCTTCAGCGGCTTGGTGCACCAAGGCGGCCTTGATGAACGCATTGAACAAGGGATGGCCGTTCCAGGGCGTCGATTTAAATTCAGGGTGAAACTGAACACCCATGTACCAAGGGTGAACGGTTTGGGGAAGTTCCACAATTTCAGTCAGTTTTTCGCGCTGCGTTTGGGCTGAGATCACAAGACCGGCTTGGCGCAAAGCAGCCAGGTAATTGACATTGGCCTCATACCGATGGCGGTGACGCTCCGTCACCACGTCACCGTAGATGGAATGGGCCAAAGTGTCTTTCGCGACGTCGGAGCTCTGCGCGCCCAAGCGCATGGTGCCGCCCAAGTCAGAATTCTCACTGCGCTGTTTGATGGTGCCGTCTTCGTCTTTCCACTCCGTGATCAAGGCGATCACCGGGTGGGGGCCGTTGGGGGCGAACTCTGTGCTGTTGGCGTCTTTCAGGCGGGCCACATGGCGCGCAAATTCAATGGTTGCCACCTGCATGCCCAGGCAAATGCCCAAGTAAGGCACCTTGTTTTCACGTGCGAATTGCGCGGCGCAAATTTTGCCCTCGACACCGCGAATACCAAACCCACCGGGCACAAGAACCGCATCAAACTTGTTCAATTGGTCGGCGTTCTCGGCGGTGATGGTTTCCGAGTCAAGGTAGCTGATCTTCACCCGAACATGGTTTTTCATGCCGGCATGACGCAGGGCTTCGTTCAATGATTTGTAGCTGTCGCTGAGGTCAACGTATTTGCCCACCATAGCGATGCTGACTTCGCCCTGGGGATGCGCTGTTTCATAGACCAAATCATCCCAGCGTTTGAGGTTGGCGGGAGGCGTGTTGAGGCGCAGCTTGTCACAGATCAAGCCATCCAGGCCCTGCTCGTGCAGCATGCGAGGCACCTTGTAGATGGTGTCAACGTCCCACATCGAGATCACGCCCCAATCGGCTACGTTGGAAAAAAGTGAAATTTTCTGGCGTTCCTCATCTGGAATCGGACGATCGGCGCGGCAGATCAAGGCGTCGGCCTGGATGCCGATTTCACGTAACTGTTTGGCGGTATGTTGAGTGGGTTTGGTTTTCAGCTCACCTGCCGCCGCAATCCAAGGCACATAACTCAGGTGCACAAAGGCACTGTTGTTGGGACCGAGTTTGAGGCTCATTTGGCGCACGGCTTCCAAGAACGGCAGCGATTCAATGTCACCCACGGTGCCGCCAATTTCAACAATGGCCACATCGACGGCATCGGGCGTTCCAACGCCTGCGCCACGTTTCACGAAATCCTGGATTTCATTGGTGACGTGGGGAATGACCTGAACGGTTTTTCCCAGGTAATCGCCGCGACGCTCTTTTTCCAAAACGCTTTTGTAGATTTGACCGGTGGTGAAGTTGTTGGCCTTGCGCATTCGTGTTTCCACAAAACGCTCGTAATGGCCCAGGTCCAGGTCGGTTTCGGCACCGTCGTCGGTGACAAATACCTCACCATGCTGCATGGGTGACATGGTGCCGGGATCGACGTTGAGGTAGGGGTCAAGCTTGATCAAGGTGACCTTCAAGCCCCTCGATTCCAGAATCGCGGCCAAAGAGGCTGAGGCGATTCCCTTGCCAAGGGAGGACACTACGCCGCCGGTGACGAAGACAAATTTGGTCATGTCAGAGAGAGCGCTGCACGCTCGGGGAGCTGGTAAAAAGTGATTATAGAGGCCACTGTTTTTCAGCCCTCACTCCCCTTTGGCGGTCAGCGCAATGGGTTCGTTTCGCAAATTCTGTTGGGGTCTTGCAAAAAATCAGCCTCTGCTACATTGCTGCCCATGAATGATCTTGATGGAAAACACCTGGTTCTTGGACTGACTGGCGGTATTGCCTGCTACAAGTCGGCGGAACTGTGCCGGGCCTTGATCAAGGCGAGGGCCACTGTCCAGGTGGTCATGACGGCCGCTTCGGAGCAGTTCATCACCCCGGTGACGATGCAGGCGCTGAGTCAGCGTGTGGTGTATGGGTCGCAGTGGGACGCGCGCGTACCCAACAACATGCCGCACATCAACCTGAGCCGCGAGGCCGATGCAATTTTGATCGCCCCTTGCAGCGCCGACTTCATGGCCAGACTGGTGCAAGGGCGGGCGGATGAACTTTTGAGCCTGATGTGCTTGGCGCGGCCCAGGGCGACGGTGCCGCTGTTGATTGCGCCGGCCATGAACCGCGAAATGTGGGATCACCCCGCAACCCAGCGCAACCGATTGCAGTTGCAGTCAGACGGGGCGGTGGTGTTGGGCGTCGGCCAAGGGGATCAGGCGTGTGGCGAAACCGGGGATGGCCGCATGCTGGAGCCGCAAGAGTTGCTGCATGAAGTCATCGCTTTTTTTCAGCCCAAAGTGTTCAAAGGTCAGCGTGTGTTAATCACTGCTGGCCCCACTTACGAAGCCATCGACCCGGTACGCGGCATCACCAACCTATCGAGTGGAAAAATGGGCTTTTCCATTGCCCGCGCCGCGCAAGAGGCGGGTGCCGAGGTGACCTTGGTCGCAGGTCCCGTGAGTTTGCCGACACCGCGTGGGGTGACACGAATCAACGTGACGTCCGCGCGTGACATGCTGGCAGCTGTCCAAGCCCACGTTGGGCAAGCCACGGTGTTTGTGGCGACAGCCGCCGTTGCCGACTGGCGAACCGACCGCTCGTCAGAGCAGAAGATCAAAAAAGACGGCTCCGGCGCAACGCCTGCACTGAGTTTTGTAGAAAACCCCGATATTCTCGCCACCGTGACGCAATCTCCGCAAGCGCAGAGCGGGGCCTTGTACTGTGTGGGCTTTGCCGCTGAAAGTCACGATTTGGTGGTCAACGCCCAAGCCAAACGCGTTCGCAAACGCGTTCCCTTGTTGGTGGGCAATATCGGTCCCGCTACGTTTGGTCAGGATGACAACGAGTTGTTGTTGGTCGATGCCACCGGCACCCACATCTTGGCGCGTGACACCAAGTTGGCACTTGCTCGTAAATTGATAGCTACTATCGCAAGCAGGACAAGGGATAGCGCCCTAAAAGTATGAAAATAGATGTCAAAATTGTGGATGTGCGCATGGCGGATCTGCTCCCGACCTACGCCACGCCCGGGAGCGCGGGACTGGACCTGCGCGCCTGCCTGGCCGAGCCGCTCACGTTGCAGCCAAACGCTTGGCAATTGGTGCCTACAGGCATCGCGGTTTACCTGCAAGACCCCCATTTCGCGGCCATTATTCTGCCCCGCTCAGGGTTAGGCCACAAACATGGCATTGTTTTGGGCAATTTGGTCGGCTTGATTGACAGTGATTACCAAGGGCAGCTGATGGTGAGTGCCTGGAACCGCAGCAGCACCGCCTTCACGATTGAGCCGATGGACCGTATCGCCCAACTGGTCATCGTGCCAGTGGTGCAAGCGCAGTTCAATGTGGTGACTGAGTTCCCCGCCAGTGTGCGCGGGGAGGGCGGTTACGGCTCAACCGGTCAATCCTGACCTACTGCAGGGTGTCGCTGCCCGGTGCGCGGGCGTGCATGGGTTGAATTTTGAAGAAACCGGTGCCTGCTGACCCGCGACCCACCTCTTCCTCGGTGGCCTCGCGAACGCCGTCAACCTGCAAGCTGATCCGAAGCGCGATACCCGCCAGAGGATGATTGGCGTCCAGCACGACGTGGTCCGGGTACAGCTCTGTCACGGTGTACAGCGCGTCTTTGGGCGCCTGCGCAGAACAGCCTGACGGCAGTGAGGCGCCTTCAAAGGCCATGCCTTCTTCAATTTCTTTGGGAAACAGGGCGCGGGCCTCCAAAAAAATGAGTTGGTCGTTGAAATCACCAAAGCCCTGTTCGGGCTCAATCTGTAACTCCAACTTGTCACCGACCGCATGCCCTTGCAGTGCTACCTCAATGACTGCAAAAAGATCGTCGCCACCGATCAAAAACTCGACTGGGTCATCCAGAACGTCCAGTACCTCGCCCAAAGTGTCTTTCAGAGTCCAGGTCAAAGCGACCACGCAGTGTTGATTGATTTCCATAGGAGAATTGTCGCAATTCAAAGAGTGAGTAGTAATGTCCCCAAGTGACTGGAGAAGCGTATGAATGTAGATGAGCCCTTGCCAATGTTGGGCGGTTTAAGCCCTCAATTATTCATGAAGCGGCATTGGCAGAAAAAACCACTGCTGGTGCGCCAGGCCTTTCCAGGGTTCAAACCCCTGCTCGACCGAGCAGCGCTGTTCGCGCTGGCCGCTGACGAAGACGTCCAGTCGCGCATGGTGATTCAGGAGCCCGACCAGGTGCCTGGGTGGCGTTTCAAGCAAGGCCCTTTCGAGCGACGGGCCTTTCCGGCACTGAAACGACCCGGCTGGACCTTGTTGGTGCAGGGTGTCGATCTGCACCACAACGCAGTTCATGATTTGATGAACCAGTTCCGTTTTGTGCCGGATGCGCGGCTGGACGATCTCATGATCAGCTACGCCAGCGATGGCGGGGGGGTGGGGCCCCACACCGACAGCTATGACGTGTTTCTGCTGCAGGCCCATGGTCGCCGCCGGTGGCGTATTGGTCGCCAAAAGGATTTGTCGTTGCAACCCGATGTGCCGCTGAAAATTTTGGCCAACTTTGTTCCTGAACAAGAGTTTGTGCTGGAGCCGGGCGACATGCTGTACTTGCCCCCCCGCTACGCCCACGACGGCATTGCCGAGGGCGAGTGCATGACTTACTCGATTGGTTTCAGAATTCCCAATCGGGGCGAGTTGGCGCGCGAGGTTTTGCAGCGGCTATCGGACGATGCTGAGGACTTGGTGGGCGTGTCCTTGTACCGCGATCCGAACCAGCCCGCCGTGAGTCAGCCCAGCGAAATTCCCCCGCAGATGCTGGAATTCGCGCAAGACGCTTTGCGTGGCGCCCTGCAAGACCCTGATGCACTGGGACGCGCCCTGGGTGAGTACATGACTGAGCCCAAGGCCAGCGTTTGGTTTGATGCCATGGAGCCAGCTGCCCACCAAGACAGCCAATCCATTCGCCTGGATCGCCGCACAAAAATGATGTTTGATACCCGGCATATTTTTATCAATGGGGAGAGTTTTCGCGCGGGTGGGCGGGACGCCACGCTGATGCGTCGCCTCGCTGATGAGCGCTCACTCGCTTTGAAAGATGTCGGTCGAGCCAGCGCTGAAGCCCAAGCGCTGCTGCAGACTTGGTGCGAAGCGGGGTGGCTCCATGGCCTGTGATGACGTTCAACCGCGAACCGACACGGGTGAAGTATTGCCGAGCGGCCGATTTGGGGGGCGACTCGCATTTGAGACACTTGTTCTGAATGCCTTTCAGCAGGCGGCGATCGAAGGTTGGTCCGAAATAACGTTGAGCGATGCCAATTTCTTGGATTGGCCATTGAATCAGCGTACCGTGATTGAATCTTTGAGCGCTTGGGTCGTTGCGGGGCGCAAATTAACGATTTTGGCAAATCGCTATGACGCGCTTCAGCGCCACCATCCCCGATTCGTCACTTGGCGTCGCACATGGGACCATTTGGTCGAGGCGCGCGCGTGTGACGAGCCTGTGCGTGGTGATGTGCCCAGTGCCATCTGGACCCCCTCATGGTGTCTGCGGCGAATTGACCCGGTCAATCAGACGGGGGTTTGCGGCGCAGATCGGGCAATGAACATCCATTTAAAAGAGATGCTGACGGAGCGATTGCGCACCAGCGCGCCGGGATTTCCTGCGTCGGTGTTAGGCCTGTAACGGGTAGGGTTGATTTGCTCCTGTTGGATCTTCCAGAGTTCTGGTTTTTGAATTTTGACTACAATCTAAAGCTAAGTGAAAAAAACAATATAAATTTTCACTTAGCCAGTGTGGTTTATCCGCATTGACAGGTTTCTAAAAATTTTCGCTAACTCACTTGGTATTAAAAATGAACAAATCACTCGTTCTGGCTGCTGTCATCGCTGCGGTTGCATTGGCTGCTTGCGGTAAAAAAGAAGAGGCTCCCGTGGTTGAGGCTCCTGCTGCTGTTGTGGCTCCTGCGCCAACTGAAGCCGCTGCGGCCGTTGATGCCGCTGCTGAAAAAGGCGCGGCGGCTGTGGATGCCGCCGCTGCTGCTGGTACTGCCGCGGTTGATGCCGCTGCCGCCACCGGCGCTGCCGGCGTTGACGCTGCTGCTGACGCTGTGAAAAAGGCAGCTGATGCCACATCCGCTGCTGCAACTGAAGTCAAGAAGTAAGCACGGCTTGTGTCGTAAAAAAAACCACCGAATGGTGGTTTTTTTTACGCCTGTTTCTGCCCAACGACTTGCGTTGCTGGGCAGAAATCAGTCGAATTGGGCTGTGGTTTACTTCAAATCATCAGCCAAAATTTTGACAATGCGGGCCGCATTGTCAGAGGCTTCCTGAACGCCATCCGCATTGAGAACAGAGACGGTTGTTGCGTTGTCTTGGCTCATGACGGTGATGCGGTATTTGCCTGGCGAATTTTGTTTTTTGGCGCCACCAAACAAGCCACTGAAAAATCCAGGCTCAGATTTGTCTGCATTGGGCGATACATAACGCACAAAATAAACCCCTTTGCTGCGATCTCGGTCTTCGACCGTGAACCCGGTGCGGTCCAACGCCAAGCCGACCCGGCGCCATGCCCGGTCGAAACCGTCGTCAATTTGCAAAACGGGCTGACCATTGGCCTGTGCCACACGCGAGGTGGATTTGCTGGCTTCAGTCGCAATGAGGGCTTTTGATTGTTCTTCGGTCACGCCGAGCTTCACCATCAAGCGACGCAGAAACTCAGCTTCCAGTTCCGGGTCAGCTGGGCGAGGTTGCCAGACGGTACCGTCTTTTTTTTCATTGCTGTACACCTCGACCATGCCACGGTGGCTCACAAAAATATCGGTGCCCCCCGCCGGATTGCGCTCCAAGCGGGTGCGGAATTTATCGCGCTCGCTGGTGGAGTAGAGCGAGTCAAACACCTTGCCCAGGGTGTTGCGAATGAAGTCTTGCGGCAATTTGGCGCGGTTTTCCGCCCAGTCGGTTTCCATGATGCCCAAATTGGCTTGGTCCATGGTCAGCAGAAAGCCGTTTTCTTGCCAAAAGTCACGGGTGGGTTCCCACAATTTGTCGGCAGGGCGGTTGACCACCAACCAGCGCTGCGTGCCAGACCGCTCAATGCGAACATCGCCAATGGCAGTGGCGGCCGTAGGAATGGAGGGTGCGACTTGTCCCATTTGAAAGGTAGAGGCTGTCACGGCTGCGCCGGGGATCGCATACCGGTTGTCACGGGACAACTGCGTTAAATCAGGCGGCACTTCCAAGGAAGGGCCTTTTCCGGCGCTCTTGTAGTCCAGTTTGTCACCGCTTAAGACAGAGCACCCGGTTGCGGCCACAAGAGTCGCGCTGAGGAGTGCAAGCTTGGAGAAATTATTCACAAAATGTCCTTTTGACGCACAGGTAAAGCCAGCTTGGCTGAATCAAATCAATCCGGTGTCGCGCAGTGCACCTTCCACCACGGCTTCGTTGGCCTGGGTCAGGGGTGTCATGGGCAAACGCAGGGTGGGTCCACACAGCTTCATTCTGGCGGCAGCCCACTTCACGGGAATGGGGTTGGACTCAACGAACAGGTGTTTGTGCAGGGGCATCAGCTTGAACTGAATTTCCATCGCACGCCGGTTGTCGCCCGCCATGGCGGCCACACACAATTCGTGCATCAGGCGCGGTGCCAAATTGGCCGTCACGCTGATGTTGCCATGGCCACCACACAACATCAGCGCGACCGCAGTGGGGTCATCACCAGAGTAGATGGCAAAGCCTTTTGGTGCCTCGCGAATCAACCATTGCGCACGGTCAATATTGCCGGTGGCTTCCTTGATACCGACAATGCCAGGCACTTGGGCCAAACGAAGCACGGTTTCGTGCGCCATGTCTGCCACCGAGCGGCCGGGCACGTTGTACAGCACCATGGGCAAATCGACCGCCTCGGCAATGGCTTTGAAATGCAAATACTGCCCTTCTTGGGTCGGCTTGTTGTAATAAGGCACGACCTGCAGTTGACAGTCCGCCCCAACCGATTTGGCAAACCGGGCCAGTTCAATGGCCTCCGCCGTGGAGTTGGCACCGCAACCCGCCATGATGGGTACCCGTCCCGCCGATTGTTCCACCGCAACGCGGATGATTTCGCAGTGTTCTTGCACGCTCACCGTCGGCGACTCGCCGGTGGTGCCCACGGCGCCAATGCAATCGGTGCCCTCGGCAATGTGCCAATCGATCAGTTTGCGCAATGCCGGGTAATCCACATGGCCATCCTCCAACATGGGGGTGACAAGGGCCACGATGCTGCCGGTGATTTGGCGTGTTGAGGAGGTCATGTCGGGTAGTGCTTTTGTCTTTAAAAAGAGCATTCTAACTAGAGCCTGTAGCGGGCCTGCTCGGGGACAATGCCCGCCTCAGGACTAAGTTTGATGGCCACCACTCGCTGCACAAAGCGGTCAGGCAGGGTCAAAAAACCTTCTTCGTAGGCGACGATGTGCAAGGATTTGAACGCCGTGAGCAGTTCGCCCGGCCGAAGCAAGAAGTCCGGTCGTGATGGTTTTCCCACCGTTTCGTTGCCTTGCGAGAAGGTCTCGTAGATCAAAACACCCTCAGTGGCGAGACTTTGCTCAAGCACGGCGAAGAGGGGCCGCCACAAATAATGGGTAACGATGACGGCGTCAAACGTTTGCATGGCTGGCCCGTGGCGCAGTGGCCAGGGTGTGGTTTCGATGTCGGACTGCACGGTGTGTCCAAAGCGACCCGCACTCTGCAAGGCCTCTTCCGAGCGGTCCACGCCCGTGACGTCAAAGCCCTGGTCCGCCAGATAGCGAAGATGGCGCCCACGCCCGCAGGCCACATCCAGCACACGACCTTGGGGTCGAATCAAGTGAGACCAGCGCTGCACCCAAGCGGAGGCGGGGCCAAGTTCGTGAGGGGAAGGCGTCATAAGCGGTTGGCGTGGGCTAAAAACAGGACCACAGCTGGTCGGCCATGCTCACCAAAAAATCGGGGCGAAGGTAGGTCATGAAAACCGCCAGCAAGGCAATCAAGGCCACGCCATGGAGCGCCACTTTTTTGAGAATTCGTGTTTTATTCACATTGCGCATGGTTTTAGGCGGTTTTTAACCCAGGTTGACGCACGATGGATGTTTCCTTGATGGGGAGATTAAGCAACGCGGCCAAGACGCCCAAGCCGATGGCGATGTACCAAACCACGTCATAACTCCCGGTGCGGTCGTACAAGTAACCGCCCAGCCACACCCCCAGAAATGAGCCAATTTGGTGGCTGAAAAACACGAACCCGCTCAACATGGAGAGATGAGCGACACCAAAGATTTGCGCCACAGCCGCGTTGGTGGCCGGTACGGTGGACAGCCACAGCAGGCCCATCACCGCAGAAAAAACATACACACTCGAGGGAGATAGCGGGACGAGCAGGAAAATACTGATCACCACCGCCCGCGACAAATAGATAAAGGCCAAGATGTTCTTTTTGGGTAAGCGCTGGCCCAACACGCCCGAGGCATAGGTGCCAAACACGTTAAACAGTCCGATCAAAGCCAAGGCATAGCCCGCGACTTGGGGGGGCAGACCGTGGTCCTTCAGGTAGCTGGGCATGTGAACGCCAATAAAAACCACTTGAAAGCCACACACAAAATAGCCCGCCATCAGCAGTTGAAAGCTGGGGTACCTGAAAGCCTCTTGCAGGGCATGCCAGGTTGATTGCTCCCGGTGCGGCAGATGTCCACCTTTGAACCGGGATTCTCGCAGGCCCCAGGCCAGTGGAATCATCAACAGCGCCGCCGCACCCAACACCATTAAAGCGGTTTTCCACCCCAGCGAGCTGATCAGAAAACCTTCGGTAGGCACCATCAGGAATTGGCCGAAGGAGCCCGCTGCTGCGGCGATGCCCATGGCCCAAGAGCGCTTGTCGGCTGCAATATTGCGCCCAATGACCCCATAAACCACCGCATAGGTGGTGCCGGCTTGGGCGAGGCCGATCAGAACACCGGCGGTGACGGTGAACATCAGGGGGCTGTTGGCGTTGGCCATGCCAAACAACCCTAAAGCGTAAAGCACTGCGCCGGCCACAATCACCCGAAAGGCTCCCAAACGATCGGCTAACATGCCCGCAAAAATGCCGGACACGCCCCAAGCCAAGTTTTGGATGGCAATGGCAAAAGCAAAGGTTTCCCGGCTCCAGCCTTGGCTTTGGGTAATGGGTTGCAGCCACAGGCCAAAGCCATGTCGTATGCCCATGGACAGGGTCACGATGGCACCACCGCAGACCAAAATTTGCAGCATCGAGAGCGACTGATTGTTCTTCGTCATGGCGTAAATGTAGCCAATCCGCTGCCGCCCCGATGTGTGCAGACGCTGCAAACTCTTTTGCGGGCTGTATTTTCATACAGCCTTCATCCTCTTGCAGATTAGAATTCAAGGCTATGGCACTCAAACCCACCAGCGATTATTCAGAAGGTTCCATCCGCGTTCTCAAAGGATTGGAGCCTGTTAAACAGCGTCCCGGCATGTACACGCGCACGGACAATCCTCTGCACGTCATTCAAGAAGTGCTGGACAACGCGGCCGATGAGGCCTTGGCCGGTCATGGCAAAAAGATCAAAGTCACGCTGCACAGCGATGGCTCGGTCAGCATTGAAGATGACGGCCGGGGCATTCCTTATGGCCTGCATCCCGAAGAAAACGCCCCTGTGATTGAGCTGGTGTTCACCCAGTTGCATGCCGGTGGCAAGTTTGACAAAGGCAAAGGCGGGGCCTACAGCTTTTCAGGCGGTCTGCACGGTGTGGGTGTCAGTGTGACCAACGCTTTGGCCTTGCGCCTGGAGGCCACCACCTACCGCGAGGGCATGGTTGCTCGGCTCGTGTTTGAGGCGGGTGACGTTGTCGAGCCCCTGCAAGTCCGCAAAAATGGCGAAGGTGACCGCAAGTCCGGCACCACGGTGCGGGTGTGGCCGGATGGCAAATACTTTGAGTCACTGGCGTTGCCGATGGCGCCATTGGCCCATCTGCTGCGCAGCAAGGCCGTGCTCATGCCGGGGGTCACCGTGACCCTCGTCCATGAAAAAACCAAGGACACACAAGTTTGGCTTTACAAAGGCGGGCTGCGCGACTACTTGTTGCAAACCTTGACGGGTGAACTGGTGATTCCTGTGTTCGAGGGCGATGGCTTTGCGGATGCCCATAGTGACAACTTTGCCGAAGGCGAGGGCGCTTCTTGGTGTGTGGCCTTTACCGAAGACGGTTCCCCCGTGCGCGAAAGCTACGTCAACTTGATTCCCACCAGCGCCGGTGGCACTCACGAAAGCGGTTTGCGGGATGGCTTGTTCACCGCCGTGAAGAGCTTTATTGAGCTGCATTCCTTGCTGCCTAAAGGCGTCAAACTGCTGCCTGAAGACGTGTTTGCCCGCGCCAGCTATGTGCTGTCGGCCAAAGTGCTAGACCCCCAGTTCCAAGGCCAAATCAAAGAGCGCTTGAATTCCCGTGACGCGGTGCGGCTGGTATCGAGCTTTGTGCGCCCCACGCTGGAGTTGTGGCTCAACCAGCACGTGGAATACGGTCGCAAACTGGCCGAACTCACCATCAAAGCGGCGCAGATTCGCCAAAAAGCAGGTCAAAAGGTTGAAAAACGCAAAGGCTCAGGCGTGGCCGTGTTGCCGGGCAAACTCACGGATTGTGAAAGCCGGGACATCAACCACAACGAGGTATTTTTGGTGGAGGGTGACTCGGCGGGCGGCAGCGCCAAGATGGGGCGCGACAAAGAAAGCCAAGCCATTTTGCCGCTGCGTGGCAAGGTGCTCAACACTTGGGAAGTCGAGCGCGACCGTTTGTTTGCCAATACCGAGATTCATGACATTTCGGTGGCCATTGGGGTCGATCCTCATGGCCCCAATGACACGCCTGACCTTTCGGGCTTGCGCTATGGCAAGGTGTGTATTTTGTCGGACGCCGATGTGGACGGATCTCATATCCAGGTGCTGCTACTCACGCTGTTTTTCAAACATTTTCCCAAACTGATTGAAGCCGGTCATGTTTACGTGGCTCGCCCCCCTTTGTTTCGGGTGGATGCGCCCGCGCGTGGCAAAAAGCCAGCGTCAAAAGCCTACGCGCTGGATGACGGGGAGTTGGGCGCTATTTTGGACAAGCTGCGTAAAGAAGGCATCCGTGAAGGGGCGTGGAGCATCAGCCGCTTCAAAGGCCTGGGTGAAATGAATGCCGTGCAGCTGTGGGACACGACGCTCAACCCAGACACCCGCCGTCTACTGCTCGTCAAGCTGGGCAACATTGACTTTGCACAAACAGAAAACCTCATGACCAAGTTGATGGGCAAAGGCGAGGCAGGGGCGCGGCGCGAGTTGATGGAGTTGCACGGCGACTCGGTCGAAATCGACGTTTGAGGCCATGGGGGCTGCGGTTTCTTTGGGGGCAGTATTTAAGAGGGTTTTCGCCTTCTGGCCCCCGGTTTTATTGGGGGTGTTGCTATCAATCATGATGAGTTCTGCGTGGGCTGATATCTGGAGCTATGTGGATGCGAAGGGGGTGGCGCACTTTGCGTCGGAGCCCTTGGACGAACGCTACGCCTTGTTGTTTCAGAGCGACCCCGATGTCTCGCCCGAGGGAGACGCTGCTGATGCCTCCAAAGTTCTGGCTTTTTTTGACATCTTTCCGGCTTACAAAGCCGTTAAGCACCATTTGCGTGAAGCGGCCACGGCGAATCAAATTGACTATGAGCTTTTGCAAGCCGTCATTGCCACCGAGTCCGGCTTCAACGCCGATGCCGTGTCCCCCAGCGGCGCGACCGGCCTGATGCAATTGATGCCCGCCACGGCTGCAAATTTTGGTGTGCGGGGCGACAAAAACAACTCAATCACCCAAAAGCTGACCAATCCGGGCTTGAATATTCGCACCGGCAGCCGGTACCTTCGCTATTTGCTGGATCTGGTTCCCGGCCAAATGGATCTGGCCTTGGCGGCCTACAACGCAGGCGAGGGCCGGGTACAGCGGGCCGGTAACCGAATTCCCAATATCAAGCAGACGCAAATTTACGTCAAAAACGTGATGGCGCTTTACAGCCAGCTGAAGCCCCGAGTGGGACTCCAGTTGAAGCCCAACACGGGGCAGGGCGTGCGTTTGGCGTGGCCTGAAGAGGCCCGCAACCCAGATTCCGGTTGGCCCGTGCCACGGCCCACTTTGCCACCTTCACCTTCTTCTACCGAGACCGACGAGATTCAATGAGCGATCCATCCACCCTGGAATTTCCCCCTGTGCCCCAGCCCGAAGGCGACGATGAGTTGAACCTGGCCAACTACGCCCAGCGTGCTTACCTGGAGTACGCCCTGAGCGTCGTCAAAGGCCGCGCGTTGCCGGATGTGTGTGATGGCCAAAAACCGGTTCAGCGCCGCATTTTGTACTCCATGTCCCGCATGGGCTTGGGCTTTGGCGGCGCCAATGGCAACACCGGCGCACGCCCGGTCAAGTGCGCGCGGGTGGTGGGCGATGTGCTG
>JBAQDW010000191.1:0-21796 GCA_049286445.1 Rhodoferax sp. | reverse complement strand
GGGATGTACGTTTCTTTTGACTCCAAACTGTCGAACTCGGGTGCACCCATGCTGGGCGCACAAGAAAAAAGCCTGCTATCTTTTGAATAGCAGGCTTTCCTTATTTCATCTGGGGTGGCTGATGGGGCTCGAACCCACGACAACAGGAATCACAATCCTGGACTCTACCAACTGAGCTACAGCCACCGCCTTTAGATTATAACCGTTGTCTATGACTAATTGGCAGAGGCAATTGTTTCTTTTACCGTCCTCGTGGGATTAGGAACCAAAATTTCAGCCTTGAAACGTTTCTTAAGAAATTCATAGTAAGCTTGATTTTCGGCACCTGACCACCACTGGCTGTATTGGTTTCGGTCCTGCGCAATTGCTGCTTCGGGTTTAGGTTCATTTGGAACCACTTTGTTCACACGCACCACTGCATATCCTCGTTGCCCTAAATCTACACCTACAAAATTAGGAAGATTTGCCGTATCGGCGCGCAACGCAGCGATCAATACCGATGACTCAACATTTTGTGGCTGATCACGTGATACGACTACAGGCGCGGGCATCAGCGCCGCATTGGGTGTCGCCTTCCAAGTGGTGACTTTTTCCTTGCCTTCTTTAAGGGCCAACTCAGCCGCTCGGACTGCAATTAAACGCTCACGTACAACTGCATTCACCTCTGAAAATGGCTGTGTGCGAGCCGCCGCATAGTGGGTGATGCGACCTGCAGTTAACTGATTGGGACCCGTCTCAACAGCCTCTGTATTGTGTTTCTTCTCAATCGCATCTGAAGAAAATAAGGCTGTCAAAAATTTAGAACTGGCGAGAACACCTGCCGCATCTTTCGCTGGCACGCGGGAAACACTTTGGGCCACTTTAATATCAAGCTTTAACTTGTCAGCGACGGGCTTGAGACTGTCAGATTGTTCATAAACACCATTGGCAAAAGCTTCCGCCATTTCGGCATATCTGCTTTGGGCTTGCTGGTTTTTAAGATCTGCCTCCAAGGCGGGTCGCATCTCCTCAAAGGTCCGCTGCTTTGGCGTCTTGATATCAGTGAGTTTGATGATGTGGTACCCGAAGTCGGACTCGATTACATCACTGACATCACCTTTTTTGAGTGCAAAAGCCGCATCTTCAAACGGCTTTACCATGGCACCACGAGCAAAGAACTCGAGATCACCGCCATTGATTGCCGACCCCGTATCCTGCGAGTTCTTTTTTGCCAGTTCAGCAAAAGAATCTGGCGATTTCTTGACCAAAATTAAAAGCTCTTCAGCTCGGGCTTTGGCTGCGACACGGTCCGCTTCAGGCGCATCTTTCAAGGCGTTTATCAGGATATGACTGGCCCGGCGTTCTTCTGCACCACTGAATCGTTCAACATTCTGGTCGTAATAGGCTTTTAGATCACTCTCATTCAAAGAAATGCTCTTCTTTACTGATTCAAGGTCTAAGGTGACGTATTCAATAGTGGCTTGCTCAGAGGCTTGGAACAAGGGCTGGTTGGCCTCATAAAACGCCTTCAATTCGCTTTCCGTCGGATTGATCTTCGCGGCATAGTCCGACGCAGAAAATTTGGCTATTTGAATCTCACGCTTTTGGAAGAAGGCATTCAAGGAAACGTCTGCAATCATCTTTGATGAGAAAGCAGAGTCGATAACACCGGCATCAACTTGCTTGAGTGACAAATCTTGCCGAACCCTGGCTTCAAAACCTTCAGGGGTCATGCCCTGACTTGCAGCAAGTTGGCGATAACGATCCATATCAAGTTTGCCGTCCGGTAAACGCAGGGAGGCGATCGTCGGATTTTCTTGTAAATCTCTCGCCAGACGTGCGTCACTGGTTGTCAACCGAAACTCTGCAGCAGCACTGCGCAAGACGCGTTCACGTACTAACCGTTCTAACGTGGCGTAATGGGCCTGTGGTGAGTCAAGCAATTTGGCATCAATATCCGGCATAGAGTTTCTGAGTCGGTCTGCCTCAGACTTATGAGCAGCATCCCACTCGGCTTGCCCAATTTCCTCTCCGTCAATACGCGCAACGATTGCGCCTTTGTCGTTTGATTTTTGATAGCCATCAATGCCAAATAGTACAAACGAGGGTATGACGAGCAAGAAAAGCACGAACATCATGATCTTCGTGTGCCGACGAACGAAATCAAACATGCAAAAACTCTCCTGAAGGTAAACAAAAAAGGCGAACAGTTGTTCGCCTTTGTAGAGGTGGGTGGTGGGTGATGACGGGCTCGAACCGCCGACCTACGCCGTGTAAAGGCGCCGCTCTACCAACTGAGCTAATCACCCCACCTGAACTGGGTGTCAGTTCAAAGCATCTTTCAATGCTTTGCCCGGACGAAATTTTGGAACTTTGGCAGATTTGATTTTAATCGCATCGCCAGTGCGAGGGTTACGACCTACTCGCGCGGCTCGTGTGCCCACTGCAAATGTACCAAACCCCACCAATGACACAGTACCGCCTTTTTTTAGCGTCGTTTTGACTGCACCAAGGGTTGACTCCAGCGCACGAGTCGCTGCAGCTTTGGATATGTCGGCATGCTTTGCAATGTGTTCAATGAGTTCGGTTTTATTCACGAAAAGAACCTCTTGTCTGGTGTCGATTTGCACCGACTTGTCTCTAAAAATCTAATACCCGGTCACTGAAAAAAATGTTCTATCAGAACAATGCTCGAATAACATTCGTCGAACATCTCACAGAGCGAAAGGGAATTCTAGACTGTTTTCTTGCCTCTACCGGCAACCCGAGCACAAAATTTAGAATCAAATGAAGGTTTTCGCCTTGGAAACAGCCATTCACTATTCGGTATTCGCTGTGCTCCACCCAATATGAGGGATCATGGAATGCGCCATTCAAATCAGACCAGCAGAGTCGCGGTGTTTTGACGCCGACCGAATTTTTTGTAAAAACAGAGCCAAAAAGTTGGCGCCAGACCAGTGAACGCTACGCTGGCGAACACGCCAGTCCACGCCGATGGTGGCCAGAGCGGTTTAATTATCGCCATCGCAGTTATTGGCTCTGAAAATCAGCCCAAGCCATGAGCGCGCTAGCAAGGAGTAATAGAACATGAACTTGCGACTGAGGCGGCAGCTTAAATTCCGTGCGTGTATGAGGACACTGGTTGACCTGAGGCGCATCCACTGGGTCTTACTTGCTGGGCATTTGGTTCAAGCCAAAGCAATCCCGGGAAAAACCATAGACAGCCAGCACGTAGCGTTTGCCAGCAAGCTGAGTGACCGCGTTTCAGGCCTACCGCAACGTGCCAGGCTGCAATCCACCTTCTGCATCAGTTCAAAAGCGGCAAGCCTCACGCCATTGTCGAACGCAGAAAATCGATCTTAATGTCAGCGTTCATTTCACCCGAGCGCGAATTTCAGGCAAGGCTTTTTGAAGGTAGTACACCATAGACCAGATGGTCATTACAGCAGCAATCCAGATCAGCCAAACACCCCACACGCGCGTGTCGATGACGCCAAATAACAGGCCATCAAAGAGTAAAAAGGGAATGGCCACCATCTGCACCACAGTTTTCAATTTTCCAACCATGTGCACAGCCACACTTTTCGAGGCACCAATTTGCGCCATCCACTCTCGCAACGCGGAAATAGCGATTTCACGTCCAATGATGATGAGCGCCACAAACACATCGGCACGCCCCAAATGCACCAGCACCAACACGCTGGCGCACACCAATATCTTGTCAGCCACCGGGTCTAAGAATGCCCCAAAGGACGACACTTGATTCAGCCGACGCGCCAAAAATCCATCAAGCCAATCTGTGGCCGCGAACACGACGAACATGATGGTTGCAACAAGGTTGCGCGTGGCTGGGTCAATGGGCAGATAAAACACCCCAATGATCAAAGGAATCGCCGCAATGCGGGTCCACGTCATTATGGTTGGGATGGTGAAAAACATGACGCAATTGTGGCACGACAAATTTGGGCACAGTTCGTCATGCTTGCGTCAACAATCAGTGAAGCGCCCGGTAAATCTCTTCGGCCAGATCACGGGAAATGCCCTCCACGGTGGCAATGTCATCAATACCTGCCAGAGAGACGCCTCGAACGCCGCCAAACCGCTGCAATAATTTGGCTCGTCGCTTGGGCCCAACGCCCGGAATTTCTTGGAGTTTGCCGCCGTCAACGCGAACCTTGGCCCGTTTGGCGCGCATTCCGGTGATGGCAAAACGATGCGCCTCGTCGCGAATCTGCGCCACTAACATCAGGGCCGCAGAGTCTTTGCCCAAATAGACTTTGTCGCGCCCGTCCGCAAACACCAACTCCTCCAGGCCCACCCTTCGCCCTTCCCCTTTTTCAACACCCACAATCAGGGACAAATTGAGCCCCAGAAGTTCGAACACTTCACGGGCCATGGACACTTGGCCTTTGCCACCATCCACCAGAACCAAGTCCGGCAAACGCCCCGTGCCCGGTGGGGTCAGGCCTGTTTTCTGGGCCTCATGCAAGGTTTCAGCCAACTTACCATAGCGGCGCATCAACACTTGGCGCATGGCCGCGTAGTCATCTCCTGGCGTGATGTCGTCAATGCCATAACGACGGTACTCGGCGTTTTGCATTTTGTGGTGATGAAAAACCACGCAAGAGGCCTGCGTCGCTTCGCCCGCGGTGTGGGAAATGTCAAAACATTCGATTCGCAGCTGTTCTAGATCATCCAAAGCCAAGTCCAAAGCATCTGCCAGTGCTCGGGTGCGGGCTTGTTGAGACCCCTCCTCCGACAGCAATCGCGCCAACTGCAACGCCGCATTGGTCTGCGCCATCTCCAGCCATTGCCGACGCTGCTCGCGGGGCTGGTGTACCGCACTGACCTTGACGCCAGACTGAGTCGACAGTGCTTTGAGCAGGCGTTTATTCACCGGGTCGCTGACCACCAAGGAGGGTGGAACTGGCACATTCAAGTAATGTTGTGCCACAAAGGCATCCAAAATCTGGGCCTCAATCGAGGGGTGCTTAGCCCCATCGTCAACATCATCGCTGTCAGGAAGAAAACTTGTTCCCTCCTCCACATGCGTGGGGAAATAAGGGCGATCCCCGAGGTGGCGCCCGCCGCGCACCATGGCGAGATTCACGCAAGCGCGCCCACCTTGCACTTTCACAGCCAGGATGTCCACATCACGGTCTGAGACGTTGTCCACCGACTGCTGATGCAACACACTTGACAACGCCGTAACTTGGTTGCGCAGTTCGGCTGCCTGCTCGAATTCGAGTCGATCGGAGTGAGCCATCATGCGATTTTCCAGTGCCGTCATGACATCGCGGGCATCGCCTCGCAGAAACCGCT
Source organism: Rhodoferax sp. (assembly GCA_049286445.1). GTDB lineage: Bacteria > Pseudomonadota > Gammaproteobacteria > Burkholderiales > Burkholderiaceae_C > Rhodoferax. The sequence goes on along the minus strand of JBAQDW010000191.1, from coordinate 16,495 downwards.
CGGCGTTGGCCACATCAAGCGCGTAATCATCCGCTGAAATATGGTTCACACAAGGGGCTGAACAGCGTTTGATTTGGTACAACAAGCAGGGCCGCGTGCGGTTGTTGAACATCGGGTCTTCACAGGTGCGCAGTCGAAACACTTTTTGCATCAGCAAAATCGCTTCTTTGACGGCCCAAGCGCTAGGGTACGGCCCAAAGTAATGGTGCTTTTTTTCTACCGCACCCCGGTAGTAAGACACCCTTGGAAAACTAGAGCCGGAGTTGTCTGACGCATACCGCCGGGTCATTTTCAAATACGGATAACTTTTATCGTCGCGAAATAGGATGTTGTACTTGGGGTTAAGCGTCTTGATCAGGTTGTTTTCAAGCAGCAAGGCCTCAGCCTCTGAACGCACCACTGTGGTTTCCATGCGGGCAATTTTGCTGACCATGTGGCCGATGCGCGTGCCGCCATGGTTGCGCTGAAAGTAGCTCGACACCCTCTTCTTCAGGTTGATGGCTTTGCCAACATACAGCACCGCGCCTTCCGCATCAAAGTACCGGTACACCCCTGGCAAAGGGGGCAAGCTGGCCACATCGCTCAGCAATTGTGCGGGATGCACAGAGGCGACAGACGGCTCTAAGGGCATTGATGAATCGGAAGGAATGGAGAGGGGAGCAGGCGTGTCAGACATAGCTGCGTATTGTGGACAATCTGGCGCGTGAACACAGGAAAACTCTGGGACATTTTTTGCAAAGTCATCGACAACTTCGGTGACATTGGTGTGTGCTGGCGACTGAGCCAAGACTTGGCTGCTCGCGGGCAGCAGGTGAGACTGTGGGTTGACGATGCCAGCGCACTGCAATGGATGGCCCCCGAAGGCCATCCCGACATCGAGGTGCGAGTCTGGAAGACGCCTGCTTTAACCAACGATCTCGCCACCGGGGACGTGATGATCGAGTCTTTCGGATGTGAAATTACTCCTGAATTCATAGCGTGTTACGCAAGCGGTATAAGGGCCAGAGGCTTAAAAGGCATATGGATTAACTTGGAGTACTTGACCGCAGAGACCTATGCTGGGCGCAGTCATGGGCTTGCATCTCCTGTCATGCGCGGCCCAGGTAGGGGGCTCAACAAATATTTTTTCTACCCCGGCTTCACAGCGGCCACTGGGGGTTTGATCCGCGAGGCAGACCTACCCGGGCGCCAAGCCAAGTTCAGCCGGGTCAGTTGGTTACACCAGCAGGGCATCCCTTTCAACGGTGAGCGCTTGATTTCGCTGTTTTGTTACGAACCTTCGGCACTGGAAGAACTGCTAGAGAACCTGGTTAACTGTTCAACCCCAAGCAGGCTCCTCGTCACATCGGGGCGATCCAGCGCGGCGGTGACGCGTTATGTCGCTCATAAAAAAGCCCTCAACCCCTTGTGGAACCAAGGTGAGACGCTCACTTTTTCTTACCTTCCCCTGTTGACGCAGCATGAGTTTGACCATCTGCTGTGGTGCTGCGACCTCAATTTCGTGCGCGGCGAAGACTCGCTGGTCCGTGCTATTTGGGCAGGCAAGCCGTTCGTTTGGCAGCTCTACCCACAACACGACCAGGCCCATGCTGACAAGTTGAGCGCCTTTCTTGACCTCATCAGCGCCCCACCCTCTCTGAGAATTTTTCACAACGTCTGGAACGACGTCAGTGAGGCCGCGTTGCCCAGCTTGGACTTACCAGAGTGGCAAAAAATCAGCACCCAACTGTGTGCCCGACAACAAGCCCACAGCGATCTGGTCTCCAAGCTGATTCAGTTCGCAGAGAAAAACAACTAAAATACAAGGCTTTGCGGGATTCGACCGGAATAGTTCCGCTGTTTGCCGCACCGTCGCACTGTCTGCGACCAACCTTCACTGAACCGCTATGAAAACAGCTCAAGAAATTCGCGCCGGCAACGTCATCATGCATGGCAAAGACCCGATGGTCGTCCTCAAAACTGAATACAGCCGAGGTGGTCGTAACTCAGCCACCGTTCGCATGAAGCTCAAGAGCCTGATTGCCAACTTCGGTACCGAGGTGGTGTTCAAAGCCGACGACAAAATGGACCAAGTCATTCTGGACAAAAAAGAGTGCACGTATTCCTACTTCGCTGAGCCAATGTACATCTGCATGGACACCGATTACAACCAGTATGAAGTCGAAGCTGAAAACATGGGCGACTCGCTGAACTACTTAGAAGACGGCATGGAACTCGAAGTCGTGTTTTATGACGGTAAAGCCATCTCTGTTGAAATGCCGACCAGCGTGGTGCGTGAAATCACATGGACCGAGCCCGCCGTTAAAGGTGACACCTCTGGCAAAGTACTCAAGCCCGCCAAGATCGCTACCGGATTCGAAATCGGTGTGCCAATTTTTGTCGCTCAAGGTGACAAAGTCGAAATTGACACCCGCACTGCGGAATACCGCAAACGTGTTTGAGCACAGCGCTACGACAAAAAGGCTTCTTCGGAAGCCTTTTTTTATGGGTAGTTTCACTGAGTAAATGACTCCGTCGATTCGGCCGCTGCACCATCATTTCGGTGTAGGCTACTTTCATGAGCACCCAGCACCGAACCCCATTAGCGTCTTCTCCCGTGTTGACCGATGGTCTCACCCACTCAACTCTGAAATTGCGCCGGATCGCTATTGATACCTACCGCGAAAACGTCGCCTACCTACACCGGGACTGCGAGGTGTACCGCGCGGAAGGATTTCAGGCCTTGTCCAAAGTGGAAGTTCGTGCCAATGGTGGCCGCATTCTGGCCACCTTGAATGTCGTTGACGATCCTGCCATCGTAAGCTGCAGCGAGCTCGGCCTGTCGGAAGACGCCTTTGCCCAGCTGGGTGTCAAGGACGGTCACATCGCGTCGGTCTCCCAAGCTGAACCCCCCGTATCAATTGGTGCACTCCGCCGAAAAATGTCAGGGGAGCGTCTGACCCGGGATGATTTTCACGCCATCATCCGGGACATTGCTGACCTGCGCTATTCAAAAATTGAATTGACCGCCTTTTTGGTGGCCTCACAGCGAGATGAGTTGGACCGTGAGGAGGTCTATTTCCTGACTGATGCCATGGTGGACAGCGGGCGACGCTTGGACTGGCATGAAAGTCTCGTTGTTGACAAACATTGCATCGGAGGGATCCCCGGCAATCGCACCTCCATGCTGGTCGTGCCCATTGTTGCTGCTTATGGCCTGCTGTGCCCCAAAACTTCTTCCCGGGCCATTACCTCACCGGCAGGGACGGCCGACACCATGGAAGTATTGGCGCGTGTTGAGTTACCGTTTGATCAATTGGAAGGCATCGTTCGCCGTCACCGGGCGTGTTTGGCTTGGGGCGGAACGGCCCACCTTTCTCCGGCCGACGATGTCCTGATCTCCGTAGAACGCCCTCTCTGCATTGATTCACCCGGGCAAATGGTGGCCTCTATTTTGTCCAAAAAAATAGCAGCGGGGTCAACGCACCTGATTCTTGACATACCGATTGGACCAACTGCCAAAGTTCGCTCCATGCCCGAAGCCCAGCGCCTGCGCCGCTTGTTTGAGTACGTCGCGCTGCGCATGGATCTCTCTCTAGACGTCATCATCACCGATGGACGCCAGCCGATCGGCAACGGCATTGGCCCCGTAATGGAAGCTCGCGATGTGATGCGGGTGCTCGAAAACGATCCCAGAGCGCCAGATGATTTGCGGCAAAAATCATTGCGACTGGCGGGCCGACTCATTGAATGCCACCCCAATGTACGAGGCGGGGACGGGTTCGCTATTGCGCGCAACATTCTGGACTCTGGGCAGGCCTTGGCCAAAATGAACGCGATCATGCGAGCGCAAGGTCAACATCAGTTTGACCACAATAAACCAAAACTAGGATCTTTGACCCACGAAGTAATGGCCACGCAAGCAGGTGTCGTGACCGGTATCGATAACCTGCAAATTGCGCGCATTGCCCGCTTGGCGGGTGCACCCAAAGTCGTCAGCGCAGGCGTCGATCTGTTCCGAAAGTTGGGCGAGAACGTCGTGGCAGGCGATATCTTGTACCGCATCCATGCCGAGTACCAAAGCGATTTGGAATTTTCTCGACAGGCCTGCGCCTCCTCGACAGGCTTCTCCATCGGCCAGGCCTCTGACCTGCCTCACGTTTTTGTGGAGTTTTGAAGATGGCACGAGATCTCCTGCTTTGCTTTCCTGACGAAGCCGATTTTGGCCATCGCCTTGCACATTCGGCGGGCATGGCCGTGGCCGTCGTGGAACGTCATCCATTTCCAGACGGTGAAATCAAGCTGCGTTTGCCTGCTGCACTGCCCGCTCGGGTTGTCATCTTGCGATCCCTTCACCAACCCAATGACAAACTTATTGAACTGCTTCTCACCGCCCGGACGGCTCGTTTGCTGGGTGCGCGACATGTAGCGCTGGTGGCACCCTACTTGGCCTACATGCGACAAGACATCGCCTTTCAGCCTGGGGAGGCAATCAGTCAACGGATTGTGGGTCAATTCATAGCCGAATTGTTTGACACCGTCATCACGATTGATCCTCACTTGCATCGCATCAAAACGCTGCACGAGGCAGTACCCGTGGAATGCCCGGTGGTGCTGAGCGCCGCGCCGTTATTGGCTGAGTTTGTGGCGGGCCATCGCATCAACCCTGTTTTGATCGGACCAGATGAAGAGTCTGCGCAATGGATTGAACTGGCGGCCACGCGCCATGGGTTTGACCACGCCGTCTGTCAAAAGACGCGGCAAGGCGACCACCAAGTGACAGTGAGCCTCCCGCCCCTGGCCGTGAGGGACCGCCATGTTGTTTTGCTGGACGACATTGCCAGCACCGGTCACACCGCAGCTCAAACAGCGCGCTTGTTGCTCGCAGCAGGCGCTGCCTCCGTGGATGTGGCGGTGACTCACGCGCTCTTCGCCGGCAACGCACTGGTCGTCATGCGGGAGGCCGGCGTTCAACACATTTGGAGTACGGACTGCGTGCAGCACAGCAGCAATGCCCTGAGTGTCGTTCCCTTGATTTCGCACACTTTGCAGAAGCTGGTGTCTGATTCGCCCAGCCCCTCAGAAAACCAAAAATCAAACCGGCCAGCGATAACCCCAAAATAATCTGGCTTGACAAATACCATGAAGACTGTGGTGATGATGGGTACCATAGAATCAAACTTTGACTTAATGGAGTACCAACAATGAATGACTTATCCGAAACACAAAAAGACAAACTGATGGCTGATTTGCGCGTGGTTATCTCCGACGCAGAAGAGTTGCTCCAAATGACCGCCAATGAGGCTGGAGAAAGCGCTGCCGGCCTGCGTCATCGTGTTCAGCAACGCATGAATCAAGCAAAAGCTGAATTGGTTCACCTGCAGGTGACGGCGGTCGCCAAGGCCAAGGCAGCCGGGCATGCAACCGACGAATTCGTTCATCAAAATCCGTGGAAAGCGGTGGGTATTGGTGCCGGGTTCGGACTGCTGATTGGCATGTTGATCAGCCGTCGCTAAAGCTTTCTCGCATGACAAATGCTGCCCGCGAAAGCGGGTTTTTTAGTTCTTTGAAACAACTGCTCGGCACCGTACTTGAGATCGCACAGGTTCGACTTGAACTCATCGGCACTGAGGTTGAGTTGGAAAAGCGCCGAATTTTCGGCGGTCTTTTGTGGGCGGCCATGGCACTGTTATGCCTAGGTACCGGTTTGGTTCTTTTTTGCGGTTTCGTCATCCTTCTGTTGTGGGATGGGTACCGACTTGCGGCCCTTGGCGTTCTGACGCTGCTGTTTGTTGGTATGGGGACGTTTCTAGCACGTCATGCCACCATGAAAATGCAAAACACTCAAACGATGTTCAGCAGCAGTTTGAATGAGCTCAAGCAAGATCAAACGGGGTTACAGCAGAAGAATGAGCCTAAGTAACTTTGATCTGGTTGAGCGCCAGCAACGTCTGTTGGCTCGCAGTGCGTTATTGCGCGAATCGTTGGCTAGCCAGTCGGGTGTGCTTCAGAGGCCGCTGGCCTTGGCAGACCGGGTTGCGCAGGGTCTGCAATGGCTCTATAAACGCCCTCAATGGTCTGCCGCCGCAATCACAGTGCTTGTCGTCACTAAGCCCAGCCGTATTCTCATTTGGGGAAGTCGAATGTGGTGGATCTGGAAAAGCGTTCAAAAAGTACAAAAGTTGCTCAATCGTTAGCTTTTCTCTTCATGCAACTGGCGCACAATGATTAGCATGAGTAAGAAAAAACACCCCCCGCAACAACTGACAGAGCGGCGCTTGGCAGACGCTTGGGCAGAGCTTCAAAGTCACGCCGATTTAGGAAACCCACTGGAAGCCGATGCTTACCGACTGGCTTTTGCTGACCCTGAGTTTCTGCTGCGTCGCGAAACGCGTGGCATCCGCTTTCAGCTAGAAATGCTGAAACCGGATTTAGATCAAATTGAGCAAGGTATCGAAAATACCGTGGTCGTATTCGGAAGCGCCCGGTTTCCTGCACCTGAGGACGCGCAAAAGAAGCTCGCCGACGCTAAAAAAAGCGGCGATTTGGAGGCACTTAGGCTGGCAGAGCGGCAGATGCGCAACGCCCATTACTACAATCAGGCGCGACTCTTTGCTCGCTTAGTGGCCACCTTCAGCATTCATCGGCGTCGCGAAGAGCGATTGTTCATTGCAACAGGGGGAGGCCCGGGCATCATGGAAGCCGCGAACCGAGGGGCGCATGAAGTCGGCGCAATGAGTGTGGGGCTGAACATCGCGCTTCCCCATGAGCAAAGCGCAAATCGGTATGTGACACCCACACTGAGCTTTAAATTTCATTATTTTGCATTGCGAAAGATGCATTTGATGATGCGTGCGAAAGCCTTGGTCGCGTTCCCGGGTGGTTTTGGCACACTCGACGAATTGTTTGAAGTAATTACCCTGGTTCAAACAAAAAAATCCAAGCCCGTTCCTATCATTTTGTTCGGTACAGAATACTGGAAGCGGTTGATCAACACCGACGTACTGATTGAAGAAGGTGTGGTTTCACCCGAGGATATGGACCTCATCACCTACGTGGACGATGCGCAACTGGCATGGGACGTGATTACTTCTTTTTATGGTTTGTGAAACCAATAAGCTGCACATTTCTCAGACCCATGCAAAGATGAATGCGTCAGTCAACGTGATGTTTCCCCCCTGTTGGTGGGTACCTGATTGACTGGTATTTCAAAGTACCAACAAAAATACCGTCAACCTAACGTTAGGTAACGTTATCCAGTGAGACTGGGTGAGACAACAAAAAACCCGCTGTAGCTATGAACTACGCGGGTTTTGAAGTGATCTGACACGGTGTGAAACGCTTAATTGGTCTACCCGGAGGGGATCGAACCCCCGACCCACAGCTTAGAAGGCTGTTGCTCTATCCAACTGAGCTACGGGCAGAGATCGAGAGAAATTGATGGTCGGGGCGAAAGGATTCGAACCTTCGACCCTCTGGTCCCAAACCAGATGCGCTACCAGGCTGCGCTACGCCCCGACTTGCGTGTATTGTAGCCGGTCAAAAGACGGAGTTTGACAGAAGTAAAGCTATTTGGCTTGATTTTTTTCTTCCCTTCAAAATTCCAGTCTGGCGCTGAATTCTGGGGAATATAGTTCTGGCATGCAACTGATTCACCCACCGCTCACTTGGCTGGAAGCGGGCCAGGCGTTTCCGGACGTTTTCCACGCATGGGGCACCGACTCTGGCGCGCCAGGCCTGTTGGCTGCGGGAGGCGACTTGACGGTTGCGACTCTGCAAAGTGCGTACTCGGCAGGCATATTTCCTTGGTACAGCCATGGTCAGCCTATTCTTTGGTGGAGCCCCACGCCCCGCATGGTGCTAGAGGTGGCCCAATTCAAACTGCATCGCTCGCTTAAAAAGACGATTGAAAAATTTCGATGTGATTCTTGTTGCGAGATCCGAGTCGATTCGGCTTTTCGTGAAGTTATCGAGGCATGTGCCACAACGGCACGCGAAGGCCAATCAGGCACATGGATCGTGGAGGACATGGTTGACGCGTATGTCGCATTGCACCAAGCAGGGTTTGCGCACAGTGTTGAAACTTGGGTCAATGGTCAACTTCAAGGCGGCTTGTACTGCGTGTCGATAGGGTGTTATGTTTTTGGTGAATCCATGTTCAGCCGCGCTACTGACTCCTCGAAAATTGCCCTCGCCGGTCTGGTCGCATTTTGTCGACACCATCAACTCCCCTTTATTGATTGCCAGCAGAACACAAAGCATCTTCGATCACTGGGCGCGCAAGAAATTCAGCGGTCCGAATTTCTGAGCCAAGTGCAATGCCATATTGCCCGCCCCCGACCTCACTGGAAATTTGACCCCCTATACTGGCAAGAAATCATTCCCGGCATGACCTAGCAAAGTGACCCACCTCAAGGAACTCCCGCTTCAAACGCTGCAGTTTTACGCGACAGCGTCCTACCCCTGCAGCTACCTGCCCGGTAAACAGGCGCGCTCCCAAGTCGCTACCCCCAGCCACTTGATTAACAGCTCAACCTACTCTGAATTGGCCAACCAGGGTTTTAGACGCAGCGGCATGTTCACTTACCGGCCGTACTGCGACGCCTGTAGCGCTTGCCTGCCGTTAAGGGTGCTGACCGAAGTTTTCAAGCCAGACCGAAGCCAACGCAGAGCGTGGGCGCAGCATGCAGGTCTTCAGGCGCGAATACTTGAACTGTGTTTTGTTCAAGAACACTATGAGCTTTACCTGCGATATCAAAACTGTCGCCATTCGGGTGGGGGAATGGACGAGGACAACGTTGACCAATACGCTCAGTTTTTGCTTCAGTCCCGAGTTAATTCAAGGCTGGTCGAGTTTCATGAAATACGAGAGGATGGGTCAACCGGCGCTTTGAAGATGGTGTCCATTCTCGACCTTCTGGACGACGGACTGTCTGCGGTCTACACTTTTTACGAACCAGAAGCGGGCTGCAATTACGGTACTTACAACGTACTATGGCAAATTGAGCAAGCTCGCTCCATGAATTTGCCTCATGTGTATTTGGGATATTGGATCAGTGAATGTCAAAAAATGAGCTACAAACTGAAATTTCGACCTTCACAAGTCAGGGTGAGTAGTGCTTGGGTGGACGGATTGAGGCACCTGACAGAATCCCCCTGAAACAACAGCTGAATTTGAGAATTGGAGTAGGCAAGAGCCAGACCATACCCATTTCCTTTTTTGCGCAGGCGGCGGACTTTAAATGGCAATTCAATTGAGATTGGCCACGACTTCGTCGATCATTGCGGAATGGGATGCTTCAAAGCGTTGGCCTTCATTTTCAAGCGGGAGGCTTCCATCAGATCAATATCCAGTTTGTCGCAGAATTGCAGCAAATACAGGAAAACATCGGCTGCTTCAGCAGCGACTTCAGCCTTCTTTTTAACGTCGAGATTGTTGCTCTGCGCGTCGGTCAACCATTGAAAATGTTCAAGCAATTCTGATGCTTCAACGCTCAGCGCCGCAGAAAGGTTTTTAGGCGAATGAAACTGACCCCAGTGTCGAGCCAGAGCAAATTCGCGCAGCGCAAGTACCAGGGTTTGAACGTCGTTACTCATTCTTAGTTTTCGCATTCAGGGCAAGGAATTTTGCAACGCAAAAGCCTCCCATCAAAGGCCCATCGTCGTATGGAAAGCGATTAGCCATGTCGTTTCGTGAATATTGAAAATCAAGTGTTGCTGCAACCTAACAACCGAATTCGAAACAAAGTCAGGTCGTGGGAATGGGGATGCATGTCTGCGATGGGCCAGATTGGGAGTGAAATTTAAAGCCATTTCGGCCAGCCTGTTTGGCGGCGTACATGGCGGCGTCTGCGCTTCGCATCAGACTCTCTGGATCTCCTCCATCTTCTGGAAAAATGGCAATTCCCATACTGGTGGTGACGGTTACCCACTGCCTGTTTGTTTCGAACGGTTCGGCAATGGTAGTGCGAATCTTTTCTATAACCGGGATCAGATCAATGGCGTGTTGAGGTGAATCGGGAAGCAAAATCACAAATTCATCGCCACCCATGCGGGACACAGTGTCATTCGCTCGCAAACACCTTTGCACCCTGTTGGCAGTAGCCTCCAATACTTTGTCGCCGGCTTCATGCCCAAGACTGTCGTTCACCAATTTGAATCTATCAAGATCAAGAAAGATCACCGTGACTTTACTTTGGTTGCGTGTGCCGTGCAGCACTGCCTGCTGAAGCCGATCTGCGAACAACGCTCGGTTGGGTAAGCCCGTCAAGGCATCGTGGTGCGCTAAAAACTCCAATCGATCTTCGGCCAATTTGCGCGCAGTGATGTCTCGGTCAATACCCAGCAGGCCAACAATTTCCTCATTCATGTTGCGCAGCGGCAGCTTGGTCATCAATAACCACTTGGCGCTGCCATCGATGTTGACATTCAGTTCCAACACATCGACCTTGGGCCGACCGGTGGCCATAATCGCCAACTCACAGTCGCGAAAACCCTGGGCCACCGCGGGTTCAAACAGGTCAAAGTCGCTCTTGCCAATGAGTTCAGACGCAGTCACCGGTCTTCCATCCCGAAAAAATTTATCTGCTGCCACGGCGTCGTTGGCGGTCACAAACCGTGATTGGCGGTCTTTGACGTAAAGCTGATCAGGCAAACCGTTGATCAACGCCCGCAAGATGTCTCGCTCGGAGACCGAGGTGCTGAAGTCACCTGCCGGGTCAGCACAGGCCTCCAGAAGTTGTCCTAACTCCTGCATGCGATCGGGAAGGCGATCCCTCGGTGACAAATTGCTTGGTTGGTCTGACATGGGTCCTCCACTTGACAAGCAGCCAGAAAATTCAGCCGTCGAATTTTTAGTATGACACCGATAAGACGACGCGGGACTGGATGCGGTGTTATGACGACCCTATCGCAGGCGCGATCCACCCAACAAGCCTGTCAGCATTGCTTAACCCAACCCGGATTTATAAGGGGATGGGTAAAAATATTCGCATGCCTCTAAAGATTGATATTTTATGCCTCCACCAAGAAAATTCAGGGTGCAAATTGGCAGCAAATTGGGCCCAATTCTTTGTACAGTGAACCCCTATGACCATTCAACTCAATCCGCCGCTCGTCGCTGATCTCGACCCCCAAGAAACCAAGGAATGGCGCGACGCTTTCGCAGCGCTGGTCGCCGCGCAAGGCCCTGAGCGCGCCCGCTTTGTCCTCGATGAACTGGCCCGCCTGGCCCGCACGCAGCGCGTGGGTTGGCAGCCTGAGTTGTGTACCCCGTATGTCAACACCATTGGTGTTGACCAGCAGCCGGTGTTCCCCGGTGACTTGGCGGTGGAAGAACGCTTGGGTTCGCTGATGCGCTGGAACGCGCTGGCCATGGTGGTGCGTGCCAACCAAGCCTACGGTGAGTTGGGCGGGCACATTGCCAGCTACGCCAGTGCGGCGGATCTGTTTGAAGTGGGCTACAACCATTTCTTTCACGCCCGCAGTGACGCGGCAACGCACCTGGGTGACTTGGTCTTCTTCCAACCCCACAGCGCACCTGGCGTTTACGCCCGCGCTTTTTTGGAAGGGCGGTTGAGCGCTGACGATTTGCTGCATTACCGCCAAGAACTCACCTCCCCCGCTGCCAAAGCGATCGGCGCATTGGACCCGGAGGCCGCGTTGCAAAGCGGCTTGGCACGCGGCTTGTGCAGCTACCCGCATCCTTATTTGATGCCTGACTTTTGGCAGTTTCCCACCGGCTCGATGGGCATTGGGCCCATCAGCTCCATTTACCACGCCCGCTTCATGCATTACCTCACGCACCGCCAGTTGCTCAACTGCGAAGCGAGAAAAGTCTGGGGCGTGTTTGGGGATGGTGAGATGGACGAGCCCGAGAGCATGAGCGCCCTGACCCTGGCCGCCCGCGAAGGGCTGGACAACCTGGTCTGGGTGGTCAACTGCAACTTGCAGCGCTTGGATGGCCCCGTGCGCGGCAATGGCCGCATCATTGATGAGCTGGAAAAGCTCTTTGCCGGTGCGGGCTGGAACGTGATCAAGCTGGTGTGGGGCAGCGACTGGGACGGCCTGTTTGCCCGCGACACCACCGGCGCTTTGGCGCGCGCTTTTGCCAACACCGTAGACGGCCAGATGCAAACCTTTGCCGCCAAAGACGGGCGTTTCAACCGCGACACCTTCTTTGGCCAGAACGAAGAATTGAAGCGCCTGGCGCAGGGCATGACCGATGAGCAGATTGACCGCCTTAAGCGCGGTGGCCACGACATCGTCAAGATTCACGCCGCTTACGCTGCCGCTGCCGCGCACAAAGGCCAACCCACCGTGATTTTGGCGCAGACCAAAAAAGGCTACGGCATGGGCAGTGCAGGCCAAGGCAAGATGACGACGCACAGTCAAAAGAAGTTTGACGAGACCGATTTGATTGCGTTTCGCAACCGCTTCAACCTGCCCATGACCGACGAACAAGTCACCCGGCTGGAGTTTTACAAGCCCGCACAGGACAGCGTGGAGATGCAGTACATGCACCAAAAGCGCCAAAGCTTGGGCGGCTACCTGCCCAAACGCTACACCGCAGTGGACGCCGTGGCCGTGCCGCCGATGGCCAGTTACGCCCATTTTGCCCTGCAAGCTGAAGGCAAAGAGATGAGCACCACCATGGCCTTTGTTCGCATGCTGGGCAACTTGCTCAAGGACAAAGACTTGGGCCCGCGCATTGTGCCCATCGTGGCCGACGAGGCACGCACCTTTGGCATGGCGAACCTATTCAAGCAAGTCGGCATTTACTCCAGCGTGGGTCAACGTTACGCACCGGAAGACATTGGCTCGGTCTTGAGCTACCGCGAAGCCATGGATGGCCAAATTTTGGAAGAAGGCATTTCAGAAGCAGGCGCGCTGGCCAGCTGGACAGCCGCTGCCACCAGCTACAGCGTGCACGGCTTGGCCATGTTGCCTTTTTATATCTACTACTCCATGTTCGGCTTTCAGCGCGTGGGCGACCAGATTTGGGCTGCGGCCGATCAACGCGCCCGGGGCTTTTTGCTGGGCGCCACCTCGGGTCGCACCACCTTGGGCGGTGAAGGCTTGCAGCACCAGGACGGCACCAGCCATTTGATGGCCGCCACCATTCCGAACTGCAAGGCTTATGACCCCGCGTTTGCAGGCGAGTTGGCGGTGATCGTGGACCAAGGCATGCGGGACATGCTGATCGATCAAAAAGACGTTTTCTACTACATCACCATGATGAACGAGAACTACGCCCAACCCAGCTTGCCTGAAGGTGCTGGCGCAGACGTGATTCGTGGTTGCTATCACTTCAGTAGCTACTCCCGCAGTCTAGACAAGGGCCAGAGCCCTGAAATGCTTAAAAATATCACGTTATTGGGTTCTGGTGCGATTTTGACTGAGGTGATCAAAGCGGCCGAGCAACTGGCCGATCAGGGCTTTGAGGTGGATGTGTTCAGCGTGACCAGCTGGAGCGAGCTGGCCCGCCAAGGCATGGCCAACGCCGGCACGCAGCCTGGCACGCCCTCCTTCTTGGCCACCCAACTGGCACAAAGTAGTGGGCCGATCATTGCCGCCACCGACTACGTACGCGCCGTGCCCGAGACGGTACGGGCGTATCTGCCGCCCGGACGCAGTTACACCACCTTGGGCACCGATGGCTTTGGCCGCAGCGACACCCGGGCAGCACTTCGTAACTTCTTTGGCGTGGATGCCAATGCCATTGCCAAAGCTGCCAAAGCTGCCAAAGCTGATTTGGAGATGCTGGGGCATTGAATGCTGTTTGGTAGCCCAGCAGCCCCCCAAAAATCTCCAGCGCATGCTCTCCCGCCCACGGCACCCCAACCAACAGATCAACTGACATCAAGCCCCCGGTCTACCAGCAGAGTGGTGACTTTGGCACAGGCAAAAACACCGGCGTCCGCCGCAAAGTCCCATTGCTCAACTTGGCAGGTGCGCTCGCCCGGCTGCCACCGCAGCAGGTTGACCGAGTTGGGTGCACCCGCACGCACCCGGCTAGACAACGCCGTACCCGCCTGCACCGCCCACATTGCGCGCGCCAAACCTGGCAACGGCAAGATATACGGCAGATGAATATGCCCTCCCATCACCACATCGGCACCCGCACGCGCCCAGGCCTGCTGCGCCGGGGCGTGTCCACGCAGCAGGTCGTGTGCATCCTGCGCCCGCGGCACGGCAATAGGCTGGTGCACCACCACCACGCGCAGTTGCGCCGCCGTTGCCCCCTCCAGTAAGGAGGCCACGCGGTCGATCTGTGCAGGCGACACCTCGCCGTTTTTATGCCGGTACGCACGCGTGGTGTTCACGCCAATCACCAGCACGTCGGCAGACCGAAACACCGGCTCCAGATCAGCCCCAAAAGCCGCGCAGTGCCCGGCATACGGGTGGCGCCAGCGCGCCCACAGGTTGAATAAGGGAATGTCGTGGTTACCTGGAATGGCCAACAGCGGCGCACCCAGCCTGTCCTTGAAAGCCCGTGCCGCATGGAACTGGGCCGCCTGTGCGCGTTGGGTAATGTCGCCCGAGAACACCACCAGATGGGGCCGCTGCTGCAGCGCCAGCGCGACCAGTGCCTCCACCACGGGGGTTTTCTGGGTCCCGAAATGCGGGTCAGAGATCTGCAACAGCACGGTCATAAACGCGTGCCTCCAATGGGTTTGAGCAGATACAAGGGCTGCGACGCCACGCGAAACTCAATTGGGGTACGCAGGTGCGTCACCTCGCCGTCATAAGCCACCTTGATCTTGCGGCGGTCGGGCTTGACCACCATATTGGAAAAAGCAAAGCTCTCCACATTCTCGGCGTCGCCCAGCGTCCCCATGGCACCCCGCAGCATCAGGCCCACCATTGCCAGCGTGCCGATGGGCTTGAGCATGACGGCGGCAATGCGGCCATCGTCCAAAGGCTGCGCTGAATGGGCGCTCAGGCTCAAGCCCACCTGCTCCAACTGAAGCCAGTTGTTGCCCACAAACAAGGTGGGTGTGCGCACGTCGCGCACCACGCCGCCCTCGTCGATGCGCAGTTTCAGTTGGCGGTGCATACGCAGCAGGGTCATGCACGCCGCGCCCAGCGCTATCCAACGGCTGCGGCCAAAGCGGGACTTGAACGTTTCGCGGTCTTGCAGCAGCACCGGGTACAAACCCAAGCTGGCATTGACCAAAAAAATATGGCCGTTGACCGTGCCGACCTGCACCGGAGTCGGTGCCACTTGCATGAGCATCTGCGCGGCAACGGCCGGATCGGTCGAAATACCGTGGGTGCGCGCGAAGTAGTTAAACGTCCCCAGCGGCACCACCCCCATCACGCAGCCGGCCGCGTGTACCGCCTGGGCCACCGCGTTGATCGTGCCGTCGCCCCCCACCGCGACGACCGCCGAGCGAGTAGCCAAAGCGGTAGCAGCAGCTTCGCGGGCCACGCTGTCTAGCTCGGCAGCCTGGGCAAAGCGCAAGTCCCCCTTGCGGCCAGCCGCTTGCAAGGCTTGCTCAATCACGGCCCGCTTGGCATCGGCATTGCTGCTACCCGAGGCGGCATTGATGATAAAAATCAGCGGAGCAGAAGGGTCAAGTTGGGGGCATGGCGTCATAGCGCAATATGCTAGCAGCCCTTTAGGGTTTACTACAAAATTGAGAGCTGCCACCGCATGTGGTGACTGGGCTAGAGAGCCAAAAAGCTTACAACTTTTACCTTGTTCCTCTCCACTCCCCTGTCGTCAATCCTGAGCGACCAGCACACGGTGTTAAAACCAATCCACGCTAATTAACGCCCCTCATTCCAACTCCCTATCAATAGGATTGTTGTTGCTTCGCCTTGCCGTGCCTCTGCACGGTCTGCGGCTTGGTGCCTAAGCTCCTATCGATCTGAAAATGGAATCACTACGCCGACACGCGGGCGGCGCGCCACGACCTCTTTGGCGTGGATGGCATCGTTGCGACCAATGACAAAGCCTGGGCCACAATACTTGCTGTGACTATTCCTCAGACTTTTATACAAGAGCTCATCGCGCGAACTGACGTCGTTGAAATCGTGGGTCGTTATGTGCAGCTCAAAAAAGGCGGTGCGAACTTCATGGGCCTGTGCCCTTTTCACGGAGAAAAATCGCCCTCCTTCTCCGTGAGCCCAATCAAACAGTTTTACCACTGCTTCGGTTGTGGAAAAAACGGCAATGCCATTAGCTTCCTGATGGATCACGCTGGCATGAGTTTTGTCGAGGCGGTGACCGACTTGGCCCAGCAATATGGATTGCAGGTACCCGAAGACGATGCCAGCCCGCAAGACCGTGCCCGCGCCGCTGAGCAGAAGCAGAAACAACATACCCTCAACGATGTGTTAGAAAAAGCATGCCAGGCCTACAAGCGTGGGCTGAAAGAGTCAGCCAAAGCGATCGACTACCTCAAAGCCCGGGGACTTTCCGGGCAAGTGGCCAAGCAATTTGGTCTTGGTTACGCCCCTGAAGGCTGGCGCAGTTTGGCCAGCATTTTTCCCAGCTATGACGACCCTT
>JBAQDW010000190.1:0-9793 GCA_049286445.1 Rhodoferax sp. | reverse complement strand
GCGAACACAGCTTTCATTTCATTCTCCTGTTCATCAGCGTTTCCCCGAGCTGTCAATTGGTTGCCCGGCGCAACTCTTCTACCCGCATCGCGATGGCCTGTAAATCGACGGCGTTGTCAACGTGCTGCAAGTACGTGTCCAAATCTGCCACCGCCAGCGCAGTGCCACCCTGCTGTGCGTGGGCCAAGCCCCGGTCCCGGTAATCTGGCCACGACTGTGGGAGCAAGATTAGCAACCGGTTTTGGACAGCGATCAGACGCGGCCAGTCTTCTTGGCTTGAATAAATGTCTTTCAAATTGCGAAGCATGCGCGCGATGATGTCCCTGGGGCGCGTTTCTTGTAAATACAAACCCACAGGCGCCTCAAATTCATCGGCCAAACCAGTTCGCCGACGGTAGGGGTCCAGGCGCTCAGCCAAGTTCTCCCGACTCAGCGACTGGCCATCCAACGGGTCCATCACCACTTGTCCTTCAGACAGATTCACCTTCATCATGAAATGTCCGGGGAATCCGACGCCACGCGCTGACAGTCCCAAGCCTTGGGCCAACTCCATCCACACCACCGCAAGTGAGATCGGAATGGCACGCCGAGTGACCAAAACCACATTGATAAAACTATTGTCTGGGTCGTAGTAATCGTTAACGTTGCCGCAAAAGCCCAAGTCTCGGTAAAAAAATTGATTCAAGGAACGTAATTTTTGCAATGACCCTGCATCCGCAGGAATACGGCGTTTAACCCGTGCCAACAAGTGGTCAACTTGACTCAAAACCTGCTGCACATCCAACTCAGGGTAGTCGTCCTGGGCCAAGCTGATGGCCGCTTCCAGCAAGGGAAACTCAACGTCACTCATCACGAGGTTGCTGAAATACGACAAGGGAGTGGGAATGGAAAACGACATTTTCATGAAAACATCCTATAACGAACTGGCCAACCTGTCTCACTGCGCCCATGCATGAATCGCGCTGTGGCACCCGTCATCAGCGCCTCAAGAATTGCTTCAAATTCAGGCCAGAGGCAACGATTGCTATTAGATAAATAGCACCACTACCAGACAGGATAAGGGCTAGAAGCCCAATTCTCTTTAAACTCTCGGCGCGCAACTCAGTCCATTGAAATGCGCCATTGGCCCACATCAGGAAAATCGCAAGCAGTGCACAGGCGGCAATCACTTGCAAAAAGAACACACCCCACCCCGGTTCAGGTTTGTAGCTGCCTCGGCGCAGCAGCCCCACCAGCAACCAAGTGGCGTTGATCATGGCCCCAATGCCAATCGACAGAGTGAGTGCGGCGTGGGCAAAAATAGGAACCAAAACCAGGTTTAACAGCTGGGTGACGACCAGAACAGCCACCGCAATACGCACAGGGGTTTTGGTGTCCTGGTTGGCGTAGTATCCGGGCGCCAGCACCTTGATGGCCACGATGCCAACCAGGCCCACCCCCCAACCCATCAATGCATAGGTAATTTGCTGGACGTCACGATCGGTCATGGCGCCATAGTGGTACAGCACCGCCACCAGCGGCTTGGCGAACAAGAGCAAGGCCACGGCGCAGGGCAAGGCCAGCAATACCACCAACCGCAAGCCCCAATCCAGCATGCCCGAGTACTTGTCCGCATCGCCAGCGGCACGGGCCAATGCCAACTGAGGCATGAGCACGACCCCCATCGCCACGCCCAACATGGCGGTGGGAAACTCCATTAACCGGTCAGCATAAGTAATCCAACTCACGCTGCCAGCAGCCAAGTGGGACGCGATCTGGGTATTGATCAGCATCGATATATGGGCCACGCTGACCCCTAGCAAGGCGGGGCCCATCAAGCGAAGAATATTTTTAGTGGCGGGATCAGACCAAGCCGTGCGAAGTTGCTGCCACCCCAAGCCAATCCGCGGGGCCAGGCCCATTCGCTTCAGAGCCATCAGTTGCACACCCAGTTGCAAAACACCGCCAGCCAACACCCCACCCGCCAACGCATAAATAGGCTCAAGCCCCAGCTGTTCGAACCACGGCGCGCCCAACCAGGCGGCACCAATCATGCACAGGTTCAGCAGCACCGGGGTCGCCGCAGGCACCGCAAAGCGCTTCCAAGTGTTCAATACGCCCGCCGCCAGCGCGACCAAAGACATGAAGGCGATGTAGGGGAACATCCAGCGGGTCATCACAATGGCAATCTCAAAACCGACTGGGTCTTGTTTCAAGCCACTGGCCATGGCCCAGACCATGACCGGAGCCGCGGCGACGCCAATAATGCTGATCACCATCAGTGCCCAAGTGAGCACGGTGGCCACACGGTCAATGACAAAACGGGTTTCCAAATCACCGTGCTGGGCTTTGGAGGCCGCCAAAACGGGAACAAAGGCTTGGCTGAATGCCCCTTCGCCAAAGAAGCGCCGGAACAAGTTAGGAATTCGGAACGCCACATTAAAGGCGTCCGTCATCGCATTGGCGCCAAAGGTAGAGGCAATCAGCAGCTCGCGCGCCAACCCCGTGATTCGGGACACCAACGTCAGGAGCGAGACAACAGAGGCAGATTTAAGTAGTGACACGGCGCAAAGTGTATCCCCGGCTATGCCGTCAAGGACAGTCGCTCGAACCGTGGTCCCGTCAGCATGGTTATGGCCGCGACCAGAACCTGCCACGGCGGGCAATCCACCACAAACGTTCTGACGTCCAAAGGCAGTTCCGGTTCACCGACACCATGCGACCTGATCTACCTGATGGACAACAGCACCGCTCGCCCTCAATTAAAAACCGGTGCCTAAGGTTGAAGGAGGTCAACCAAGACGTTGCGCGCGATTCAGGTTCTGCGACGCGCCCCCCGGCCTTTGTCGCTACTTTTAACGCCCTCAGATTTCACCGCTTTTTTTCCAGGGCGACGCTTTCCAGCGGGTGAATTGCTGGGCAGAGGCTCCGACACTTTTCTCGCGGTTCGGGAGGACGGGGATTGACTGTCTCGACTGAGCCGTTCCGTTTGATTTTTTTCCTTGCCTGTTGGCGAACCGTCCTTCAGTCCCCGACGGGACAACCCCTCGTCATCCTGCAAAAGTCTAAAGTCAATTCGACGCCCATCCAAGTCAACGCGACTCACCTGCACTTGCACCCGCGAGCCGATGGCATAACGCATACCAGACCGCTCACCCCGCAGCTCCTGTCGCGCCTCATCAAATCGGTAGTACTCTCCGCCCAGCTCCGTGATGTGAATCAAGCCCTCGACATACATGGCATCCAAAGTCACAAAAACCCCGAAGTTGGTCACCGAGGTCACCACCCCACTGAATTCCTCGCCCAGATGTTCGTGCATGTACTTGCATTTCAGCCATGCCTCAACATCACGACTGGCTTCATCTGCACGCCGCTCATTGGCGCTGCAGTGCAGCCCGGCTGCCTGCCAAGCCTGCGTCTCAGCACTGGGTTTTTTCGGCTTCTCGCCCGTCTCAGAGGTCTTCGCTGAGGCCCCTTTTTCCAGCCGACGGGAGAGCTTGGCATGGGCCTCGCCCGGCGTTGGCAGTCCTGGCAGCTTGTACTTCGTCTTACCCAAAATAGATTTAATGACCCGGTGAACCAACAAATCGGGGTAGCGACGAATGGGGCTGGTGAAGTGGGTGTAGGCGTCAAACGCCAATCCAAAATGCCCGCCATTCACCGGCGTATAAATGGCCTGTTGCATCGACCGCAGCAGCATGGAGTGAATCTGCGTGGCATCGGGCCGGTCCTTCGTCGCATTCGCAATGGCTTGAAATTCACCCGGCGATGGGTCATCAGAAATGGTTAAGCCCACGCCTGTGACCTTCAGGTAGTTGCGAAGAATCTCCTTCTTTTCAGGCGTCGGCCCTTCATGAACGCGAAACAGACCCGCATGTTTGCTTTGTGCAATGAAATCTGCGCTGCAGACATTCGCAGCGAGCATCGCTTCTTCAATTAATTTGTGCGCATCGTTGCGAGTGCGAGGAATAATTCGCTCAATGTGACCGACTTCATCGCACACAATTTGTGTCTCAACCGTCTCAAAATCCACTGCTCCACGGCGCACCCGGGACTTCAACAAGGCGTGGTACACGTCGTACAAATTGATCAAATCACCAACCCGCGCTTTTCTCTTCAGTGCCTCGGGCCCTTGGGTATTGGCCAAAATCGCCGCCACCTCGGTATAGGTGAAGCGCGCATGACTCCACATCACTGCGGGATAAAACTGGTAAGCAGACACTTCCCCGTCCTGCGTCACCACCATGTCGCACACCATGCACAGGCGTTCAACATCTGGGTTGAGCGAGCAAAGACCGTTCGAGAGCTTTTCCGGCAACATGGGAATGACCCGCCGTGGAAAGTACACGCTGGTGGCTCGGTCATAAGCGTCAATATCAATGGCAGAGCCCGTCTGCACGTAATGACTGACGTCAGCAATGGCGACCAACAAACGCCAGCCCTTCACAGCTGATTTTCCCCGGCCTATGGGGGTGGGTTCGCAATAAACAGCATCATCGAAATCTCGCGCATCCTCGCCATCAATCGTGACCAACGGCACATCGGTCAGGTCAACGCGATGCCCCTTGTCCTGCGGCTGCACTTTGTCGGGCAACGTCCGCGCCAACGCAATGCACTCCTCAGAAAATTGATAGGGAACACTGTATTTGCGAACCGCAATTTCGATTTCCATGCCCGGATCGTCAATTTCTCCCAAAACCTCTTTGATTCTCCCCACCGGTTGCCCAAACAGAGAGGGTGGCTCTGTCAATTCAACAACGACCACCTGACCCGGTTTGGCCGCACCCGTTGCCGCTTTAGGAATCATGATGTCCTGCCCATAGCGCTTGTCTTCTGGGGCAACAATCCAAATACCACTCTCTAATAGAAGGCGGCCAATAATGGGTTGGTTAGATCGTTCAATGATCTCAAGAACCCGCCCTTCGGGCCGTCCCTTTCGGTCACTTCGCACCACCCGGACTTTGACCTGATCTTTGTGCAAGACCGCTCGCATTTCATTGGGTGCGAGATAGATGTCTGGCCCGCCATCATCACGAGTGACGAAACCGTGCCCGTCTCTGTGGCCCTGAACCACACCTGTCATTTCATCCAGTGGTGCGCTGGTTTGGCTATTGTGTTTGATAGATCACTCTCTTTCCAGTACTTTTTGACGGCGAAGAGAGCGCAAGCCCCAGGTTCGCCACGAGAAAAAACTTCGCGAAAAATTCAATTGAAATTTACAACTTACCGTCTTATCTAGGGATAAGTCATCCTAAGGCATAAAGCTCAACTTCACTACTTTTACGCCATGTATAGATGGCAATTTTTCGCCAAACGCTATGCTATAATTTTCGAATGCCCGGATGGCGGAATTGGTAGACGCGCACGGTTCAGGTCCGTGTGCCGCAAGGTGTGGAGGTTCGAGTCCTCTTCCGGGCACCAAAAAATTGAAAGCCCCTTGTGAAAACAAGGGGCTTTTTCTTTGCTTCATAGCTATGAAAACACGGTGCAAGCGCTTTCTCTGAGCCAAGTAAAAGGCGAACTGCTGCCAAGCAGTACAGCAGTGAGAGCAGGTGAAACGGCCGTGGCCGTCTTACCTTGCCAAAGCGGATAGAGGATGATTTAAAAAGGCTGCGCAACCAAATCGTGCCCTTGTGCGCCCACAATCCTCGCCTTAGTAAACTCCCCCACTTTCAGCGTCTTGCTGATCTTTTCTGGCGCCAACAGACGAACTACACCGTCGATCTCAGGCGCGTCAGCATACGACCTCCCAACGCCACCTTTTTTACCCATACCGGGCGCAGAGTCAACCAAAATTTGCATGGTCGCCCCGATTCGATCCTGCAGTTTGGCCGCTGAAACAGCTTCGGCCACAGCCATAAAACGAGCTCGGCGCTCCTCCCTCACCTCAAGTGGCAGCATGCCTGGAATGGCATTGGCGACAGCGCCATCCACGGGGCTGTAGGCGAAGCACCCAGCCCGGTCAATCTTTGCTTCTTGCATAAATTCAAGCAAGTGTGAAAATTCTGCTTCCGTTTCGCCTGGAAAACCGGCAATGAAAGTGCTTCGAATCACAATTTCGGGGCAAACATCTCTCCATCGCTGAATTCGCTCCAGATTTTTCTCGCCACTGGCTGGGCGCTTCATGCGTCGCAGAACATCAGGATGACTGTGCTGAAGCGGCACATCCAGATAAGGCAATACTTTCCCCGTCGCCATCAAAGGAATGATGTCATCAACACTTGGATACGGGTAAACATAATGCAGTCGAACCCAGGCACCGTAACCCTCTGCGATCTCCCCCAGCGCATCAACCAGATCCAGCATCCGCGTCTTGATCGGTTTACCATTCCAGAAGCCAGTTCGGTATTTGACATCCACACCATAAGCCGATGTGTCCTGACTGATAACCAACAGCTCTTTGACACCACCTTCAAACAGAGCCTTGGCCTCTTGAAGGACATCTCCGATGGGTCGAGACACCAGATCACCCCGCATGGATGGAATGATGCAAAAAGTGCACCGGTGGTTGCAGCCTTCACTTATTTTGATGTACGCGTAGTGCCTCGGCGTCAACTTGATACCTGCAACGCCGAAAGAATTTGGCACCAAGTCAATGAATGGATCATGCGGCTTGGGTAGGTTGGCATGAACGGCGTCCATCACCTCCTGCGTGGCTTGTGGTCCCGTGACAGCCAGAACACTTGGGTGCATTTGACGTACCAAATTGCCACCACCCTCACCCGCCTTCGCTCCCAAACACCCCGTCACAATCACTTTGCCATTTTCTGCAAGGGCTTCACCAATCGTGTCCAAACTTTCTTTCACAGCATCGTCGATAAAACCGCAGGTATTGACAATGACCAAGTCGGCGCCTTGGAAAGTTTTGGACGTTTGGTAACCCTCTGCATTGAGCTGGGTCAGAATCAACTCTGAATCAGTTAGCGCCTTGGCACAGCCCAAACTGACAAACCCGACTTTGGGTGCCTTGTTAACCGGTGTATTGATAGTTGTACTCATTGTTTCACTCTGATGCCAATGGATTTGAAATTTTTTTCAATCAATGCTTTATGCCAAAGGCATCCAGCATTTGGTTGGTTTGCTTTTGCATTTGTTCTTGCATTTGCTGGAGCATATTCTTCGATTGCTCCAAGCTCCCCCCCATCATGGCCTGCAAAGCAGGCGACTGCATTGCTACAAATTTTGACCACATCTCAGGCGTCAAGGTTTTAGATTGCTCTGAAAACTTGCTTTGAACATCCATTAGCGACTGAATGTTGTTCTCCAAATAGCCCCCCATGAAGCCCTGCATGGCATGTCCATAAAACCGAATCACACTGGCCAAAACAGGCGCTGTAAACATAGGAGACTCATTTGACTCCTCCTCCAATATGATTTGAAGCAGAATGCTGCGCGTCAGGTCTTCTGACGTCTTTGCATCAAGCACAACGAACGGTTCACTGCCCATGACCAGTTGTTTCACTTCAGACAGAGTGATGTAGCTAGAGGTATCAGTGTCGTAAAGCCGTCGATTGGGGTATTTTTTGATGACACGTTGATCAGTGATACCACCGGTTCTTTTCTTGCTTTGCATTCGTTCTCTCCGACTCTGCTGAGTCCGGTTTTATTCTGTTGCAGTGCAACACATTCTAAAGAGTCAGTACAGGTCAACGACTGTGCACCACGCGAATAACACAGGAAATGAATGGAATCGTTTTTGCTTGAGCGTTGGCCAACGAAAACCGCAATCGTCGATTCACCAAAATCATGGCAGAAACAAAAAATCCGAATCGGCATCAACCTGATTCGGATCTTGAAATGTCAGTGTTTTTATGTACTCTGAGTCTGGTTAACTTCAGATAAAACCACTGGTAGGCGCGATTGGACTCGAACCAACGACCCCCACCATGTCAAGGTGGTGCTCTAACCAGCTGAGCTACGCGCCTGCTTGTTTAATTGCAGAATTAAATTATAGCCTGAGATTACGCTGTCTTTTTGGAGTCCTGGAAAGAAGCAAATAATATAGCCCCATAATTGACGTTTACGTTAACGTCAATGACTTCTAAGGACACAACATGGACATCGCAGACAAAGTAATTATCGTGACAGGTGGAGCCTCAGGATTGGGCGAAGGTACTGCCCGATTACTCGCAAAACGAGGTGCCAAAGTGGTGATTGCAGATATGCAAGCCGATAAAGGCGAAGCGGTTGCCAAAGACATTGGAGGCGCCTTCGTCAAATGCGATGTGAGCAATGAATCCGACGCAATGGCAGTCGTTGCGACGGCCACGTCCTTGGGTAAGTTGATGGGATTGGTCAACTGCGCAGGCATTGCACCGGCAGAGAAAACAGTGGGAAAAAATGGCGCTCACACCTTAAACGTGTTCACTAAATGCATCACCGTGAATTTGGTGGGTAGCTTCAATATGATTCGACTTGCTGCCGAAGCCATGTGCAAAAACGAGCCAGAGACCACCGGCGAGCGGGGTGTGATGATTTCGACCGCCTCAGTTGCAGCCTACGATGGTCAAATGGGACAAGCCGCCTACAGCGCATCCAAAGGGGGCATTGTGGGAATGACGCTTCCCATCGCACGCGATCTCGCCCGCAACGGGATCCGTAATATGACGATTGCCCCTGGCATTTTTGGCACACCCATGATGTTCGGCATGCCACAAGCGGTTCAGGACGCGCTGGCAGCCAGCGTGCCCTTCCCATCGCGCTTGGGAACGCCACAAGACTATGCCAAGTTGGCTGTTCATATTTTTGAGAACGATATGCTCAATGGAGAAGTCATTCGCTTGGATGGTGCGATCCGGCTTGCTCCCCGTTAGACACCCCCAGCGGCCCCCCCCCCTCTAGCGAAACCCTGCATAAGTAGCCTGATTCAAGTCTTCCGGCCACACGACACACCGCCGTCACGCACAAGGCGCGCCGTACTTTGCTGATAGGTCGCCATGGGCCGGCGCCTTGATGGAAATCCTCTTCTTGAAAACCGTTTGGCCCAAGACGTCGAACGCCCCGTTCGACGATGGTCAGCCATAACCCAGGTTATGAGGTGTGCCGAATATCTATTTTGGTGGCACAAGCGGCGGGCCTTTTCTGGCGAGCATGTGGCTTACAGCGCGCCTTGGGTAGGGGTGTTGCGGTTGTTACACACCTGTGTGGACGAGCCCAATGAGAGGCTCTTGCTCGTCTTCGCTGAGGGTGAGAATGCTCGGTGCTGTAAGAGCGCGAATGCTTCTCTCCAAATTTCGGTGGTGCCTACCGCCGCGAGCGCTGGGGATCGCATCGTGGTGCAAATTCAGCCCGGCGGGCACAAATCAAGTTGACGCTTTACTAGGCCAGCAAGGCGTCCTGTTAACGCGAGTGAGGCGCAAGGCACGTTGCAGCCTGGCAGCCCTCTTACCCAGATGCGCCAGCGCAAAGGTGGGCTGCCCAGTCATTGGTCTGAGTCGCCCCCCAAAGCACGCTGCAAGACGATCCCCTTTGACAACGGCAAAGCGTTGGCAGAGCACGCGTTCATGGAGAAATGTCTGAATGCCAAGGGGTACTTTGCCCAGTCGTACTGCGCTTGGGAGAGTGGACTCAATGAAAACCACAACGGGCGGCTGAGACCGTACACCCCCGAGACAATGGGTCCGGCCAGTATCACTCAAATCGAGGTCGATGGTACGTAAGCGTCTAGCCGCGGCATATTGATTTGACTCCGCCGTTTGCCGACCATCGCGTGTATGGTGAACATGGTGGCGGCGATTTACTGGGCAGTGGCTGGGCAATTGGCTCGCTGGTTGCGCGCGGCCATCCGGATGGCACATTGCTGTGCCGGTGCGCT
>JBAQDW010000189.1:0-6743 GCA_049286445.1 Rhodoferax sp. | reverse complement strand
GTGTCTTGCAAACCCACGGGGTCCCACACGTCGGCGTCATCGAAGGTGATGTTGTAGTCCCCCATGAGCACCAGCTTGGGGTGAATGAGCAACTCGGCGCGAACCCAGTCACGCAGGCCTTTGAGCCAGTTCATCTTGTATTCAAACTTGTCGCTGCCCGGTTCTTGGCCATTGGGAAAGTAGCCCCCAATGACGCGCACACCGTTCACCGTGCCGGAGATGACCCGCGCCATGTCATCGTCAAAACCGGGAATATTTTTGACCACCTGGTCCGCCGGGCTGCGCGACAACAAGGCCACGCCGTTGTAGGTTTTTTGGCCAAACCACTGCGCGTGGTAACCGGCTTGCCGGAACGCGTCTGCCGGAAACTTGTCGTCCGTCATTTTGAGTTCTTGCAGCACCAACACGTCAACGGGATTCCCCGCCAGCCAGTCCAGCACCTGGGGCAGGCGAACGGTTAAAGAGTTGACATTCCAAGTGGCAAATTTCATAAGCAATCAATCCTATTGATTTTAAATATTGAAAATATATTTTTGGTCTTTCGAGGCCCCCAACTGAAGTCTCTTAAAACCCTTTGGGTAACGAGCCGAGGGCAACCTGCTCTTCTGTCCTTACGAAATCAATCCGTTCACGAGGCCTCTCCATCCTGGAGTTCATATGCCTGTGCGATCCGGCCCAGAAAATCGGCGAGGGGCGCCCGACCGAGCCCCAAGGCCTTGGGGTCGATGGAGTCGTCGGCTACCGCCGCATCCAAAAATCTTCTCATGTCATTTGCGATTTTCGCTTCGAGAGGGATGCGCGTAGCGGGGGCGAGCAATTGCGAAAGTCGCAGCACATCGTTGGCGTGTTTGCGGATACTCTTGGTATCCACCTGTTCGCCTTGTTCTCGGCGAGCACTCAGGTCCAGCCAGGCAATGGCTTTCAACGGGATGAGGCGATCCTCGCCGATCCAAGTCAAGCCATCAATCTCGCGGCGGCCGGCCATGATGAATGCGTAGTAGGCATCATCGAGCAGGATGGCCGACAGGCTTGAAACCGCTTCGTAGAAAGGAATCGGCGTGAGCCGTCCATTCTCGATGGGCCGCAGGCTGTCGGGCACACGGGAGAACAGTTCGACCATGACCGGAAAGCTGTTGTCTGTCGGCTTCTGAAAACGGTGGAAGGCCGGCTCGCCTGTGTCGCTGGCCTGCCGGATTTCATAGCCACCGGCTTCGATGAACCGCCAGAAGGTTTCGCCGAAGGCTGGCGTCAGCGCCTCGACATGCAGCACGACATCCAGATCCTTGGTGGCGCGGAAGTCCAGCCCTGCCTCTTCCATTGCCAAGGTGGCCGCAGTGCCGCCGATCAGGATGTATTGGTCTGGGTAGTTGGCGAACCATGCCCGGAAAACATCCAGTCCTTTCACCATGGCAATTGTTCCTTTAATGCCTCCAGCGCGCTTTGGACACGTTCATCGGTGCTATCCCGCAAACTCAGTATGAGCGAGAGAGGGTCCACCGTGTCGCTGTCCGGCTGCAGTGTCGAGGTGTAGCTCCACAACTGCCATTCGCATGCGCCTGGCATGGTTTCCGGAAGTTCGACGATGTTTGCCTTGCGTGCCAGCCATGCGGTGCGGCTCATGGCGAATACCGGCGATCTGGGTTCCGTGAGCATCGAAAGGCGCGCTAGCGCGCTCAGGCCCGCCACCCGCACAGGCAGTTCCGTGCGAGTCTGCGCGGGTATCCAGATGGTGCGCTGCACGGGATTGCGCAGCAGGTGCAGTGCTTGCTCCCACGTCTCATGTGCAGAATATGTCATGTTCAGGTACTGGGACCGGCCGGCCTTGTGGGCCTGTGCAAGTCCTGCCGCCACCAGTTCCCGCACGGCGCGCGACAGCGTCATGGGGGTGTAGCCCAGAGTGGCGGCTGTCTCTGCAGGATGCCATTCGGCCTCCCAGTGAGGGCGCAGCAAGGCGGTGATTAACATGGCCTGAGCAGAAGGGCTGAGTGGAACGTCCGTCGAGCTGGGGCGCTGGCGGAAGTATTCACGCAGGTCCAGCCCCAGGTCGGGCAGATAGAGCTGATTGCCAGGAACAATGAATGGCACTTTTTGTGCGATCAGGCGTTTGCGTTCGTAGGAGGCGAGTGCCTCCGTCACATAGACCACAGGGTGTCCCGCTACCGACCTCAACTTGTCCAACCGATTCCGGATATCGGCAATGGACGGTTTGTCTGGATTTCGCTCTAGGGCCAGCAAGACCTTGTGGCCAAGGATGTCCAATTGCCAGAAATCGAAGGCGTCGCGCAAAAAATAGGGCAGCCTCTCCAGGCCCGCCCAAGGCTTATGGCTCGACGTGGAGACGCCGAGAGTTTCATGCAGGTAGTTCTGAGCGCGGGTGGCAAGAGTGGGCACGGCAATTGAAATTCATAACTCAATGATTGCACGATAACATTGTTGTTGTTATCGTGCAAATCGAAGTTATTATTGACCGCCACCCTTAGGCAAGGTAGTGGATCAAGGCCTGCCGCACCTCGTTGGTGTTCGCCGGACGGTACTCATCCTCGACATCGGGGACCAGAAAGGAAGATTAGATAGAAAAATAGGGCTGTGAACAAACCCGGCTTTCAGATGCTGAGTCAGCCCGAAAGGGACGGCGACAGCGATAACTGGAGGAGACTCAATGTCGATACTGCAGGAAATACTGGGTTGGGCCCAAGGACTGTCCTCATGGCAAAGCGATGCTGTGGCACGCTTGCTGGCCAAACCGACGCTGACGACCGAAGACCTGGATGATTTATACGCTTGGGTTACTGCAACAGACGCTTGATCTGCGCGCCCGTCAGACCTCGTTCGGTGTCTGCAAGCACCCGACAAGCGGCCTCCACGTGCTGCGAACTAAAGGGCTTGATGTGAGCCACGGATGAAATTCACCAAGCGCCTGAAACCGCGCTGTTGTTCAATTTGATCCGAGTCACTTCCGCCAAGTCGTTTTGCATTCGCAACTCGGGAAGAATTGATTTCGGTGGTCTCCGATATAAAAACGTCCTCTAGCCCTAGTCCAGGCTGGATAAGTAGCTATCAAAATCATAGTTCAATGAAGGGCTTGTCGCTCGTAGGTCACAAAACTGAAATCCAGACCCACCTTGGACGCATGGCGTTCTCTGTGGGTCTCAAGCCATTCTGGGCCTAACTCGGGCGCATAGGCGTCGCCCTCAAAGTGGGCTTCAATGTCGGTCACGATGACACGGCTGGCCAGCGGCAAAGCTTGGGCGTAGACCTCGGCGCCGCCCATCACCCAAACCTCGCTGCTCACAGGGCACTGGGCGCAGGCCTCTTGCAAGGTACCAGCGCGCAAGGCGCCATCGGCCTGCCAATCGGGCTGGCGGGTGAGCACAATGTTCAGACGTCCGGGCAGCGGGCGAAACCGGGGGGGCAGCGAATCCCAGGTTTTGCGCCCCATGATCACCGGGCAGCCCAAGGTGTGGCGTTTGAAGTGCGCCAAGTCTTCCGGCAAATGCCAGGGCATGGCGTTGTTGAGGCCAATGACGCCGTTGGAAGCACGGGCAAAAATGAGGTTCAGGTTCACGGTGTGGGAGCCGGTTGTCAGGTGGTTAAAGCAGACCGACCAATGCCCATAGGACGACCGGTCGAGGTGGCAATGGCAGGAGAAATAAGGTGGGCAATGGCCCGCAACGAGGCCGGCCGGGGCGTGTGATCACACCGCCACCACAGCCTTGATGGCAGGGTGGCAGGCGTAGTTTTGCACCTCAAAATCCTCGTACTCAAAGTCAAAGATTGAGGCCGGGCGGCGTTTGATGTGCAGCGTGGGGTAAGCCAAGGGGGCGCGGCTGAGTTGCAGTGCCACTTGCTCTTGGTGGTTGCTGTAGATATGGCAGTCGCCGCCCGTCCAGATGAACTCGCCCACTGCCAAATCACACTGCTGCGCGACCATGTGGGTGAGCAAGGCGTAACTGGCAATGTTGAAAGGCACGCCCAAGAAAATATCGGCGCTGCGCTGGTACAACTGGCAGCTGAGCTTGCCGTCTGCCACGTAGAACTGGAAAAAAGCGTGGCAGGGCATGAGTGCCATTTGGTCCAGATCGGCCACGTTCCAGGCGCTGACGATGATGCGCCGTGAATCGGGGTTGCTTTTGAGGGTTTGGATGACTTGGGCGATTTGGTCAATGTGGCCACCGTTTGGCGTGGGCCAGCTGCGCCATTGCACGCCATACACCGGGCCCAAATCGCCGTCGGGGCGGGCCCATTCGTCCCAAATGCTCACGCCGCGCTCTTTGAGCCAGTTGTTGTTGCTGGAGCCCGTCAGAAACCACAGCAGCTCTTGAATGATGGAGCGCAGGTGCACTTTTTTAGTGGTCACCAGCGGAAAACCTTCGTTCAGGTCAAACCGCATTTGGTAGCCAAACACGCTCTTGGTGCCGGTGCCGGTGCGGTCTGACTTGAAGACGCCATGGGTCGCCACATGGCGCATGAAGTCTTCGTACTGGCTGCGAATGGGGCGG
Organism: Rhodoferax sp.; assembly: GCA_049286445.1. Lineage (GTDB taxonomy): Bacteria > Pseudomonadota > Gammaproteobacteria > Burkholderiales > Burkholderiaceae_C > Rhodoferax. The sequence continues at coordinate 2,244 of JBAQDW010000189.1, read as the reverse complement.
ATGGCGGTGGGGATTGACATCATGAAAACGGGCAAAAAATAGCGTTTATTTTAGGGGTCGATTCACGGCGACGGCGTTTTAAGTGACCGCGTCGAGGCGCTTGGTAATAGCCAGCAGCACGATCAGCAAGACCACCACCACCGGCATGACCCAAACCAGGCCCGCGTAGGTGGCCAGTACGCCGAACGCTGCGGGTACCACTGAGCCACCGGCGTAAGAAAACATGAGCTGTCGACCAATCACCCGGCGAGCGGTGAGCGGGGGGAAGCGTTTGGCCGTTTCATGCATCAGTGACGGGTACACCGGCGCACAACCCAGCCCCATCAGCATCAAACCCATGAGGGACACCGCAGAGGGCAGCACGGGAATGGCGAACAGCGTGGCGCCCGCCAGCGCCGTGAACAGGCCAACACGGACCAACCGGCGGTTGCCCAAACGATTGGCCACCAAGCCAATGCCAAATCGCCCTGCGGTAATGGAGGCAAAGAAAAGCGACACCCAAACGCCTGCGGTGAGTGCATCGACTTGGCGCGAGGTGATCAAAATACTGGCCGCCCACAAAGCGGTGCCCATTTCACAGGCCACATACAACAGAAAAACCAGGGGTGCCAGCCATACGGCCCAGGCGTTGACGGGTTTGAAGCCGCTCAACTGATCGGCGTGCTCGGCGTCGGTGTCGGTGGTGCCTGAGGACTCTCGCTTCCACAGCGGCAGAGCTGTAAAGAGCAGCAAGGCCAATGACAGTTGAATTAATCCAATGGTTTGGTAACCGCCCGACCAACCCGCATCGCTTGCCAGCGCCGACCCCATGATGAACGGCCCCGCCGTGGCCCCCACGCCCCAAAAGCCATGCAGCCAGTTCATATGGCGTGATGAATAGTGTTTGGCAACAAAGTGGTTCAAACCGGTGTCCACCGCGCCGGCCCCCAGCCCCAGCAGGGTCGCCAAAGCCAACAGCCACCCAAAGGACGGTGCCCAAGAAAACCCCAGCAGCGCCAAGCCGGTGAGCGCCCCGCTGAGCATCACGACGACGCCCGTGCCCCAACGGGCGATGACGCGCCCGCTGTACACCGCAGCCAGTGCGCCACAAATCGTCATCACAATGGAGATCAAACCCACGGCCGCCAAGGGTTGCGAGAGGTCGGCGCGCATGGCCGGCCAGGCCACGCCCAGCACACCATCGGGCAGACCCAGGCTTACAAACGCGATGTAGATGACAACAAGCAGCAGAAAGTGCGCCACAGCAGTGTCCGTTCGGTTCAGGCCGCCCCACCTCAACGAGCGTGGGGTGAACAGTTGGGGGGATTAAGCGCGAAGGACGCGCCCCGGGTTCAGCAGGTTCTGCGGGTCGAGCGCCGCTTTGATTGCACCCATGAGCTGCAGCGCCACGGGCGATTTGTAGTGGGTCAGGTGCTCCACCTTGAGGCTGCCCACACCGTGCTCGGCGGAGATGGAGCCTTTGAAGCGCGTCACGCAATCAAAGACGATGGTGTTGACCTGTTCCTCCTGCGTGCGCAGAAACGTGGCGGCGTCCATGGCTTGCGGCGCTTGCACGTTGTAATGCAAATTGCCATCGCCCAAATGACCAAAGTTCACCAGCCGAACGCCGGGAATGGCTGCGGCCAACAACGCATCGGTAACCGCCACAAATTCGGGAATTGCTGACACGGGCAGGGAGATATCGTGTTTGATGTTCAGCCCCTCATGCGACTGCGCCAGCGGAATGCTTTCGCGGATGTGCCACAGCTGCTGCGCCTGGGTGAGGTTTTCAGCCACCACGGCATCCGTCACGCACCCGGCCTCCAAGGCGGTTTCTAACAGTTGTTCAAACAAAGTTCGCGCGTGCGCTTCGGACTCGTGGTCGGAGTTTTCGAGCAGCACGCCAAAAGGGCTGCTGTGCAGAAACGGCACTCGCATTTGGGGAAAGTGCTTGTCCACCAAACTCAAAGCAAACTGCCCCATCACCTCAAAACCGGTCAGGCCCGCACCCAAATGTCGGTGCGCCAACCCCAGCAACTGAACGGCGTGGCCCAACGTAGGCACCGCCGCCCAGGCGGTGAGGCGGGCGCGTGGCAGCGGGTACACCTTGAGCGTCGCCGCCGTGATGATGCCTAAGGTGCCCTCTGACCCAACATACAAATCGCGCAGGTCGTAGCCGGTGTTGTCTTTGCGCAAGCCCGACAAACCGTGCCAAATTTCCCCCTGCGCGGTGACCACTTCCAGCCCCAGGCACAGGTCGCGGGC
>JBAQDW010000188.1:0-4077 GCA_049286445.1 Rhodoferax sp. | reverse complement strand
CCTCTGCCTGCCAGTTGAACACCAGCGAGGTGGGCACGACCACCAAGGTGGGCAAGTCCATGCGGCCACTTTGCTTTTCTAGCAGCACATGGGCCAGCGCCTGTGCGGTTTTTCCCAGGCCCATGTCGTCGGCCAAGATACCGCCCAAGTGCTGCGCACGCAGGTACTGCAGCCACGCCACACCGTCTAGCTGGTAGCCGCGCAACTGCACCTGCAAGCCCCTTGGGGCGCTTACTGGTTGCGGTGTGCCAATGGTTTTCAAACGCTTGGCCAAGCTGGCAAGTCCCGCATCACCTTCCAGTTGCCACTGAGCATGCGGGCCGACGCGGTGGGCTTCTACCAAAGCACTGCGCAAGGCGTCCAGTCGGCGCGCCTCCCACGCGCCCAAGTGCAGTGGCTCGCCGTATGTGTGGCCGCGCTGGGGGTCGGTGAGCAAATCGACCATCGCGCCGATGATGGCTTTCAGCGGTGCGGCCAGCGCGTCGATGCGCCGCCCGCCTGGTGCGCGCAGCGAGATCAGCGCATGGTCGTCAATGGCAGCGATTTTTGCGGCGTGGAGCCAGCGTGGGTCGCGCTTGAGCAGGTCGGCCAGCAGCGGGGCCAAGTCCAGCATCTCACCGTCAATCTCGATACCCAGGCTCAGCAGCCACGCGCCTTCACGTTCGGGCAAGTGCAGCTTTTGCACCGGGCGTTCGCGTGTGGCCAGCGGGCCAGCCACCTCTTTACCCAGCAGCTCGCCCGTGTCGGGCTGCACGATCAGCTTCCAGCGTGTCACCGGCACGCTTTCATGGGCAAAGCCGGGCTGCACCACCACCTGCCAGCCCTTTTGCTGCAGGCGCGGCACCTGTTCCGCCCAAAAATCACCAAAGAAGGCTTCTTGCGCCAGCGTCCACACTGCGCCCCCGTGGGGCAGTCCGGCCTCACCGGTTTCACGGTCGCGCCACTGCAGTTGCTGGGGCGACACGGGCAGCAAGCCGAGTTCCCAAAGCAAGTCGGTCGCATCGGCTTCTGCCGTCAAATTGCGCTGCATCCGAAGCACCGGGCCGCCGGTGTCATACAGCTCTTGCACCGCAGCCGGGCGGCTGTTGAGCACCGAGGTGGGGGCGGGGGTGTGCCACTGTGCGCCTGTCTCGGTGCGGTAAGTCCAATCCACCTGAACCAAGGTCACGCTGCCTGCGCGTGCGGCCAGCTTGCCGTGTGGCTTGAGACCCAGCAAGCCCTCGCCTCGGCCCAGCGTTTGCAAGGTGATGCGCGGGCGAAACTGGCCGATGACCGTGCCCGGCTCGGTGGGCTCTTCAGCCTGTGACGCGGGTTCTGCGTCTTCACGCAGCAACGCCATTACGTGGGCGGCATCAGCGTCGATCAGCGGGGGCAGGCTTTGAAGGGTGGCGGCATCGCCCTGGCGGCGCAGTGCGGCCACCCATGCGGCAATGGTCTGGGCGCGGCGGGGGCTGACTGAGGGGGGACGGGCAGTGGCTGTGTCGCGGCGGGTCATGGGTGAATGCTAAGCGCAGCGGGCTTGCGCGGATGTCCTTGTCGTTCAAGCGGATGCCCTTATCAAAGGAGAATGCTCCATCATCTTCATTCATCTACAGGAGCAGTTATGGGAAATATGGCCAGTTATCAGCGCCCGGACGGTCAAACCGTGCAGGGCTATTTGGCAGAACCCGCCCACTCCAACGGCGCCCCGGCCATTGTGGTCATTCAAGAATGGTGGGGCTTGAACGACCAGATTCGCGGCGTGGCAGACCGGCTGGCGCTGGCTGGTTTTCAGGCGCTGGTGCCTGACCTGTACCGTGGCAAAAGCACCGTGGAGCAAGAAGAGGCGCACCACCTCATGACCGACCTGGACTTTAGCGACGCCGCCTCGCAAGACATTCGCGGTGCCGTGCAGTTCCTCAAAGCCCGTGCGTCCAAGGTGGGGCTGACCGGCTTTTGCATGGGTGGCGCGCTCACGCTCTTGGCGCTCACGCAGTCGCCTGAAATTGACGCGGGCGTCACTTGGTACGGTTGCCCACCGCTGGACTACATCGACGCCAGCAAAATCACCGCGCCACTGCAAGGCCACTGGGCCACGCAAGACGAGTTCTTCAAAATCGACATGATCGATGCGCTGGAGGCCAAGTTGACTGCCGCCAAGGTGGACTTTGAGTTTCACCGCTACCTGGCCCACCACGCCTTCGCCAACGAGACTGCCGCAGGCCCGGGTCGCATTCCGGCCACCCAATACGACGCGGTGTGGGCGCAACAAGCGTGGGACCGCACGCTGCACTTCTTTGGCAAGCACCTGGGTTGAGTCGACGACCCCCACCATGCCTCGCCTTCTGAAACACCACGGCATTTGGCTGCTGGCATGGCTGCTGGGGGCACTGGTGGGTGCTGGGCTGTTGGCACGGGCCGAGCTAATCCGTCTTCAAGACGCGTTTGACACCGACGCCCGCATCGTCCACCGGCTGCTGAGCCAGCAAGCCGTGCAGCACGACGCGATTTTGCAGACATTGGCCTTGCTGGGCTCCGCCGATGCCGCGGGAAATCCAGAGCAGCGTTTGACCTTGGTTTATCCACACATCCTGTCGGTGCAGCGCAGTGAGGCCAGCCAACCTTGGCCAGACCCTGTTTTGCAGTCAGCACAAGACCGCTCACGCCGCGCAGACCACGCCGTGTTGGTGGATGCCGACTTCTCACACCAGCAATACCGCGTTCTTCTGGCGGGACAGGCCAACAGCTATGCCCTGACCATTGATGCGCTGCGCATGGTGCCGTGGATCGATTGGCCGATGGACGCCACAACCAGCCCGGTGCAGGTGGCTTTAACGCAGGGTACGCAGACGCTGGTGCTGCAAGCCGGTGCCCTCGGCGCTGCAACCACTCAGGGGTGGAACTTCTTGGCCCACAAAACCTTGGCCAGCCCGAGTCAGCCTTTTGATGTGGTTTCTCAACAGCATGTGGGCCTGTCTGCCTTGCCGTGGGCCCTGATGACCACGGTCGCGGTGGCCTGGGCGGTGTTGCTGGCCACCGCCCGTGCGCTGATTTTGCAAAGCCAGAACCGCCGTCGGGCCGAGGCGCGTTTGCGCATGGGCCAGCTCACCCGGCTCAACACCTTGGGCGAACTGGCCGCTGGCATGGCCCACGAGCTGAACCAGCCCCTGACCGCCATCTTGGCCACCTCGCAGGCCGCCCAACGCCTGCTGCAAGACGACCCCATTGAAACTGCAGACGTGCAGCACGCCCTGCAGCAAACCGTGCAACAAGCCCGCCGCGCCGCCGACGTGCTGGGCCGCTTGCGCCGCTCGGTGGAGCGCCCCGGCTTGGCCAGCGAAACCCACGCACTCAACCCGCTGGCGTTGGTGCGCAAGGCGCTTGACCTGTTGGCGCCTGAGCTGCAGCGCGCGCACATCACACCCCAAGTGCAGTGCATTGGCACCCCTTTTGACGTGGTGGCGGATGCGGTTGCCTCGGAGCAAATTTTGCACAACCTGCTGACCAACGCCATTCACGCGCTGGAGCAAGTCCCGGTGCCACGCCGGGCGCTCACGGTGGTGCTGGAGCGTCGCGCCCACCTTGGCCACCTCACGGTGCGAGACACGGGCCCCGGCATTGCGGCCGATGCCTTGCCGCATGTGTTTGAGCCTTTTTTTACCACCCGAAAAGACGGCCTGGGTTTGGGCCTGAGCCTGTGTGAGACGCTGGCCGCCAGTATGGGTGGCACGCTCACCGCGCAGGCGGCGCAACCCCATGGCACCGAACTGTGTTTGACCCTGCCACTGAAACCCCCTCAAGAAGGATCTGCATGAGCGCCCCTTTGTCGCCACTTTCCCCCTTGATTCACCTGATTGACGACGACGAGGCCGTGCGAGACAGCCTGGCGCTGCTCATCAGCACTGTGGGGCTGCGTGTGCAAACCTGGGCGCAGCCGCAAACGTTTTTCAGCGACTTTGACCGCCAAAGCATTGGCGCCATCGTGCTGGATGTGCGCATGCCCGGCATCAGCGGCTTGACGGTGCTGGACCAACTCATGGCAGACGGCGTGGAGCAACCCGTCATCATGCTCACCGGCCACGGCACGGTGGATCTGTG
>JBAQDW010000187.1:0-2242 GCA_049286445.1 Rhodoferax sp. | reverse complement strand
TGCCGTGTTTGGGCACCGCATCAAGGCAAAATAATTGAACGTGCTCCCTGTAAGCTGTGCTGCCCCCTTTGATTCCTTCATTCCTCTTGATCTCTCACCCCCTCTGCCATGAAAAAAGACAAAACCTACCGCTTTGAAACACTCGCCGTGCACGCCGGCCATGGCGTGGACCCCGCCACGGGCGCGGTGGTGGACCCCATTCACCTCTCCACCACCTTTGAGCGTGAGGCCGACGGCACCTACCCGCGCGGTTATTTGTACTCCCGCAACGGCAACCCCAACCGAAACGGCTTGGAGACGGCGCTGGCGGCGCTGGAAGGGGGCGAGGTGTGTGCGACTTTTGGCTCTGGACTGGCCGCTGTGACGGCAATTTTTCAGGGCCTGCAGCCCGGTGACCATGTGCTCGCGCCGCTGGACATTTACCATGGCACCGCCAATGTCTTGAAGCACCTGTTTGCCAAGTGGCAGGTCAGCGCCAGCTTTGTTGACATGACGCAGTTGGATGTGGTCGCAGCGGCCCTGCAGCCCAACACCCGCATTGTCTGGATTGAAACACCGTCCAACCCTTTGTTGCAATGTGTCGACATTGCCGCCTTGGCAGACCTGGCCCACCAAGCCGGTGCGCGCGCCATTGCCGACAACACCTTTGCCTCGCCCGTGCTGCAGCGCCCGCTGGCGCTGGGGTGTGACATGGTGATGCACGCCACCACCAAGTACCTGGGCGGACGCAGTGATGTGCTGGGTGGCGCTGTGGTATCCAAGTTAAACGATGACGCCTTTGCCCAAGTGAGAACGGCGCAGCTGTTTGGCGGCGGCGTGCCCTCGCCCTTTGACTGCTGGCTGGTCATGCGCAGCCTGCCCACACTGCCCTACCGCATTCAGGCGCATTGCGCCAACGCCATGAAAGTGGCTCAATTTTTGGACAGCCACCCCAAAGTCTCCAAAGTGCACTACCCCGGCTTGGAGAACAACGCCTTTCACGCCTTGGCCAAAAAACAGATGTCTGGATTTGGCGGCATGCTGAGTTTTGAGGCCAAGGCTGGCAAGGAAGCGGCCATGGCGGTCGCCCAGCACGTCGAGATATTCACCCGCGCGACCAGCTTGGGCGGCGTGGAGAGCTTGATTGAGCACCGCGCCTCCATCGAAGGCCCTGACAGTAAAACGCCTCAAGGGCTGTTGCGCGTGTCGGTAGGCTTGGAGCACGCCGATGACTTGATCGACGACTTGTCGCAAGCGCTGGACCGACTCCCTTAAACCGGGGGGGCGGGCGTTGGCGTTGGCATTGGCATTTCACGGGCCAGCCGCAAGCGCTCCAGCAGCGCACGAATGGCGGGTGAGCGCTCAAAACGGCGGTGCACCACAACCAGCTCGGACACCGCCTGCACATCGTTCAAGGTGCAAAAAGCCACCCCGGGCAGGCGCATCACGCGCGCAGAGGCGGGTAGCAGGGCCACCCCCAGCCCGGCGGCCACCAACCCAATGGTGGAGCTCATTTCATTGACCACCATCGTGCGCTGCGCAGTAAACCCCGCAGTCGCCATCAGTTGGCGCAAGGTGTGGGCCAGACTCAGGCCGGGCGGGTCGTCGGGCTGCAACAGCGTGTCGTGCGCCAAGTCAGACAGCGAGAGGCTGCCCGCCGAACTCAGCCGATGGGTTTCTGGCAGCACGGCAATCACAGGCTGGCGCGCCAACACAAATGACTCGCAACCTGGCACCTCGGCGGGCAGGGGGCCGCGCGTGACGGAGATGTCCAGCACCCCGTTTTGCACGCCCTCCACCAAGGAGCCCGCCAGCCGCATCAGCATTTCAATGCTGACATCCGGGTGGCTGGCGCGAAACGCGGCCAGGCTGCGCACAAAAGGCTGCTCTGCCAATGCGCTGCTGACATAGCCAATCACCACATTGCCGGTTTCCCCGCGCGCGGCCCGCTGGGCGGCATGGCCTGCCCTGTCCGCATGGTGAAGTGCGGCGCGTGCCTCGACCCAAAACGCCTCGCCGGCCTCGGTCAGCGCGATGCGGCGATTCGCTCGCAAAAAGAGTTGCACACCCAAGCGCTCCTCCAGCGCCCGAATGTGCTGGCTCAAGGCCGGCTGGGCGATCCCCAAGCGCTGCGCGGCGCGCCCCACATGCAACTCTTCAGCGGTGGCCACAAAGTAGCGAAATTGACGAAAGTTCACAGCAGCCTGATCGAGTTGATTTAACTTATCGAAATTGTAATTTTTATACCATTGATCTTATGAAA
>JBAQDW010000186.1:0-3023 GCA_049286445.1 Rhodoferax sp. | reverse complement strand
CACGCTGGGCGCCTACCACCGGCCCTGGAAATAAGGAATACCCCGTGAAAATCGCTTTAGGCCCCTTGCTGTACTACTGGCAGCGAGACACCGTCCTCAGCTTCTATGAGACCGTGGCCCGCAGTGCCGCCGACATCGTCTACTTGGGTGAAACCGTATGCTCACGCCGCCATGAATTGCGCTTGGCCGACTGGCTGCAGATTGCGGCACGTCTGCAAGAGGCGGGCAAACAAGTGGTGCTGTCAACCCAAGTGCTGATCGAGTCCGGCGCCGATGTGACGGTGCTGCACAAGATTGCCGCCAATGGCGCCTTCATGGTCGAGGCCAATGACATGGGCGCCGTGCACTGCTTGAATGGCAAGGTGCCATTTGTGGCGGGCCCGCACCTCAATATTTACAACGTGCCCACCTTGCAGTGGATGGCCAGCTTGGGCGCGACCCGCTGGGTGATGCCGCTGGAGATGAGCCAAAGCGACTTGGCGCTGATGCAGCAGGGTCGCCCCGACGGCTTGCAAACCGAGGTGTTTGCCTATGGCCGCATGCCGCTGGCGTTTTCGGCACGTTGCTTCACAGCGCGTCACCGCAACCTGCCCAAAGACGACTGCCAGTTTGCCTGCATGGCGCACCCCGACGGGCTGATGATGCGCACCCGCGAAAACGAAGGTTTTCTGGTGCTCAACGGCACCCAAACGCAATCCGCTCGGGTTTACAACCTGCTGCCGGAACTGGCGGCCATGCAGGCCTTGGGTGTGGATGTGGTGCGCATCAGCCCCCAGTCCACCCATACCCTTGACGTACTTGCGCTGTACCAATCCGTGTTAACCGATGCCAACGCCGCGCCAGCGGCCCAAGCCCGGTTGGTGAGCCTGATGCCTGATGAGGGCTGCAACGGTTATTGGCACGGCAAACCGGGGTTGGAGCAGTTAACCCCCGAGGCCTTAAGCACCTGATACCCGCCTGATACCCGCCCGATACCGGCCTGATGTCGGCCTGGTACCCGCCTGATCCCTCCCTTCGTTCCAGCGAGACCCCGCATGTCAACCCTCCCCCTTTTGTTGCCACAGCCCGTGGGCGCCTTGTTGTCTCGCCTGCCCGCTTACCCCGGGTCCTTGCTGTTTGTCAGTGCGTTGAACGTGGCGCTGCGTCCTCAACTGGCAACCGATGTGACGGCCATGCTGGTGGGCAAGAGGCTGCGCCTGCGCGTCACCGATGCGCAATGGGCATTTGACTTTGAATGGCGCAAAGACCGCTTCTCGGCCACCCAGAACACCGGGGAGGCTGACCTGACCATCAGCGCCAGCGCCTATGACTTTGTGCTGCTGGCCCGCCGCCTGGAAGACCCCGACACCTTGTTCTTTAGCCGCCGCTTGTCGATGGAAGGCGACACCGAATTGGGCTTGCTGGTCAAGAACACGCTGGATGCCATCGAGCTGCCCATTCTGAACGTGGAAAGCCTCAAACCGGCCCAGGTGTTGTCCCGACTCAAAGCCCGTTTTTCTCCCGCTCACCGGAGTTGAATCATGCCCGCCACTGACCCTCAGTTGCCCCTTGTCTACTCCTGTTCAGGCTGCTCCAGTGCGGCGCAGTTGGCCAACCACGTGGCCCTGCAACTGGACCGCCGTGGCTTGGCTGAAATGTCTTGCATCGCCGGCGTCGGTGGTGATGTGCCTTATTTGCTGAAGATTGCCCAGTCCGGGCGTGCCATTGTGGCGCTGGATGGCTGCCCCTTGGTATGCGTCAAAAGTTGCCTGGCACGCCATGGGCTCACCGCAGACCGGCATTACCAGTTGCAACAGTACGGCGTTAAAAAACGCCAACACACCGACTTTGACGTTGAACAGGCCCAAGTCGTCCTTGCCCAGGTGAGCGCGGATTTGCAGCAAGCGGCTCAGCATCAACCCGTTTTGACTCGGTTGGCACGCGCTTCATGAGCGGCGAGCCCGCTCCCAAACGCGTCATTGTGGCCATCTCGGGGGCCAGTGGCGCCGTGTATGGCGTTCGCTTGCTGCAGACCTTGCGGGCGCTGGGCGGCGTGGAGACGCATTTGGTCGTCTCCCAGGCCGGGTGGCTGAATGTGCAGCAGGAAATGGCGCTGAGCCGCACACAAGTCGAGGCCCTGGCAGATGCGGTCCACCCGGTCGATCACGTGGGCGCCACCCTCGCCAGTGGCTCGTTTCATTGCCATGCCATGGTGATTGCGCCGTGCTCCATGCGCACCCTGGGCGCGGTAGCGCACGGGCTGTCCGACAACCTGATCACCCGTGCCGCCGATGTCATGCTGAAAGAGCGCCGCCGCTTGATTGTGATGGTGCGCGAAACCCCCTTGAACCTGGCCCACCTGCGCAACATGACCAGCGTCACCGAAATGGGGGCCATCGTCTTTCCGCCGGTGCCCGCTTTTTACCACCGGCCCCAGACGGTGGCTGAGCTGGTGGACCACACGGTCAGCCGGGTGGTGGACTTGCTGGGCGTGGCCCAGCCGCAGGCCCCGCGCTGGCGCGGGTTAACGGATGCCACCCCCCGGCATAACACCCCGCCGCCTGCATGAGCCATGCACGTCCCTCCCCCACCACTTGCTGATGCTTCATGGCCTACCGGGATTTAAGATACTTTATGGCCCAACTCGAAGAGTTGGGCGAACTCAAACGCGTCACGGCGGCTGTGTCGCCGCATTTGGAGATGACCGCGTTGTGCGACCGCGCCCTGCGTGCGGGTGGCCCCGCTCTGTTGTTTGAAAACCCTACGGGGTTCACCCTGCCGGTGCTGGGCAACTTGTTTGGCACCCCGCGCCGGGTCGCTTTGGGCATGGGGGTGAACGACGTGAGTGAGCTGCGCCAGTTCGGCCATGTCTTGGCCATGCTCAAGGAGCCCGAGGCCCCCAAAGGCTTCAAAGAGCTGCTGGGCCTGCGCAGCATGGTCAAAACCCTGTGGAACATGGCGCCCAAAGAGCAGCGCAGCGCCGCCTGCCAAGACGTGGTGTGGGAAGGCTCGGACGTGGACCTGGCCCGTCTGCCCGTTCAGTA
>JBAQDW010000185.1:0-11930 GCA_049286445.1 Rhodoferax sp. | reverse complement strand
AAAGCGGAGAGGTGCTCGGTGTCAAACACTTGAATGTCTTGGGCTTTGACATCTTCCAGTCCATCGACGATGGCTCGCTGGAGTTTTTGAATGTCTTTTTTGGCAACGGTAGATGTAGTCATCAAATGGTCTGGTAAAGGTGGTGTTCGTCAATATAACGTGCTACGGGCTCAATAACCAGCGTGGCAACGCTGCGTTGCGCTGCAATTCGGGACCGAATATCGGTTGAACTCACAGACATGGCTGGCAAATGCAGCGGTCTGAATCGAGATTCCAACCCCACTGGGGCCGAAAATGACGGGTTAGCCCCCGTCGCAGCTTCGCGTTCAGCTACACAAATTATAGCTAAGCGCAGAATCTCCCTCCAGTCGCGCCAACTTGCCAGTGCTCTGGCTTGATCGCCACCCATGATCAAAAAGAGCTCAGCCCCAGGCAACTCAGCCGACAACTCCCGCAACGTGTCCACGGTGTAGCTCGGGCCTGACCGCACTGTCTCCCTGGAATCAATGACCAATTGAGGGATCGGTCCAAAAGCCAACTGGCACATTGCCAGCCGGTGCGACGCCGAACTCAGCGGTCGCACTTTGTGCCAAGCCTGGCCGGTTGGCACGAGCCTTAACTGGTCCAGTTTGAAAACGTCAAGAGCGGCCTGAACCAGTGCTGCATGTGCCATGTGAGGGGGGTCAAACGCGCCACCAAATACCCCAACCCTCTTCAGGTTGATTGGGAGACCGGTCAAATCCAATCCTTGCGAACTAAATAATGGCGGTACAAATCAGCTTCTGCTGATCCAATTTCGGGCACGTTTTGGTACGACCAACTCACCAGTGGTGGCATGGACAGAAGGATGGATTCGGTCCGCCCCCCTGATTGCAGACCAAAGTGGGTCCCTCGGTCCCAAACCAAGTTGAACTCAACATAGCGACCGCGCCGGTACAGTTGAAACTCTCGCTCTCGCACATCAAAGGGAGTGTTTTTGCGACGAGCCACGATGGGAAGGTAAGCCTCTAAAAAGGAGTCTCCGACAGATTGCATCATTCGCAAACTGCCTTCAGCACCCAACTCCGAGAAATCATCGAAAAAGATACCGCCAATACCGCGCTGTTCCGAGCGGTGTTTCAAATAAAAGTATTCATCGCACCAGGTCTTAAAACGCGGGTACTTGTCAGCGCCAAAGGGAGCCAGAGCGCTTTCACAACTGCGATGGAAATGGACACAGTCTTCTTCAAAGCCATAAATGGGCGTTAGATCCATTCCGCCACCAAACCAACACACAGACTGGCCATCAACACCAGTCGCCACCAACATACGCACGTTCATATGAACAGTGGGAACGAACGGGTTGCGAGGATGAAACACCAAAGACACCCCCATGGCCTCAAATGACGCCCCCACCAACTCCGGGCGATGTTGTGTCGCAGAAGCCGGAAGTTTGGCCCCACGCACATGGGAGAAACCACACCCGGCACGCTCAAAAACGTGCCCTCCTTCCAAAATCATGGTCACTCCACTGCCTTGCAGTGGTTCATGAGGTGCTTTCAACCAACGGTCACTCAAAAACGGCGAACCATCGACCTCAGCGATTGCCGATGTGATGCGAGTTTGAAGCCCTTGAAGGTAATCACTCACGCCCTGAGGGTGGGGATTTGTCACAGCGCAGCACTTTTCAGGGCGCGGTGACCAATATCTGAACGGTATTGGGCGCCATTGAAACTGATGCGGTGCGCCACCTCGTAAGCACGCTGCTGAGCTTGGCGCACGTTATCGGCCAGCACCGTAACGCACACAACACGCCCCCCAGAGGTCTGCAATTCACCGTCTATTAACGTCGTACCGGCATGAAAAACGACCGCATCATCTGAATCCTTGGGCAAGCCCGTGATGGCATCCCCTTTCCTCGGATTTATCGGATAGCCATGTGCGGCCATCACCACACCCAAGGCGGTGCGGCGATCCCACTCCAACTCAATGTGATCCAGCCGACCGTGAAGACCGGGCTCGGTGGCCGCCATCATCACATCGACCAACTCCGTTTTGAGCCTCATCAGAATCGGTTGCGTTTCCGGATCGCCCATTCGGCAGTTGAATTCGAGCGTCTTCGCGTGGCCGTCCGCCCCAATCATCAGCCCTGCATACAGAAAACCAGTGTAAGGAATACCGTCTTTTTCCATGCCCCGAATCGTGGGCAGAATGATTTCTCGCATCACGCGGGCGTGAACATCCGGGGTGACAACGGGTGCGGGTGAGTAAGCGCCCATACCCCCCGTGTTAGGTCCCAAATCACCGTCCAAAAGGCGCTTATGGTCTTGGCTGGTCGCCAAGGCCAGTACATTTTTGCCATCGCACACCACAATAAAACTGGCTTCTTCCCCGAGCAGGAACTCTTCAATGACCACCCGTGCCCCGCCTTCGTTGTGGGTCACCCCCAAGGTGTTGTCCAGCAACATGAAGTCCACTGCTTCATGCGCTTCTGCCAAGGTCACGGCAACCACCACGCCCTTGCCTGCTGCCAAGCCATCCGCCTTGATCACAATGGGAGCTCCCATTTGGTCGATGTAGGCGTGCGCGGCCACCGGATCAGAAAAAGTGTCGTAGTCGGCCGTGGGAATTCCGTGGCGCTTCATGAACGCTTTGGAAAAGGCTTTGGAGCTTTCCAACTGGGCTGCGGCTTGGGTGGGTCCAAAGATACGCAAGCCATGTTTTCGAAACTCATCGACCACACCGGCTGCCAAGGGGGACTCCGGCCCTACCACGGTCACCGAGATCTTGTTCGCCTCGGCCCATACCCGCAGCTCGGTCGGTTCAGTGATCGGAATGTTCTTGAAACGGCTGTCCAACGCTGTGCCGCCATTGCCAGGGGCCACATAAATGTTTTTAACCTTGGCAGATTGCGCCAACTTCCAAGCCAAGGCATGTTCACGGCCACCGCCGCCAATCACGAGAATGTTCATAATGCGCTGTTGTCGATTTCTGCGTTGTGGTAAATGTTCTGCGTATCGTCAAGCTCTTCGAGTACATCCAGTAATTTCTGCATGCGAGCGGCATCATCTCCGGTCAACTCAATCGGATTTTCCGCCCGCATGGTGACCTCTGCCATCTCTGGCATCAGGCCGGCAGACTCAAGCGCGTTTTTGACGGCTTCGAAATCGGCATACGCGGTGAGCACCTCAATGGCACCGTCCTCGCTGGTGATCACGTCATCGGCACCCGCTTCCAACGCGATTTCCATCACCTTCTCTTCGCTGGTTCCGGGCGCGAATATCAGTTGGCCACAGTGCTTGAATTGAAACACCACCGAGCCTTCTGTGCCCATGTTGCCTCCATGCTTCGAGAAAGCATGGCGCACCTCGGCCACCGTGCGGACTTTGTTGTCTGTCATGGTGTCGACGACGATAGCGGCACCCCCTATGCCATAGCCTTCGTATCGAATTTCCTCGTAGCTCACGCCCTCTTGATTCCCGGTCGCCTTGTCGATGTTGTACTTCACCCGATCGGCGGGCATGTTGGCTGCTTTGGCGCGGTCCACGGCCAATCGCAGCCGGGGATTGATACTCAGATCACCCCCGCCTGCGCGCGCCGCGACCGTGATCTCACGAATAATTCGAGTCCACACTTTGCCCCTCTTCTCGTCCTGGCGCCCCTTACGGTGCTGAATATTGGCCCATTTACTGTGTCCTGCCACGGGGAATCCTTCAAAAAATCGTTACGCTATTGCTGAGATTGTACTTTTTGAGAGCCCCATGTCTGACCCCATCCTGATTGCACAACACGGCGAAATCCAATGCTTCCTGCGTCCTGACAAAGCCAACCGCCATGGCCTCATTACCGGTGCCACCGGCACTGGAAAAACCATTACCTTGCAATCCCTCGCCGAGGGCTTCTCCAACATGGGCGTGCCCGTTTTCATGGCCGACGTCAAAGGAGACCTGACCGGCATCTCTCAAGCCGGGACATTGGGAACAAAACTGGCCAGAGTCCTTGCAGAGCGTGCACTAGCCACTCCTGAATTCAGAGCATCACCAGCAACATTGTGGGATGTTTTTGGTGAACAAGGACACCCCGTACGCGCCACAGTCAGCGATTTAGGCCCTTTGCTTTTGTCGCGCATGCTCAATCTGAATGAAACACAGGCAGGGGTATTGCAACTGGTTTTTAAGATCGCAGACGATGACGGGCTGCTGCTGTTGGACATGAAAGACCTGCGGGCCATGTGCCACTGGGTCGGAGAAAACGCCTCCGACTTCACCACGGAATACGGCAATATCAGTGCAGCCAGTATTGGCGCCATCCAACGCGGGTTGATGCAAATCGAGGGCCAAGGCGGTGCCAAATTTTTTGGAGAACCGATGCTCAATATCGCGGACTTCATGCAAACCGATGCCCAAAGCCGTGGCGTCATCAACGTGCTCGCCGCCGACAAACTAATGAGTTCTCCGCGCCTTTACAGTACTTTTTTGCTGTGGATGCTCAGCGAACTGTTTGAGACGCTGCCTGAAGTGGGTGATCAGGATAAACCAAAGATGGTGTTTTTCTTTGACGAAGCGCACCTGCTTTTTGCAGACGCGCCCAAGGTGCTGGTGGAGCGCATCGAGTTGGTGGTGCGTTTGGTTCGGTCCAAAGGCGTGGGAGTCTATTTTGTAACGCAAAACCCTTTGGACATTCCCGACACCGTTTTGGGTCAACTGGGCAACCGCGTTCAGCATGCCCTGCGCGCTTTCACGCCACGAGATCAAAAAGCCGTTAAGGCAGCCGCCCAAACGATGCGCCAAAACCCTGCGTTGGACATTGAAACCGCCATCACCGAACTGGCCGTGGGCGAAGCACTTGTCAGTTTTCTGGATGAAAAAGGTCGCCCGGGCATCACCGAGCGCGTTTTTGTACTGCCGCCTGCCAGCCAAATTGGGCCCATCACGGTGGAACAAAGAAAAGCCTTGATGGACGCATCTATCGTGGCCGGCGTTTACGAGAAGACACTGGATCGCGAATCGGCCTACGAAAAAATCAAGGGACATGCGACGGATCGACTCTCCCCATCGGAAAGCCCTGCCGAGAAGAGTGGGGCAAACGCAAGCGCAAACGCAAAAGCGGGCACGCCAGACACCCCGACCGGCGGGGGATTGTTTGACAGCTTGGGGTCTATGTTCGGGGGCGGTGCGCGCGGCACCCGCACTTCGGTGGGCGAGCAGTTGTTCAAAAGCGCGGCCAGCTCCATTGGCCGTGAAGTGGGTCGTCAGATTATTCGAGGTGTCCTGGGCGGTATTTTTGGGGGGTCAAAAAAATCGTCACGATAATTGCCCTCAACCCCATTAACAAGGCATTTCAATGAGCAACACCCCCTACCCTCAAGTCCACTTGGTTGATCACCCCTTGGTTCAGCACAAACTGACCCTGATGCGCAAAAAAGAAGCCAGCACCAACAGCTTTCGGCGACTCCTGAATGAGCTAAGCATGCTGATGGCTTATGAGGTCACCCGTGACATGACAATGCAGGACGTGGTGATTGAGACCCCGCTGGAAACCATGACGGCCAAGATGATTGATGGCAAAAAACTGGTTTTTGTATCGATCCTGCGTGCAGGAAATGGCATTTTGGACGGTGTCTTAACCGTCGTACCCGGCGCTAGGGTAGGCCATATTGGCCTTTACCGTGATCCCAAAACACTGCAGGCGGTGGAGTATTACTTCAAAATGCCAAAAGACATGGCGGAGCGAGATATTGTGGTCGTGGACCCCATGTTGGCCACGGGTAACTCCGCTGCTGCCGCCATCACACGGCTTAAGCAACTCAAACCAAAATCAATCAAGTTTCTCTGCTTGCTCACCTGTCCAGAAGGCATAGCCACCATGCAAAAGCTGCATCCTGATGTGGCCATTTACACGGCAGCCATTGATCGCCAACTCAGTGACCATGGGTATATTCTGCCGGGCTTGGGCGATGCGGGAGATCGAATTTTCGGAACTCAGTGAACGTTATTGGCAGCTAGCCCCCGTCAATCGGGCGCGAGCTGCTATCAATTTTATACTTCGCCCCGAAGTTTACTCGCGGACGCAGTCTGCAAAGTAGTGCTTCTTGCCATCCTCGCCCATCTCTTCCACCAACCCGTGAATGTCCGTTTCAAATCCGGGACACTGCTGATTGAATTCTCTTGAGAACTTCAGGTAATCCACAATTTTCTTGTTAAAGACCTCACCCGGGATCAACAAGGGAATGCCCGGTGGGTAAGGCGTGACCAAACCAACGGTAATCCGGCCCTCAAGATCATCAATCGCCACGCGATCGGTTTTGCGCAAAGCGATATGGGCGTAGGCGTCGCTCGGCTTCATTGCCGGGGTCAGGTCGCTCAAGTACATGTCCGTGGTCAAGCGCGCGATGTCGTACTTGGCATACAGCTGGTGGATGTGCTGGCACAGGTCCCGCAGTCCCATTTTTTCGTACTTAGGCGACTTCTGGCAAAACTCGGGCAGGATCCGCCACATAGGCTGGTTCTTGGCATAGTCGTCCTTGAACTGCTGCAGCGCGGTCAACATGCTGTTCCAGCGGCCTTTGGTGATGCCAATGGTGAACATGATGAAAAAGCTGTAGAGGCCCGTCTTTTCAACCACCACACCGTGCTCGGCCAAAAATTTGGTCACGATGCTGGCAGGGATGCCGGTTTTGGCGAACTTGCCGTTCAAATCCATGCCGGGTGTCACGATGGTTGATTTAATTGGGTCCAACATATTGAACCCGGTCGCCATCTTGCCAAAGCCATGCCAATTCACCCCCGCCTTGGCTTTGGCGGATTCACCCTTGATGATCCAGTCGTCAGCGCGACCAATGCCCTCCTCGACCAGCTTGTCAGGTCCCCAAACCTTGAACCACCAGTCATCGCCGTACTCATCATCAATCTTGCGCATCGCCCGGCGGAAGTCCAACGCTTCGGCAATGCTTTCTTCGACCAAGGCGGTACCGCCGGGGGGCTCCATCATGGCAGCGGCGACGTCACAACTGGCAATGATGCTGTACTGTGGGCTGGTGCTGGTGTGCATCAAATAGGCCTCGTTGAACAAGTGTTTGTCCAACTTCACGGTCTGCGAATCCTGAACCAACACATGGCTGGCTTGGCTGATGCCGGCCAGCAATTTGTGGATCGACTGCGTGGAATACACCATCGCGTGTTTGGGCCGAATGCGGTTTTTCCCCATCGCATGGTAAGTGCCGTAAATGGGGTGGAAGGCCGCATGTGGCAACCACGCTTCATCGAAGTGAAGGTTGTCCACATACCCGTCCAACATGCTTTTGACGGTTTCTGTGTTGTACAGAACACCATCGTACGTGGACTGCGTCAGCGTCAACACCCGAGGTTTGATTTGGCTGACGTCAACCTCGGGGAGATGTTGGGCCACCAATGGATTGGCCTTGATCTTGGCCTTGATGGCGGCGGGCTCAAATTCGCTCTTCGGAATGGGGCCGATGATGCCGAAGTGATTCCGAGTCGGTTTCAAAAACACGGGAATGGCCCCGGTCATGATGATGGCGTGCAGGTTTGAGACGTGGCAGTTCCGGTCAACCACCACCACATCATTAGGCGCCACGGTGTGGTGCCACACCATTTTGTTGCTGGTGCTGGTGCCATTGGTGACGAAAAAACAATGGTCGGCGTTGAAAATTCGCGCCGCATTGCGTTCGCTCTGTCCGATGGCGCCGTCATGGTCTAGCAACTGCCCCAATTCCTCCACCGCGTTGCAGACGTCGGCCCGAAGCATGTTTTCACCGTAAAACTGATGGTACATCTGGCCCACCGGGCTTTTCAAAAACGCCACGCCACCTGAGTGTCCAGGACAATGCCATGAGTACGAACCGTCTTCTGCGTAGTCCAGCAGCGCCTTAAAGAAAGGAGGTTGCACGCCTTCAAGGTAGCTTTTCGCCTCGCGAATGATGTGCCGCGCCACGAACTCTGGCGTGTCTTCAAACATGTGAATAAAACCGTGCAGTTCGCGCAAAATATCGTTGGGCAAGTGACGCGAGGTTTTTGTCTCACCATAGATGTAGATCGGCACATCCAAATTCCGGCGCCGCACTTCTTCAATAAAGTGCCTTAAATTCACCACCACCGGGTCCAAATCAGGACCAGGAGAGGAAAACTCTTCATCGTCAATCGACAAAATAAACGCACTGGCACGGCTTTGCTGCTGGGCAAATTGGCTCAGATCACCATAACTGGTCACGCCCAAGATTTCAAACCCCTCTAACTCAATCGCCTGAGCCAATGCCCGAATACCCAACCCAGACGTGTTCTCAGAACGGAAATCCTCGTCAATGATGACAATGGGAAAGCGAAACTTCATGTTGAACTCCAACGACTCAAAGGGAAATAATACTAAACAGGCGCGAAGTGTAAGGACTTCTCTCAAAGTGAATCCGGCGCCACGGGGTTTTTGGCACAAAATGGCCGGATCAATACAAGACGAGGGTCATCCATGGCGGAGTCAACAATCTGGTGGGTACTTGCAGGAACCCTCGTTGCTTTAGAGCTGCTCACCGGGACCTTCTACCTGCTGATGCTGTCCTTTGGATTTGTGGCTGCGGCAGCAGCGGCCCACTTGGGCGCGCCTATGACAGTTCAACTCGTGGCTGCCTCATTTTTCGGGGGCGGTGGCGTGGTCGTGTGGCGGCGCTACAAACGCCAGCAACCTGCCGAGCCTTCGGCAAATGCCAATCGAGACGTCAACCTGGATATCGGCGAAACCGTTCAGGTGATTGAATGGCAGTCCGATGGCACGAGCACTGTGAAATACAGAGGGGCCAATTGGAGCGTGGCCGCGTTGGACGAAACGGCACCGACGGCAGGAAACTTTCGCATTGTCAAAGTCATAGGCAGTCGCTTGATGTTGAAACGCGTGTGATGCTAAAAATTGAAACGAACCGGAGAAATTAATGGAAATCGCAACAATACTGCTGGTCATTGCCATCCTCTTTATCACCCAATCAGTCAAAGTGGTTCCTCAGCAGCACGCCTGGGTTGTGGAGCGATTGGGAAAATACACCGGCACACTGACCCCCGGATTAAATTTCCTGGTGCCATTCATCGACAAAGTGGCCTACAAACACATTTTGAAAGAAATCCCGCTGGATATTGCCAGCCAAGTGTGTATCACCAAGGACAACACCCAGCTTCAGGTCGATGGTATTTTGTACTTCCAAGTGACGGATGCAATGCGGGCCAGTTACGGGTCCAGCAACTACATCATGGCCATTTCGCAGTTAGCACAAACCTCGCTGCGCTCCATTATTGGCAAGCTTGAACTGGACAAGACGTTCGAAGAGCGAGACATCATCAATGCCCAAGTGGTGCAAGCAGTTGATGAGGCGGCCCTCAATTGGGGCGTGAAAGTGCTTCGTTATGAAATCAAAGATTTGACGCCGCCCGCCGAAATTCTCCATGCCATGCAGCAACAAATTACAGCTGAACGAGGCAAACGGGCCCTGATTGCAGCGTCTGAAGGCCGTCGGCAAGAACAAATCAACATTGCAACCGGGGAGCGCGAGGCCTTCATTGCGCGCTCTGAGGGCGAAAAACAGGCGGTAATTAACAAGGCGCAAGGTGACGCTCAGTCCATCACGGCGGTCGCAGAAGCCACTGCGATTGCCATCGAACGCATTGCCGCCGCTATTCGTCAGCCTGGGGGCGTCGAAGCCGTTCAACTGAAGGTTGCCGAAAAAGCGGTCGACGCATACGCCAAAGTCGCGGAAGACGCCACGACCACTCTCATCATTCCCAGCAACATGACCGAGGTCTCAGCCCTCGTTTCGTCGGCGATGAAAATGATTCAGGTGCAAAAATAAGACGTGGCCAAGGTCACGCCCATGTCTTCAAGCGGCAACTTGCAACCTGTCCTGCTGAATTCGTTTGAGGCTGCAGGACAGGCGCTGCAGCAAGGTCATCAAGAGCCGGAATGTTTCCAAAACCGTTGGGTGCCTTACTGGCAAGTTTGACAAACTGCTAGAATCGCAGGCTTTGCTGACAACATCCGCAGACCCAAGGAATTAAATTATGGCATCTGGTAAACCCAAAAAGAAGAACCCGCGCCTCGCGTCGGGCCGTAAACGCGTCCGTCAGGACATCAAAATCAATGCAGCGAATACCTCGATGCGTTCCAAGTACCGCACTGCGGTCAAGAACGTCGAGAAAGCTGTTTTGGCTGGCGACAAGGTCAAAGCGACCGAGTTGTTTGCCAAGATGCAGGCCGTGGTTGACACCGTGGCTGACAAAGGCATCTTCCACAAGAACAAGGCTGCTCGCGACAAGAGCCGTCTGTCGACCAAGGTGAAAGCCTTGGCCGCCGTCGCTGCCTGATCTCAGGCAAATCGCACGCATTCCCAAGTTATTGAGAATGCGCCGTTTGTAACGGGTGCGCTGTCAGCAAAAAAGCAAAAGTGCCGTCGCAAGACGGCTTTTTTGTTTCTGGAGCTAACACATTGAGAATCGCCACTGTCACTGTAAGTGATCAGATCACAGCATCTGAATCCTCAAATCTTTATCGCGGGGGCGTCTCAGTCTGCAAGATCTGCAGCTCGTTGTCTTTGGCAAAGTTCATGCAAAAATCCCAGGCCATGACGTCATAGTCACGTAGGTCGCTGTGCACCACAACACAGCGCACACCGTCCACTGAGTTGGGAACACACCACGGGGAATAGCCCAAATGACTGCCAGCACGCGGACCGCCGGGGCGAAATTGGCTCATGACGCCGGCCAAACGTTCCGCCCAGTCACTGGGGCGAAAAACGCTTCCACTCTGGGTAATTCCCAGGATAGTTAGGGTGTTGGCAGGGTTAGAAACCATCGGGTAGAGGTTGATCAGTTAGGGCTGGCGGGTGTTGCAGCGCCGGTCCATTCTAAACGATCTTATGTCTTATAGAAGACCAACCCCCCCGCACCGGGGAAGCTTTAGCCTGCGGCTCATTCATAAACGAAGCGCACACTTGATGCGCCTAGAATCACACTTCAACGGCCCAACGCGTGTTGGGCCGCTCTGTTTTTGTGACCTCTCTGGAGTTTTGAGCCCATGACCGCAACTGCCTCTGCCCACGCCGCCGCATCCCCTCATGTGATGAACACTTACGGCCGACTGCCCATCGCACTGTCGCACGGTCAGGGTTGCCGCGTGTGGGATGTCAATGGCAAGGCGTACTTGGATGCGCTGGGCGGCATTGCGGTCAATACCTTGGGACACAACCACCCCAAGCTGGTGCCTGCCCTGCAAGACCAGTTGACCAAGCTCATCCACACCTCCAACTACTATCACATCCCGCTGCAAGAAGCCTTGGCCAAGAAGCTGGTGGAGTTGTCGGGCATGAGCAATGTCTTCTTCTGCTCCACCGGACTGGAAGCCAATGAGGCGGCGCTCAAACTCGCCCGCAAATTTGGTCATGACAAGGGCATCGACCGTCCTGAAATTGTTGTGTACGAAAAGGCATTTCATGGCCGCTCGATTGCAACGCTGAGTGCCACCGGCAACCCCAAGGTGCAAGCCGGATTTGGACCCTTGGTAGAAGGCTTCATCAGGGTGCCCGTCAACAACATCGACAGCCTGAAACAAGCCACCGCCGACAACCCTAATGTTGTGGCCGTTTTCTTTGAAGCCATTCAAGGCGAAGGCGGTGTCAACCCCATGCACATGGACTATTTGAAAGACGTGCGCCAACTGTGTGACGAGCGCGACTGGCTGCTCATGATTGACGAGGTGCAGTGTGGCATGGGACGCACCGGGAAATGGTTTGCCCACCAGTGGGCGGGCATCAAAGCTGACGTCATGCCGCTGGCCAAAGGACTGGGCTCTGGGGTGCCTGTGGGTGCGGTGGTGGTGGGCCCCAAAGCCGCCCACATTTTTCAGCCAGGCAACCATGGCTCAACCTTTGGCGGCAACCCCCTGGCCATGCGAGCCGGCGT
>JBAQDW010000184.1:0-16191 GCA_049286445.1 Rhodoferax sp. | reverse complement strand
ATCATAAATTTCTCCTAAAAGTGAGAACGACAACACACCGTGGCCTGCAGCGCGTCCAGCAACGGATGAAACTTCATTGTGGTGACAAGTGAAACCAAGTTCTGTGCGCTGGCACACCGATGCCGATCACAAAGATGACCGCGATTGAAAGATGAGCCTGTTGTTCATGAAACACAAGGCCAGCGCCGCATTCACGCCTGTCAAGTCGGCACTTTGAAGAAGGGGTGGGGTTCGCGCCGCCTGACCTGGCCCTCCAACAGGCGGCCATCGCCACGGTTGAGCAAAGCCGGCCAGTGCGCTGGGCTCAAAGCAATGGAAGATCGGTTAAGTGGACTAAGTCTTTTGCTATGTGCGCCACCCCACAGACGCGCAGGGGTTGACGCATTACGCTCTCTTTCCTGCCCCGGCAAGCACACCGGCCAAAGAAGCGGATTCAAGACCCACGCCGCACGGGTGCTGGACCCCTCACACTTGCCTGTTCCACAAGAAAGCCCCACCTCTTGACCCTTATTTGGAAACCTGTTCGCTGGCTGGTCGCTTTGGTGCTGCTGACCGTCGGGGTGGCATTCAGCGGTTGGTCCTACCAACAGATGGTGGCCGCCGCCAACCACCGTGATGACTCCAGCATTGCCATTGGCGCTGCCCAGGATTTGTTGGCTGCCTTGTTTGACGCGGAAACGGGCGAGCGCAGTTATGCCTTGACCGGTGACGCCTTCTATCTGGCGTCTTATGCGGCAGCGCGAGAGACCTTGACGCCGCACCTGCACACGTTGCGTGCGTTGACCAGCGGCGCTGCGGCCGCGCAGCACGCCGATGCGATTGCGCCCTTGCTGACCGCCCAATTGGCCCAAATGGAAAAACGCATTGCGCTGCGTGCCCGTAGCAATGCGGGAAGCACTTTGTGGCTGATCAATAGCGAGGCCGAAAAACACCTGATGGACGAGATCCGTTTGGAGGTGCGCCACATCGTTCGCCTTGAAACTGACCTTCAGTTGGCGCAAAACAAACAGTTTGACCAAGGGATGCGCCAGCTTTTCTTGACCGTTGTTGCCCTGTCTGTGGTGGCTGTGGTGTTGCTTTTGTTGTTTGCCTGTTCTTACTACCGCGCGTTGCAGCAGCGCGTTAAAAGCCTGGTGCATGGTGAAACCCTGCACCTGTTGGCCGCGCAAACGCAGACCAGCGAGCATTTGCAAGAGACCAACCGCACGTTGCAAGCCAGCGAGCAAAAGTTGGCCATCACACTCAGCTCCATTGGCGACGGCGTGATTGCCACCGATGCGCAAGGCGGCGTGACCTTGTTGAACCGGGCGGCAGAAGAACTCACCGGCTGGACCCTCGCCCAAGCGGTTGGGCGGCCCCTTCAAGAGGTGCTTCACATCGTTCACAAAGAGACCCGCGAGCTGACAAAAAACCCGGTGGCAGAGGCGCTGGCCCATGGCACCGTGCATGCCATGACCAACCACACGGTGTTGATTGCCCGTGACGGGCGTGAATTTGACATTGCCGACAGCTGTGCACCGATTCGGGATGTGCAGGGGCAGGTGGTCGGTGCCGTGCTGATTTTTCGCAATGTGACGGCGGACTACGTCGCGCGACAACAATTGAATGACAGTGCAGCGCGCGTGCAAACGGTTTTGAACACCGTGTGTGGTGGCATTGTGACGCTGCATGCCCAGGGCGGCATCATCGAATCGGCCAATCCGGCGGTCGAACGCTTGTTTGGCTACAGCGCCGCCGAGTTGAAAGGCCGGGCTTTCGGCTTGTTGATTCCGGAGTTGGACCAGTCGCATTGCCAAGTTTTGTCAGGGCAGGGCGACGCGGTTGCCAGGCCCCGGACGGCGGCTGTGAGTTGGGAAGTGACGGGCATTCGCAAAGATGGCAGTACGTTTCCGCTTGAGATGACGCTCAGTGACATGGTGCTGGGTGGAGCGCGGTTTTTCACCGGTGTTTTGCGCGACATCAGCCCGCGCAAGCAGGCCGAGGAGGCGTTGCGTCAAGCCGGCGCGCTTCAAACTGCCATTTTCAACAGCGCCAATTTCTCTTGCATTGCCACCGATGCGCAAGGGGTGGTTCAGATTTTTAACGTCGGGGCTGAACGAATGCTCGGTTACGCCGCAGCGGATGTGATGGACCAAGTGATACCCGCTGAAATTTCTGACCGCCAAGAGCTGATTGACCGCGCCCGCGCGCTCAGTGTCGAACTGGAAACCCAGATCGCCCCGGGCTTCGATGCGCTGGTGTTCAAGGCCTCACGCGGCATGGAAGACATTTACGAGCTGACCTACATCCGCAAAGACGGCAGCCGGTTTCCAGCCGTTGTGTCGGTCACCGCGCTGCGCAGCGAAGACAACACCATCATTGGCTACTTGCTGATCGGCACTGACAACACGGCGCGCAAGGCCGTTGAGGCGGAACGTGCCCAGCTGAACCAGGCAATGGAAATAAAAAACGAGGAGCTGGAGACGGCCAAGGCCGCAGCCGACAAAGCCAACCAAGCCAAGTCTGACTTTCTGTCGAGCATGAGCCACGAATTGCGCTCTCCCCTCAACGCCATTTTGGGATTTGCACAGCTGATGGAGAGCGGCTTGCCCGAGCCCACGCCCGCACAGGCGAGCAGCATCCAGCAAATTCTCAAAGCAGGCTGGTATCTGTTGTCGCTGATCAATGAGATTTTGGATTTGGCGTTGATCGAGTCGGGCCGGCTCTCGCTGTCCATTGAACCGGTGTCTTTGAACGAGGTGTTGACGGACTGCCAAACCATGTTTCAACCCCAAGCCGCCAGCCGCTGTGTTCGCCTGCAGTTCCCACCCGTGAAGCCGCTGTGCTTTGTGGCGGCAGACCGCACCCGGCTGAAGCAAGTGTTTGTGAATTTGCTGAGCAACGCCATCAAATACAACCGAGATCACGGCAGTGTCGAGGTGAGCTTTAAGCCGATTGGCGCAGAACGCCTCTGCATCAGTGTTCGCGATACGGGACAAGGACTGTCCGCCCAAAAACTGTCGCAGCTGTTTCAACCGTTCAACCGGTTGGGCCAAGAAGACGGCGCCGAGGAGGGCACGGGCATTGGCCTGGTGGTGAGCAAGCGCTTGGTGGAGTTGATGGGCGGTGACATTGGCGCGGTGAGCACCGTGGGTGTGGGCAGCGAATTCTGGTTTGAACTCAACTTGGCAGCGCCCCATGTGCTGGCGCTGGACGCCGATCCGACGGACCCGACGTCTTTTGCACTGAACGGCGACGGTGTTGCCCTGCGCACCCTGTTGTATGTGGAAGACAACCAAGCCAATATGGAGCTGGTGGCCCAGCTCGTTGCGCGGCGCACGAACATGCGCTTGCTGCGGGCCCAGGACGGCTTGCACGGCATTGCCCTGGCACGCGCGCACTTGCCTGATGTGATTTTGATGGACATTAATCTGCCCGGCATCAGTGGGTTGCAGGCGTTGGGCTTGCTGCGCGATGATCCGGCAACCCGGCATATTCCGGTGCTGGCGCTGAGTGCCAACGCCATGCTGCGCGACATCGAGCGGGGCATGGAAGCCGGTTTTTACCGCTACCTGACCAAGCCGATCAAAATCCATGAGTTCATGCAGGCACTCGATGCGTGTCTGGCGTTGAGTGCCGACGCCTTGGCGCCGACGCCACGGGGCCCCAACGCACCCCAAAGAACCGACTAGGAGCCACCCCATGATTGAAACCACAGAAATTTTGAACGCTCGCATTCTGATCGTTGACGATCAGGAAGCCAACGTGCAGCTGATGGAGCAGGTGCTGCAAAGCGCAGGGTACACCGGCGTCACCTCCACCATGCGTCCTGAAGAGGTGGGCACGCTGCACCAAAAAAACCATTACGACCTGATTTTGTTGGACCTGCAAATGCCGGTGATGGACGGTTTTCAGGTGATGGAGGAGCTCAAAGCCAGCGCCACCGACGCTTATTTGCCCGTGATTGTGCTGACCGCCCAACCGGGTCACAAACTGCGTGCCTTGCAGGCGGGGGCCAAAGACTTCGTGAGCAAGCCGTTTGACCTGATTGAGGTCAAAACGCGCATTCACAACATGCTGGAAGTCCGGCTCCTGTACAAGCGGCTCGCCGACTTCAATCAAATTTTGGAGCAAACCGTGCTGGAGCGCACCGCTGAGCTGCGCGAGAGCGAGGCGCGCTACCGCAGCCTGACCGAGCTGGCCTCAGACTGGTACTGGGAGCAGGACGAAAACGGTGTTTTCACCAAGGTCTCAGGCCCGGTGTTGGAGATGTTGGGCATTCGTGCGCAGGGCGGCGGGGTGGCCCCAGCCCACGAGGGGCCGGCGAGCGACTGGGATGAGACTGACCGGGAGACCTTGCGCGCCAGCATTGCGGCGCGGGAGCCGTTTTTGGACTTTCCGTTTCACCGGTTGAATGCGGACGGCTCCCGACAGAAATTCCGGGTCAGCGGCGAGCCCATGTTCAGCGTGAACGGCCGCTTTTTGGGTTACCGAGGCATTGGTGTCGAGGTGTCAGACGCTGCATCAACGCGCACGCCCTTGTGATGACCACGCTCCCGTCCCCGCTCCATTCGCCTGATCAAAACCAATTGCTGGCGGCACTGCCTGCAGACGACTTTGCAGCCATTGCCGCGCACCTGGAACGGGTGCCCCTGCCGCTGGGCCACATGCTGTACGAGCCGGGCACCCAGCTGCGCCACGCCTACTTTCCCACCACGAGCATTGTCTCGTTGCATTACGTCACCGAAAGTGGGGCGTCAGCAGAAACGGCGGGGGTGGGCAACGAGGGCGTGGTGGGGGTGTCCCTGTTCATGGGGGGCGACACGACCCCCAGCTCGGCGGTGGTGCAAACAGCGGGTCACGCGTACCGGCTGGACCGCCACGTGCTACTGCAAGAGTTCCGGCGTGCGGGGGCCATGCAGCGTTTGCTTTTGCGCTACACCCAAGCGCTAATGACCCAAATGGCGCAGTCTGCCGTGTGCAACCGGTACCACTCGGTGGAGCAGCAGCTGTGCCGATGGTTGTTGTTAGCAGTGGACCGGGTGCCCGACCGCGAGCTGGTGATGACCCAGGAATTGGTGGCCAGCATGCTCGGTGTGCGCCGTGAAAGCGTGACTGAAGCGGCTGGCAATTTGCAAAATTTGGGCTACATCCGCTATCGCCGGGGCCATATTGCGGTTCTGGACCGAAAGGGCTTGGAGACCCGAAGCTGCGAATGCTACGGTGTGGTGAAGAAAGAACTGGGGCGCTTGTTACACGACGTTAACCAACGCCCGTCAGACTGAAGTCGCTGACTGCAGGCCCGCTGCGCCACCTAACCCGAACCTCAGGCCTTCTTGAGTGAAGGCCGAGGCGGGAGGAGGTTACGGACGAACAGCGACTTCGTTGCGAACGGCAACCACGCCCTTCACACCACGGGCAATGGTCTCTGCGGTGGCGCGTTCTTGGCCGTTTTTAGCAAAACCGGACAGCATGACGGTGCCGTTGAGCGTTTCCACCTTGATGGAGGACGCATCCACTTGCTTGTTTTCAACGAAGCGGGACTTCACCAAGGTGGTGATGCCGGTGTCATCAATGTAGGCGCCCAAGGTTTCTTGACCCCGCTGAACAGCGCAGCCCGTGGCAGTGAGCATGACGATGGCAGAAATGGCGAGGATGCGGCGAATGTTCATAAAAATCTCCAGTAAATAAAAGTAAGAAAACGGTTGACGGGTGAACTGTAGAGAGTGACTCAACACCCGTCGGTGCGCTGCCGCACATGGGCCATTACCGTCAGATTCGACCCATGAGCAGCAACACGATCAAGATAACCACAACCAAGCCCAAGCCGCCGCTGGGACCATAGCCCCACGACCGGCTGTGGTTCCAGCTGGGCAAAACCCCGACCAATATCAAAATCAAAACAATCAGCAAAATAGTGCCTAAGGTCATAAAAATATCCTCAATTTGTAGTTAGTGGCAGGCAGAACCTTGTTTATACCGAGCGCTCTTTGCCTGACGTGTCAGCGTACCGCTTATTTGCCTGTCGGTCTGTGGGCCAGCACACCCAAGAGATTGGGTTGGCGTAGGCTAAATGCGTGCAGGCGTGTCGCCAAGGCCCGTACGTTTCAAACCATGCCCACGTTTCAGCGCAGAGGCTGGACGTACGCGGCTAAGCGCTGCGCTTTCCCCGCCCTGTTTTGCTTGCGCGTAAAGTTGCGCCACCGCAGCAGAGACGCTGCACCCCAGGAGCCCCTATGAAAGCCACACCAATTGACAACCTGCGCCACTATTCGCGTGTTCCCTTTGATGCCAGAGTGACCCTCTTGGTCAGGAGCCGTGAGTTAAGCGTTCACTTGGTTGATATCGCCCTGAAAGGGGCGTTGGTGGAGAGTACAGACGCGCACGCGTTGGCAATCCATGATCCGTGTCAACTGGTATTGGCCCTGGCGCATGGGGACGAGGCCATCACCATGGTGGGGCGCATTGCGCATTTAAAAGGATCGCATGTCGGCGTTGAATGCCTGGAGATCGACATCAACAGCCTTACCCTGCTGCGTCGCTTGATTGAACTGAACACCGGGAATGCCGAGCGGACCCACCAAGAACTTTCTCACTTGTTCATGGGGGCGTGGGCGGCTTATGAAGACACGGTGCCCAGCCCTTTGGCGCCATAAAACCGAGAGCGACGGGTCTGCTGACCTTCACTGCGCGACCCGTGGCCTCTTTTGCCACACCGTGGGGCACATGGCGCAGGGCCGGGTTCAACCAGGGGTAACGGGGGCGGCGCGCTTGATCCACACCGGGGCAAACCCGGCGCCTTGGGGCATGAATTTAGAAATTTGCAGCATGGAATTGGACTGTGATCAGGCTGAGATCAAGCTGAGATAGCGAGGATGAGAAAGCGTCTGATCAACGCCCCACTGGGGGGGTCCTGCCCCTGACCCCGCACCGGGTTGTAGGCTTTTTAGGCCTCTAGCCCATGCGCCACCTGCGCAAGCAGCTATTAAAAAGAGAGTAATTCAAGGCCTTGCATCCGGTCACTCTGATAAGCCTTCGACTGCGCGAGTGGCGTCGCTGGCGCGGCGGGTGCGGGCGCGCTGCACCAGTACCGTAAGTAGCACCGCGGCAGCGGCCGAGCTCATCAGGGCGGGGGACGTGCTGAGCACCTGCGTCAGACCGTCCAGCGCCTGCAGGCTCACCTGTTGGACGCGCGTGGCCAGGGTGATCACATCATCGACTTGCACGTTCTGCACGTCTTCCAGCGGCACACTCACCTCCGCCCAACCCGAGCGAAAACGAATGTTGGCAAAAATGCCGTTCGCCACCGCCATCAACGACAGGATGCCCAGCGGCTTGATCAGATGCGCCAGCAGCCGACCGCGATCGGCCGCAGGGGCTGCCGCATACACCTCACCCACCAGGTGGGCCAGCTTGGCCTCTGTGAAGGTGGCGTGGGTTGAGTCAAGGGGGGAGCGCGCATTGGGCGTGGCTGAATTCATGGTGGTTTCTCCTGCAGCGCGCTGCCTCTCCAGGGGGCTAACACCGCTGCTGTTTCTTGGTTGTGTGATGAATCTTCAGGTTAAACCCCAGTGTGCCGGTGAAATGTGTCCAATTGATGTCCAAGCGCGTCGGGGTGTAAGTATTGCGGATTGATTTGAAGCGATAAGCGCCTGTGCTGACCAGGTGTTTCATGCCGCTGCCCCTTATTTAGCAAAGGGGGTGTGCTATGCAATGAAGAGCAGTGCGACTTGCCACTGCACGTTACAACTTACGCCACACACTCGCTAGCCAAGGCTGTTGCTCCAGGGGCAGGCCCGGTGGGCGGTAGTAGTGGTGCAGTTCGGTAAAGCCGGCGCTCGTCATGAAGTGGCGCCAGCCCGCCAAGTCGTGGTAGGTGCCATAGCGGTCGCCACTCCAGCCCTCGTCGTTGTGGCCGCGCGGGTTGGAGCTGAACAGCACACCTTGGGGTTTCAGGGTGGCATGCAATTGCCCCAACACATGGGGCAGCGCCGCGCTGGGCACATGAAACAGCGAGGCGTTGGCAAACACGCCATCAAAGCGCTCTGGGGGCAGGTTCAGCGTTAAAAAATTTTGCTGCCACACCTCGCAACCACTGTAGTTGCGCGCCATGTCCGCAAAGCGCGGCGAGCCATCCAAGCCCACCGGTTGGTGTCCCAAGGCTTGAAATGTCTTCAGGTCGCGTCCCGGGCCGCAGCCGACGTCCAGAATCGCCAGCGGCGCGGGGGCGTGAATGAACCGCAATAAAGCGTCGATGTTTTGCCGCACGTCATGGTCGCGCGTGCCTTCAAAAAAATCGTCAGCACGGGCGTCGTAATGCGCCACCGTGCGTTGGGCCATGTCGGTCAACGTGGGAAGGAGGGGTGGGGGTGGATTGGTCATCTTGGGAAAACGTTGCGCGGTGGCTGTTTTTGAGGTCGGTGACGAGGGGGTGGGGCCACCCTTGAACCGAGGCGCTCAAGGGCGGCGAAAGGCAATTTGCTGGCGCGACCAGTACCGGGAGTCCAAGCGGTCCAGCCGCACCACACCGCCCGTGGACGGTGCGTGCACAAACCGGCCGTTGCCCACGTAGATGCCCGCGTGGGTGGCTTCGTTGCGCGGTGAAAACAGCACCAGATCCCCGGTGCGAATACGGTGGTTCGGCACTGACTGGCCCCAGCTTTGCAACTGGGCTACCGTGCGCGGCGGCTGCAAGCCCGCACGAGCGCGGTACACATGCGCGATCAATCCACTGCAGTCAAACCCCGAGTCGGGCGTGTTTCCACCATAACGGTAGGGCGTGCCGACCAAGCCCATGGCGTAGAAGGTGAGGTCGGAGGACTGCTCGGGCGTCACGCGCGACGGCAGGTCCAGCGTGCCAAAGTCTGGCAGTTCGCTGTAGCCCGAGTGTGACGGCAACGGCGGTGCGGTGCCACACGCACTTAACAGGGCGGCGGCCAAGGTCACGGCGCTGAGTCCAAAGGGTCTGGCGAGGTTCATGTGATGCATCAGGTCAAGAGCGGGTCAATACACCCTGAATTGCCGCTGATCGTCAAATCATGGGGTTGAGGGTTGGGAATGAGAAGACGCGGGCTTAGTTCCATTTGACATAAACCCACCCACCCAGCGCACTCCCCAGCGTCCATAAAAGCCAGGTTTGCGAGACGCCGCAGGGGTAAAGCATCAAAGCCAGGCCGGCCCAAGTCAGTGCCGGTGCCGCCGTTCTTCGCCCCCGGCGGTAAGCCACGCAGCCCCAGAGGCCGAACAGGACGGCCCCTGCCAGGTAAGCCGAGGTCGGTAGCGTCAGGCCAAGCGACCCAAGCTGCTGGATTTCAGTCATGCGGCATCCTAAACGGTTTACGGGGCAGGCGGGGGGTCTCGTTCAGGCCTTTAAAAAACGGGGGTGGGTCATCTGGGGGGCGTGGCCGGCATCTGGTTAAATGGCGGGGCTTTATTTCAACCAGGAACGCCATGCTTTTCCCCTTGCGTGATCGCAATGCGGCCATGCCCTTCATCATGCTCACGGTGCTGATCGATATGCTGGCCATTGGTTTGATCATTCCTGTGATGCCGGTGCTGGTCGGTCAGTTTTCTGACAACCCGGCGGACCAGGCGTACTGGTACGGACTGGTGGCGTTTAGCTTTGGGATCGCCAATTTTTTGGCCTCGCCGGTGCTGGGTGCCTTGTCGGACCGGTTTGGTCGCCGTCCTGTGCTGCTACTGGGGTTTTTCGGACTGGGGTTGAGCTTTTTTGGCACCGCATTGACGCCGACCTTGTGGGGTTTGGTGCTGGTGCGAGCGCTGGGCGGCGCGATGCAGGCCAACGCGGCCATTGCCAATGCCTATGTGGCTGACATTACCGCGCCGGAGCTGCGGGCCAAGCGCTTTGGACTGCTGGGTGCCATGATGGGGGTGGGTTTCATCATTGGGCCGGTCATGGGGGGCTTGTTGGGGGCGGTGAGTTTGCGTTTGCCGTTTTTTGCCGCCGGTGCCTTGGCCATGGCTAATTTGCTGTACGGCTATTTCGTGTTACCTGAGTCGTTGCCAGTCAACCAGCGCAAGCCCTTCACGTGGCGATCGGCGCACCCCGTGTCAGCCTTGCGTGCTTTGGGCCAACTGAAGGGCGTGGGGGGGTTGGTGGGCGTGGTGGCGTTCAGTGGCTTGGCTCAGTTTGTGCTGTACACCAGTTGGGTGCTTTACACCACGTTCAAGTTTGGCTGGGGGCCGCTGGAAAACGGGTGGTCAATGGCGGCGGTGGGCGTGGTGTCGGTGGTGGTGCAAGGTTTTTTGATGGGGCACTTGCTGAGTTGGTTTTCACCCCAAAAGCTGGCGATTCTGGGGTTGATCTCGTCCGCCGCCGCCTACGCCCTGTGGGGTGCGGCCACGCAGGGCTGGATGATGTTTGCCATCATTGGCGTGAATTTGCTGGGGGGCACGGTGGCGGCTTCGGTAAACAGCCTGATTTCATCCGCCGCGGACAGCCACAGTCAGGGGCAGACGCTGGGTGCCGTCAATTCACTCACCAGTCTCACCGCTGTTTTCGCCCCCATGGTCGCGGCTCCCTTGCTGGCGATGGTGTCGCACTTGCCCCAAGGCGATTGGCGCATTGGCGCGCCGTTTTACTTTTGCGCGCTGTTACAGCTGGGCTCGTTGTGGCTGGCGGTGTTGCACTTTAAGCACCACCAGCGATTGTCCGTGCGCCGCAAGGCGTTGTGAGTCAGGGGACGGGCGCGTGAGCCCGGGACTACAGCGAGCGTGGCTGGACGGCGTTGGCACGTTGACCGGCGAGGGTTAACTCGGCAATCAAGGCATCGACCTCGGTGATGAAGGCTTCGCGACTGCTGTGCGGATGTTGGTTGAACAAATCCATGGAGTGTTGCGCCAACGCAGGCTCACCTGCCACCCGTGCCCAGCGCCGTACTTCGCAGTACGCCAGCAGGGCCAGCCGACCAAGATCCTCGCTTTGGCGGGCATACTCCAAATCGCCAAGAAGGTCGTCAAGTCCGTTTTGCAGGGAAGGGTTGAATGTTGTCATGTTGCAGTGCAGCATTATACTTTTCACTGACTTCAAACTTACAGAAGCCCCCAAACTGGGGTGTCTTGTAGGCGTGTCTCACTAGAACTGGCCCTTCTTTGGGGACTTCGGTCATGCGGGCGTGGCTCACATTCCTCGACACAGCTGGAGACTGCATCATCTCATCACAGGGAATGAGAACCTGGGCGACAGAAAAATGAAAGAAAAATGGCTTTAACCCTTGCTGTACCTGCGCAACCAGCTATTAAAAAAAGAGCATATTGATGGCGTTTGATGGACGAGATAGCGGGGTGTTGGCACCTGTGGTCCAGTTCAACCGATAAGGTTCTTTAGGCGCACCTTCGGTGCTGCGTGGGGACTGGTGGTGCATTGGGGGGCCACTTGGGCCTCTCTTTGTTGCCCACAGCCCAGCCAGGGGCGCCTTGGTCGAGTCAAAACCGCATGGACCTGCCCGGTTCAGTGGTGCTGCGGGCGAGGGGGGCTGACGGCAATGACCACCAGGTGCTGGCGGTAGGCTTTCAGCGCCAGCAGCACGTTGCGAAGCAATGCAGCGTTGCTGGCCAGCAGCGCGGTCCCTGCTGCGCAGGTGAATTCAGTGGGCCACACCGTGGCCGCCAAAAGCAACAGCAATGCGGCACCATGCAGCGCCACCTGGACCCACTGGGCGCGCTCGGGAAGAATCAACTTCATATGGGGCGCATGCACCTTGCCTTGTCCCAAGCGGCGCAGGTGTAGCCAAACCAAAAAAGGCACAATTTTGTAGAGCATGCCCACCATCACCGACACCAATCCGCCCCACAGCACCAACACTCCCCACAGCAAGGGCCAGCCCTCCCAGAGCGCACCTACCGGGGTAGCAACGGCGGCCAGCCAAAGGCCAGCGGCCAACAGCAGGCACACCATGGCCAGTTGCCAAGTGGCTTGGGTGGGGTCACGGCGCGCGCGCTTGCTGCGCAGCGTGGTGGCCAAGGTGGCACCCGCCAGCACGGCGCCTGCCACAACGCTCAGGGCTTGTAGCAACGCGGCCATGGCCGGCCATTGAAACACCTCGGACACGGTCCAGCCCAGCAGCACGGCCACCGTGGCCGGAGCGCCGGCGCGGGCGAAGCGGTTGTCATAGGGCGGGGTGATCTGAAACATAGGCACCACCACATAGGCCACCGCAGTCAACAACACGCCGGTCCAACCCAGCAGTCCCCAGCCCACGTGCAGCGAGGTGAGGGCCACGGCGGGCCATGTCAACCACTGACCCAGCGACAAGGCCAGCACCGCTCCCAGACTGACGGTGACGCCCAGGCCGAACAAGGCCAACTTCATGCCGACGACGGTGGCTTGTCCAGGCCCGACGCCGCGCAAGGCCCAAGCGGCAGCAGCCACGAACACCCCTGAGCTGCTGCCCAGTAACAGCGACGCACTGCCATACAGCACAGGATGGCCCGTGAGAAACGCGGCCACCAGCGCCAACGCCCCCAGTGTCAGGCCGGCATGCACCACGGCGGCTACCCGGCCGGGGCGGGCCAGGTGGGCACCGGCCACCACGGGCAATAACTGCAGCAGCGCGCCCAGCATGATTTGCAGCATGAACCCCACGGTGATCAGGTGCGTCAGTGCCAGCGCAGCAGGCGTCCACCGCGAGGCGAACAGTTCAGGCCCTTGCCAGAGCACCAAGGCACCCGCAAGCAGGCCAAACAACGGGGCGGTCAGGAAAAAGCGCAGGGGCGCGCTAAAAGGGGGAGATTGGTCGTAAGAAAGCAACGCTTGCATTAAGGCGCTATGGGCCAGATCAGAATTTGAAAACTGTAGTCGTCTTGCAACTCGGTTCTCCAGGCATGGCCGCTGGCTCGCAGCGACTGGTACAGGGGATGGGGTTCGCGCGCAATCAACAGGCGCAGGCTTTGGCCCGGGGGCAGATCATCCAGGGCCTCGAGGGCCTGCACCAAGGGTTCGGGCGGCGGCAGTTCACGCGTGTCGAGGGTGATGCCCACGGGTGGGGGAAGGGTAGAGTGGTTCATGACGGGTTTATACAGGCTTGCAGGCGCGTGACCAGCGCATCGGCTTCGTCATGCAGACGTTGATCACACATGGGGTAGAGCACATGTTCTTCCTTCACATTGTGCTGCTGCATCATGATGAGCAGCGTCTCCGCCTCACCTGAATAGCGCGGGCCGTCTTGCGCGGTGAGTGCGTCGTTGACGGCTTGCAGCAGCTCGCGCATTTCGGCGTGTTCATGGCGCATCACTTGGGTCGGGCCTTGGGTCATGCCGGTGCGGGCTTCAAAGGCCGGAAACAAAAGCGTTTCTTCGGCCTCAAAGTGCTGCAACAGGCTGTGACGAAAGCGGGCAAACGCCTGCTGGGCTTGCGCCCAGTGCTTCGCTTGAATGTCACGCTCGATTTCGACAAAAATGTCGTCGCAGCGGCGGTGGTCTTCGGTCATGAATTGCTGAATCGTGGGCATAGGGCGGATTTTGATCAGGTGCGTCAGTGGGGGGAGAAGGTCTGAGACCTCATGGAATTTGGATTATGCGAAGGCGTGGCGCGCTTGACTTTGAAGCAGTTTAGTTTTCCAGCAACTCGGTGCTCCAACGCCCACCTCAAAAAAGTGGCATTTTTGAAGGGCTGTTTTTTGAATCCAAACGTCAGTTCTCAACCAAGGGCCGATTCAGGTACGACGAGCAACAAGGTGGGCCATGAATGCAGAGGGTGTGTGCTTGTGAACCCGTCAGTTGCCAGCACTGGGGTGCGACAGGCAGCATAAACTGCGCCCATGCACCCCATCGTTACCCGCGCCACCACGTTCACCACTGCCCAGTGGGGGCGCCTCATGGGTGTCGTCAAGCGCCATCCCGTGCGCGCCTTCCTGGTCGTCCCGGCACTCTTGACGCTTTATGTGTTGGTGTTGGCCGTCATGACGCCTGGCATTGGGGACCTGCGCAAAGCCAAGTCGCAGATTCCCTCTGTGCTGCTCACCGCCGACGACACGGTGTTGGCCGAATACAAAGAGGTCAACCGCCAATGGGTGGAACTGAAACAGATCTCGCCCCATGTCGTGGATGCGTTGATTGCCACCGAAGACCGTCGCTTTTATGCGCACCATGGCATTGACTTTCGCCGCACGGCCGGGGCGCTACTGAGCACCTTGCAAGGGGAACTGCAGGGCGGATCGACCATCACCCAGCAGTTGGCACGCAACCTCTACCCAGAAGAGATTGGTCGCGCCACCAGCATCACGCGCAAGGTCAAGGAAGCCATCACGGCGTTGAAGATTGAGATGGTGTACTCCAAGCCCGAGATTTTGGAGACCTACCTCAACACCGTTCCTTTTTTGTACAACGCTTTCGGTATCGAGCTGGCTGCCCGCACTTATTTTGATAAATCAGCCGATAAATTAGATGTGCTGGAGAGCGCCACGCTGATTGGCATGCTCAAAGGCACCAGTTACTACAACCCGGTGCAAAACCCCGAGCGTGCGGTGCGCCGGCGCAATCTGGTGCTGGCTCAAATGGCCAATTTTGGCAAGCTCGATCCGGCCCGGGTGGCACCGCTGTCCAAACAGCCCCTGCGGTTGGATTTTGAACGCCAGGTGGAACCGTTGGGCATGGCCCCGCATGTGGCTCAGTACTTGCGCAAATGGCTCATCAACTGGGCCGATGACAAGGGCTATGACATCAATGCGGATGGCCTGCGCGTCTACACCACCATCGACACCCGGTTTCAAAAATCTGCCTTGCGCGCGGTGGCGCGGCAGTTGGAATCGCTACAAAAACTGGCAGACCGCTCGCTTAAAAAAGGTCAGGAGCGTGTTGTGTTGCAGGCGGGGCTGCTGGCCATCGATCCGCGGGGTGGCGAAGTGCGCGCCTGGGTGGGCAGTCGCGATTTCGCGCAGGAACAGTTCGACCATGTGAGTCAGGCGCGGCGTCAGCCCGGGTCCACCTTCAAACCGTTCGTCTATGGGGCGGCCTTCATGCAGGGAATGCGCCCCTCCGACACCTTGCTGGACACAGCGGTTCGCATTGACTCAGGCGGTGCGGTCTGGACGCCCAGTGACGCCACGCCACCCACCGGTTTACCCACCAGTTTGCGAGATGGTTTGGCTTATTCCAAAAACACCATCACGGCGCAGTTGATGCAAAAAGTCGGCCCCGCCCGCGTAGGAAAACTGGCGCAGGCCCTGGGCGTGCGCCAAAGCAAGCTGGACTTGGTGCCCTCGTTGGCGCTGGGCACCAGCCCGGTCACGCTGCTTGAAATGGTCACCGCCTACGGCACCATTGCCAACGGCGGCCATTACAGGGCACCCCTGCTGGTACGGCGCATTGAAGACCACAAAGGTCAATTGCTGGAAGAGTTTGTACCGGTCAAAGAAGCCACGCCAGCCATCCCCCGGGCAAACGCGCTGACCTTGGTCAATGCCATGCGCGGGGTGATTGACGAGGGCACGGGTTCGTCCATTCGCCACCGCTATGGCATCTCGGCTGACGTCGCGGGCAAAACGGGCACCACCCAGGACAACACCGACGGCTGGTTCATCATGATGAACCCCCAACTGGTGGTGGGGGCTCGGGTGGGCTTTAACGACAACCGGGTCACCATGGGTTCCTGGGGACAAGGCGCACGCAGTGCGCTGCCGATGGTGGGAGATGTGTTTCAGCAAGGTTTTCGCAATCGCTGGCTGGACAAAGATGCCGAGTTCGACATTCCGCGCCCCCGCCCACGCCCCAAACCTGCCGAGCCACAAGAGAGTGACAACCCGCTGGTCGAGATGGTGAACGATGTGCTGGGTAACTGGTTGCGAAAACTGCAGGGTAATTAGTTGATGCTGCTGACAGAGGTTGAACTTGACTCGCCAATGACTGGGTTGGTTTCCCGGACAATCGGCCCATGCACTTACTGATTCCGTTTGCCTCTTGCCTGGCCGAAGGCTGTGTGTCGGCACTGCCGACATTGAAACTGCCGCAGTTAGAGAAGCTGCTGGCACGGCTCACGCCCGATGCGCCCGACGCTGGCGATGAATTCAATCTCTCCACCCCGCATGAGCGTGCGCTGGCCCGCGCGTTGGGCTTGCCGGTCCAAGACGGCCTCATTCCGTGGGCCTCCCATCACGCCCACACCCACGGCGGCGCTGCCTTCATCACCCCCTGCCATTGGCAAGTGGGGTCGCACCAGATTGCCATGGGCGATTGGCCTCTGGTCGATTTTTCTGA
>JBAQDW010000183.1:0-3573 GCA_049286445.1 Rhodoferax sp. | reverse complement strand
TGGTGGAGTTGGGCCGGGGCAACAAGCAGCTCGATGCCAATGACCAAGGCGTCGTCCAAGTGGTGGACTGGTTGTGGCAATACGCCTTCGATCAGCGTGCCAGTGACATTCACCTGGAGCCCCGGCGGGAGCAGGGCGTGATTCGTTTTCGCATCGACGGCGTGCTGCACCCGGTGTACCAAATGCCCACCGGGGTGATGACGGCCATGACGGCGCGCATCAAGCTGTTG
The DNA here is from genome assembly GCA_049286445.1 of Rhodoferax sp. GTDB lineage: Bacteria > Pseudomonadota > Gammaproteobacteria > Burkholderiales > Burkholderiaceae_C > Rhodoferax. The sequence goes on along the minus strand of JBAQDW010000183.1, from coordinate 3,343 downwards.
GGACGCATGGACGTGGTCGAGCGGCGCCGCCCGCAAGATGGCCGCATCAAAACCCGCAACCCGCGCGGCGACGAAGTGGAGATGCGCATCTCGACCTTGCCCACCGCGTTTGGCGAAAAAATGGTGATGCGCATTTTCGACCCCGACACCACCGTCAAAGACCTCGACGCACTGGGCTTTTCTGCGCACGATGCGAAACGCTGGGAGTCGCTGGTGAAGCGCCCCCACGGCATCATTTTGGTCACCGGGCCCACGGGCTCGGGCAAAACCACCACGCTCTATTCCACCCTGAAGCGAGTGGCCACTGAAGAGGTGAATGTGAGCACGGTGGAAGACCCGATCGAGATGATTGAGCCGTCCTTCAACCAAACGCAGGTGCAAACGCAGCTCGATTTTGGCTTTCCCGAAGGCTTGCGCGCGCTGATGCGCCAAGACCCCGACATCATCATGGTGGGTGAGATTCGAGACCAAGCCACCGCAGAGATGGCGGTGCAGGCCGCACTCACGGGCCACTTGGTGTTCTCGACGCTGCACACCAACGACGCGCCCAGTGCGGTGACCCGGTTGATGGAGCTGGGTGTACCGGCTTACCTGATCAACGCCACACTCTTGGGTGTCTTGGCTCAGCGCTTGGTTCGCACGCTGTGCAAACACTGCAAGGTGGTGGATGAAAGCGCTTCGCGCGAGACCTTGGCGGAGCTGGTGAAACCTTGGCAGTTGAGTGGTTCTTACAAACCCTACAAGGCAGTCGGTTGTGTGGATTGCCGCATGACGGGCTTCATGGGGCGCATGGGGTTGTATGAGTTGATGGTGGTCAGCGAAGGGTTTAAAGAAAAAATCAACAAGGAGCCCAGCATGGACGCACTGCGTCGCCAAGCCGTCACCGACGGCATGCGCCCGCTGCGGCTGGCCGGTGCGCTGCGGGTGGCCGAAGGCCTGACGGTGGTGGATCAAGTGCTGGCTTCTACCCCCGGTTTGAGTTGAGGGTTGGAAGCCGTGCTGGATAAGAATTGCTGCAATTTTAATAGCTGCTTGCGCAGTTCCCATAAGGGCTAGCGGCGTATTAAGCCAACACGATGGCGGAAATCATGGCGGTATGGAGGGGAAAGGGAATCGCCATGTATATTGGCCCCATGAACATCAAACCCATCCACCACCGCGCCGATCTGGTGCGTATTGCCACCCACGCCATGACCGAGCGCGGCTTGGAGCCTGACTTTTCTGACGCGGTGGAGCGACAGTTGGCTGCAATCAAGGGGCCCAGTGAAGAGACGGGGGAGGGCATTCGGGATCTGACCCACTTGCTGTGGTGTTCGATTGACAACGACGACTCGCGCGATCTGGACCAGCTCACCGTGTGCGAGTTGCTGGACAAAGGGGCGGTGCGTTTGTGGGTGGCCATTGCGGATGTGGACGCGTTGGTCAAAAAAGGCACGCCCATTGACGATCACGCGCTGTTCAACACCACGTCGGTTTACACGTCGGCGGTGATTTTTCCGATGTTGCCGGAGCGTTTGTCCACTGATTTAACCTCGCTCAACTTCGGCGTGGACCGGTTGGCCGTGGTGACCGAGATGGTGTTCAATGCCGACGCCTCGCTGGCCGGTGCCACCGTTTACCGCGCCAAAGTCCACAACAAGGCGCAGCTGGCCTATGACGCCGTCAGCGCGTGGATCGACGGTGAGGCCAACTTGCCTGAAGCGGCCAAGGCCGTCCAGGGGATGGAGGCGCAATTGCGCACGCAAGACGCGCTGGCCCAGCAAATGCGGGTTCGCCGTCGCCAAGAAGGGGCGCTGGAGCTGGAAACCATTCAGCCCAAAGCGGTGTTTGACGGCGAGGCGGTGGTGGACATCGTGCAGCAGGTACAAAACCGCGCTCGCCAGTTGATCGAAGAGGTGATGATTGCTACCAACGGGTGCACGGCCCGGTATTTGGCGGCACAAGGCGGCGTCTCGCTGCGCCGGGTGGTGCGCTCGCCGGAGCGCTGGCTGCGCATTGTGGCGGTGGCGCGTGAGCTCGGTGAAACATTGCCTCACCAGCCGGATTCCAAAGCGCTTGAAGAATTTTTGGCCAAGCGCCGCCGTCTGGACCCGCTGCGCTTTCCCGACCTGTCATTGGTCATTGTCAAACTCATGGGTTCGGGCGAATACGTGGTGGAGGCGGCGGGTGAGCTGCCGGTGGGCCACTTTGGGTTGGCGGTGCATGACTACGTCCACTCCACCGCGCCCAACCGGCGCTTTCCTGACCTCATTGTTTCCCGCCTGCTCAAGGCCGCGTTGAGGGATGAGGCCGCCCCGTACAGCCCCACAGAATTGGGGGTGTTGGCCACGCACTGCACCCAACAGGAAGATGCTGCACGCAAGGTGGAGCGGCGTCTGCGTAAGTCTGAAGCGGCGCTGCTGCTGCACGCGTTGATTGGCCAGCACTTTGACGGACTGGTGACCGGTACGGCCGCAGAAGGGGTGTGGATTCGGGTGTTTTCACCCCCGGCTGAGGGCATGCTCATGGGCAGCCGGGTTGAGCTCAAGGTGGGTGCCAAAGTGCGTGTCAAGCTGGTTTCCACCGACGTGGAACACGGCTTTATTGACTTCTCCCCAGCGGACTGAAGGCGCTGGGGGGTGCTGGGCCGCACGCAAGCGGCCTGGCAGTTGCAACGTGTTCAGGGTTTGCGTGAGCCGGCCACCAGCAACACCAGTCCGGCCGCAGCGGCGGCCAGCCCCAGCCACAGCGGAATGTTGACCTGCTCTTTTTCGACCACTTGCAAGTGCAGCGGGCCAATGTCCGCCGTGTGGGTGGCCTTGGTGTAACTGAAGCCACCATAGGCGGCGCCAAGGACGCCCAGTACGATCAAAATAAGACCAACGAGTTTGCTTGCGTTCATAAAGTACTCCAGTAGTTGCTATTAACCGAGATGGTTCATCAGGCGCACCAAAAACATGACCACCGCGATGGCCCGCAGCATGTGAATGCAGCCCCCATGGTGTAGGTGGACACCCTGCCCAACAGCCACAGGAGGACGAGAACAATGGCGACGGTTTGTCGCCTTGGCGTCTCTCTTGGATGCATGAGTCGGTCAGGAGGCGGAGTGTGCAACGCAGGGCCTATGGCGTCGGTGCGCTGGCGCACCGACGGCGTGCGACCCCGGTTCTAACATTCATTCATGGGTCGCAGAACGGCCCATGACGGTCAGTCAACTCTTCATTCATTCAAGGACATTTCTTATGAACAAAAATCAAGCACAAGGTATTGCCAAAGACTTGGTCGGTAAAGTGCAGGAAACCGCTGGAAAAATCATGGGCAATCCATCCCAGGAAGTCAAAGGCGTGGCCAAGCAGATCTCGGG
>JBAQDW010000182.1:0-8779 GCA_049286445.1 Rhodoferax sp. | reverse complement strand
TGCGAAGTCCAATTTGGGTTCTGGTTTTGTGACCACCCGCCTTGACCCCACTTTCACTGATGCACAAAAGGCGAATGCGACTCGTGAAGGTTATGTTGAAATTTTCAACATGGCTGACGTTGCCCCTGCAAGCGCACTTTTCACAGCCATCAAGCACGTTAACAGCGTGGCACCTTGCTCTGGTGCAGCATGGACTGCTCTGGACGTTGACGCCGCCAACTGGACAGGTCTGGTAGCACCGACAACAGGTTTGATGGGCAACTATTCCATCATCAACCTTGCCACTGCAGCAGGTTATGGCGGTAATGTGACTGCCATTCGTGCAGTCAACAGCACCATTGATACCAACGTTGCTGATAACTCAGCTGCTGGTAATGTGGTTTACTGGCCTCAGACTGCAGCATTGGTTGGCGCGGGAATCAACAACTTTACGGCTGATCCACTGCTGCGTGGTGGTCAAGTTGCTGCTTCAAGCTACGACTTGCCCGACATGTCCACGCCTTACACGGCGGCTACAGCCAATCCGTTGGTTCAGGCAGGCGATTTGTCTCGGTCAATTGCAACCACATCGATCAAGAACGAGTTTTTCTCTGATCAGACCGTTGCAGCGTTGACTGACTGGGTGTTTTCCATGCCAACACGCCGTTACAGCGTCGCACTGGACTACGCAACTAACACTCGCGTTTATTCCGTGCTGCCAACTGCCTACTTCACTGCGGCTAACACAGCAATCGTTAATCGCCAGATTTGTGTAACTGGCATTAACTATGCTGCATACGACCGTGAAGAGAACTCCCCAATCAACCCAACCGATGTGGTGATTTCTCCTAACGTGCCTGAAGCACCTCAAGCGTTCTGTGGTGAAGCCAGTGTATTGGCAATCAACAACGCAGCCGTGTCTGGTGTGTTGAAAGCCAACGTCGCAGTGCGTGGTATCGATATTGCTTACAAAGAAGGCTGGATCAACATTGCGACCCCTGGTATCGCAGGTAACGGTCTGCCAGTTTTGGGTGAAGCGTATGTGAACGCCCTCGCCGGTACGAGCAATTTCGGCGTGAACTGGGGTCACCGTTACAGCCGTCGCGGTCTGTAATTCAGACTGTGACGAGGCATACCTTGGTGGTGTGCCTACTTAATAAAAGGCGGGGGTAACCCCGCCTTTTTTATGATAAACCCACTTTGCAATGCTGTACACGATTTGCGCCTGATCCAATACGTTCGTTTGCTACGCTATGGTTTATTTCACTTTTTGATTCAATGACCATCATGTATTTTTTTTCGCTTTTTACTTCGCCTGTCTCTCGTCATAGGGCCATGACTCTGCCTGTGCTTGTCGCGCTGTCGCTTTCTACCGCTATGGCGCAGAGCACACCTACTCCCCCACTAACGACCACCATGCCAGCCACTGCCTTGGCTGCATCGACTACAGTTTTGGCCCGCGGACCAGGTGGAGTAATCATCAACGTCAGCGATGTGCTCTCCGAGCTACAACGTGCGCCTGAAGCCACACGCAAGGCCGTACTCTCTCAGCCCGAGGCAATTGGCCAAATTGCCAATAATTTACTGGTGCGCCGTGTACTGGCCAATGAAGCAGAACGAGATGGTCTGGACAAAGACACTCTGGTCGCAGCCAGCCTAGCCGTCGCACGCGATCGCGCTCTGTCAGACGCACGTCTTGCCAGTCTTGATCAGCAAAACACCCCTAGCGAAGCCGCATTGGACGCTTACGCACGCAATGTTTACCAAGCGAACGTCGCCAAGTTTGAAAAACCGGCCCAGACTCGGGCCCGTCATATCTTGCTGACTAACAGCGGCCCTGATTCGCTGCAAAAAGCAAAAGCTATTTTGGCTCAGTTGCGCGCAGGGGCATCGTTTGAAGAGTTGGCCAAGTCGCACTCAACTGACACTGGTAGTGCAGCTCGCGGCGGCGACCTCGGTTTTTTTGGTCCAGGCAAGATGGTGAGGCCGTTCGAAGACGCAGTCAATTCGCTAGCCAAACCCGGCGACTTGAGTGAGCCTATCGAATCCCAGTTTGGATACCACATCATTCGGCTGGACGAACGTCGCGAAAAAGCGATTCAACCGTTCGCAGAGGTGCGCGTGCAGCTGTTAGGAGAAGCTAGAGCAGCCATCCTTAATGAAGCTCGTGTACAGAAGGTGCAAACCATGAACAAGGATTTCGTTTTTGACGAACAAGCAATCGAGGGGCTGTCCAAGCAGGGACTACGCTGACGCGTTGGGATTCTCCTAGCGGAATAATTTCAGCCTATGCAGTATTGCTATCAAGATTGGCGGGCCTTATGGCAAGCCCGGGCTTTGTTGTGGACGATGACACGACGGGAGCTTGCCAGCCGGTATGCGGGGTCGGCAGCGGGTGTTCTGTGGGCTTACCTCCAACCACTATTGACAGTTGGCGCTTATTTTTTGGTGTTTGACGTGGTTTTTGCTATGCGAATGGGTGATAGCGCCCCGACCTCACGCGCCGGCACCTACCTCGTAGTAGGATCTCTGCCTTGGCTGGCATTTTGTGAGTCACTATCTCGCGGTGCGGGCAGTCTTGTGGACGCTGGCGGTATGCTGCAAAAAAATGCCCTGCCCCCTGTGTTGTTTATCGCACGCAGCGTGCTGGCAGGGTGGGTTGTGTTTGTGCCACTGATGGCTGCACTAACGTTGGCGTACCTGCCAGTTAGCGGCTTTGGATGGGCTTTGCTGGCCGTGCCCCTTCTTTTGCTGCTGCAAGGCTCACTGGCGTTTTTGCTTGCACACCTGCTGGCCATTTTGGCAGCGGCAGTGCGAGACACTTTGCAAGTGCTAGGTTTTGCACTGTCAGTAGGTATTTTCCTCTCGCCCGTTCTATTTCCTTTGAGTCTGTTTCCTCAAGCGTGGCGGTGGGTGTTATACGCCAACCCCATGACAGCACTGGTGATAGGCTATCAGTCGGTGCTGCTGCAAGGTCTCTGGCCAGGGTTAGCCGTGTGGGCAGTGACTCTGGGCTGGTTGCTGGTATTGGCTTTATTGCTCAATGTGTTGATACGGCGCAGCCGCGATGAGTTGGTGGACTGGTTGTGACAGAACCGCTTCAAGAAAACCATGCCGTGCTGCAGGTACGGGGGTTGGGCAAACGGTACCGCCTGTTTGCATCGCCGCGCGAACGTCTGATGGCCCTGCTCGGCTGGGCAGACCGCTCGCGGCCGCATTGGGCGTTGCAAGAGGTGAGTTTTGAGTTGCAGCGTGGTCAATGCCTGGGGGTGATTGGCGACAATGGAGCCGGCAAAAGTACGTTGCTCAAATTACTGGCTGGCACACTGCAGCCGTCGCACGGCAACGTGCATCGGGTGGGTCGGGTTACCGCTATTTTGGAGTTGGGCGCAGGATTTCATCCAGAATTCACGGGGCGTGACAATTTGATGTATGGCGGCAGCTTCATTGGCTTGGGCCAAAGCGATATGCTACGTTTGGCGGATGAGATCATTGATTTTTCGGAACTGGGTGATGCGATTGACCGGCCGGTCAAAACCTACTCTTCGGGGATGTCGGTGCGACTTGCGTTTGCATTGGTCACCGCAGTACAGCCCGAACTATTGATCATTGATGAAGCTCTGGCGGTGGGCGACCAACATTTTCAAAAGAAATGCGCGCAACGCATTGAGTCTTTTCGTCAGAACGGTTGTACTATTCTTTTTTGCTCCCACAGTCTCTACCATGTTCGCCAATTGTGCGACCGGGTGCTTTGGCTGGATCAGGGGCAGGTAAGAGGTCTGGGAGACACCGAGTCGGTGCTGACGGGCTATGAGACGCATGTGAGAATGCAGGACGCGGCGTCAAAAACTTCGGTTTTAGCTGGTCAAGATTCGTTAACCGAACGGCCCGTTGACGATGTGATGAAAGCATGGATACCCAGTGGCAAACGAGCCGGTCTGCTGACAGCCCAAATCATTGGGGTGAAGAACCGAGAGATGGGCGTACTAAAAGATATACCAGCGCCGCCTGTGAGTTTGACCGGTTCTGATTTGGTAGTCCAGGTACAAGCCATCTCTGTCAGCGAGGAAACCCCTAGCATCGGTGTGATGTTAGAACAGTACCAGGGCGTAGGTATTACATCAGTCGCCACTCACGCCGAAGGCGCGCAATTGACAGCACTGGAAACCAAAGACGGCTGGACAACCTGGCAGGTGACACTGACTTTCCCGGACCTACCCCTTCACTCTGGGCAGTATTGCCTGAGCTTTTATCTATTCGATGCGCAGGGACTGGTGGTGTACGACGAATGGAAAGACTTTATTCATTTCCAATGGGTCAGCCGCAGCCTGACCCCCGGCTTGGTGCGTTTACCGCACCGCTGGTCTTAAATTGCACCCGCAATGATTCGTCTGCGCACGGAGATGCGCGATTTATTGGAGCTGGTGTTGCTACCTGGATTGGCCGCCATCCTGCCCTGGCGCTGGTGTTTTCCGATTTTCAAACGATTGGCCCGACAACGCTGGCTCTACCGCGTGCCTTGTGAGACGGCGCTGCAGCAGGCGCGCAGTCGGGGATGGGTCGGAGAGAATGAGGCTCACTGGCTATGGGTGAGGCGACTGATCACCTTGGTCGACCATGCAGATCATTACTTAGGGTTGTGGCGCAGCGACGCCTGGATGCAAGAGCACCTTCAAGTTGAGGGACAGTGGCCAGCGCCAGACCAAGCAGTGTTGCTAACCACGTTTCACTGGGGGGCAGGTTACTGGGGTTTGCGCCACGCGGCCGCGCACGGCCTGCACCCGCATGCCTTGGTGGCCTCCTTAGGCACGGAGGTTTACCAGGGTCGAACTGTATTAAGCTGGTATGCCAGCGCGCGCAATGCGAATGTCGCAAATACGCTAGGCGCGGCCACCATTGACATTGCTCAGCACCTCAAACCGGTAATTCGTGCACTTCGCAACAACCGAGCCTTGCTCGGTGTCCTGGACGTCCCCGCAGATGAATCCAAAGCAAGTTTCCCCATTGAGTTGCTTGGGATGAAAGCAAATGTGCCACGAGGCCTATTGCGCCTAGCTGTAGACAGCCAAGTTCCCGTGGTACTGTATATCACCGGATTAAACACAATCACGGGCAGACGACTGCTGCAGATTAAGCCTCTGGGAGTGGGCAGCAGCGTTGGAGGCCTCGCCACCCAGGTATTTGCTGAACTAGAGCAACTGATTGCGCAGGATGCGCCAGCTTGGCATTTCTGGGGCATCGCCGATCGGTTTTTTGAACCACCGTGAAACCGGCGTAAGAGGACGGTGACCCACAACTCAAATACTCAGAAAGAAAGAGAAACAAAGTCCTCTCACCCCCCTAAACTCTGCTTACCTAAACTTCTACTGCGCTCGCTCCAAAACTGCGTCCAATGAATCGCACTATTTCCTTTGATGAATCCGACCGAATTCGACACCCGTATTTCGGTGATATGGAAAACAATTTGGGGACGTCGTCAGCTATCCAGTGACACTCCCCAATTCGACTTTCAGTGTGGTGCGCCAGTCTTCCGAATACATCACCTAAGCGCATTTTCAATGTCTGCGTAAACACATTCCTTGTACCTTTCGATACAACCACAAAGTGGCACTCGTACTCCAACTTCACTTGTTTTAAATTCCGCGGTTTCTCTTTTCGTTCGCTTGGCGATTCATAATTAGGAGTTTTTACAAGGGGCACCTACACCAACGTAAAAGTTAAACTCCTACGGTCACCAAGGCAGCGGAGGGGGATTCCCTTCGCTATTTAGCCGCTTTATACCCCTAGTGCCCCCGGAATGCTGAGTCTCATTGCCATAGACAGACGCAGGCTTTTGCGATGAAGGCCACCTTGGTACGCGTGTTAAAACTTCAGAGAGAAAACTGACAATCGTCGCGAACTTCAAACCCGCTTCAAGGTTCACGGTTCAATTGGATGGATCGAACTTTGGTGCCACCTACGCCATTTTGCGCGCCGTGACCAAAAAACCTTGGACGGGTAAGTTTGACTCATAGCGAAGCACACGGTCTTCGATCTCTATGTCTTTGAAACCAGTCGCGTCCAGCAAGCCCCGCACATAACTACGCTGATGACTGTAGCGGTAGGTGGATTGCAGAGCAAAGTCGGCTGCGTCATCTGCACCGACCTCGCAGGAAAATACAAAGCGCCCACCCACCTGCAGGATGCGATAAACGTTGGGAATGACCTCATCAAGGTTCCCGACGTAGATCAGCACGTCCAAGGCAGTAATCACTTGGTAGAGGTTGTCAGGCGTCGCCTGCAATGCATCAAGCAGGTTGACGCGGTGAAAGCTGTCATACACCTTGTGGCGTGCAGCCTTCTCAATCATTTGGCCCGACAGGTCCACCCCCACCAGCACGCCATCAATCGGGCCCAAACAGGCGCCAAGCAGACCCGTACCGCAACCTAGATCGAGCACGTCGCCCTTGCGGTCAGGATGCCAAGCATGAATCATCTGTGCCACGTCGCGAGGCAACTTGTATTTCAGTTGCACGACCAAGTGACGATCAAACCGATCGGCGCTGGAGTCAAACAAACCCAAAATAACGGACTCTGGTTGAGTTTTGGGTGTCTCGCCGCGGGCGATGGCCAAGTAGAACGGAACATCCGCGTTAGAAGGGTCCTGCGCCAATATAGCTTCGCCGTCTTGAATCGCAAGCTCAAGATTCTTCGCGCCTAAAAATGCGTGCATTCGCGCATGTAAAACCGACACATTGTTAGGTTGCTGGGCAAGCAACGGTGTTAAGCGGTCAACTGCACCTGCAAAATCCCCATTGGATATCAGTGTGAGACCAATTTTGTAACGCGTACTGGTATCGCTCGGATCCATATCCTCGGCTTGGAACAGCCAAGCAAGCGCTTCTTGATAGTGCCCCAACATCTGTGCAACGCTAGCCGCTTTGCTCAATAGTCCAGCGTCAAGAGAGCCCAACGTTGTCGCTTCGTGAATGGCGAGACTTGCTGAAGCCATTGCCTCTTCAGCCTCCCCTCGGCTGGCCAGCACAAAGGCAAGGTGAATCGCCGCTGCGGGCCACTGGGGCGCAAGTTGATGGGCTTTGCGTGCAGCACGGAGCATACCGTCCGGGTTGTTGGCTACCTCTGCCAATCGAGACCCCAACAAATAAATCCTAGGGTCATTCGATGCTGTTTTGGCAAGCAGATTCAACTCCTGTGCCGCCTCTCGCAGCTGTTTTTGGTTAATCTGCTGCTCAATAAGGTTAAGTTTTGCGACGAATTGCTTCGCGTCTGAAAAAGAGTGGTTCATTCCGGCAAGTGGTGTCAAGTGTCTATGGGACGAGTCTAAAGCCAAGTGGGAGCTCCTTTTGGCCGAACTGACTCAATCATCCGGGAAGAAGCGGCACTGACAGGGCCACATGGACAACTTCTTACAATATAAAAAGTTTCAATAATGATGTTAGATCGGATACGGTTGATGCAATTTCCCTTAATTGATGTTCTGCGTGCCGTGGCAGTGCTGCTGGTGTTGGTGTATCACGTCGTGGCGCTAGGGGATTGGTCCATGTTCGCAGTACCTGTTTGGGGATTACCGTTTCGACAGGGGTGGATTGGGGTTGATTTATTCTTTGTAATTAGCGGGTTTGTCATCACTTTGAGCGCGGCACGTGAGTTCGAGAGAAAGTCCCATGATTTTCGATCACAGTTCATGCAGCGACGGCTACGGCGACTGGTTCCCCTGTATCTGTTGACATGTGTGTCCTTTGTTTTTCTGGTGCGCCCAGAGATTTTGCTGCTCCCTACCGCCCAATTGATGCTCCAAGTGGCAAGCCATGCTTTGTTTCTGCAAAACCTCTCTCACTTGACACACGGCATGATAAACGGCGTGACTTGGTCGCTGGCGCTGGAAATGCAGTTTTACTTGGCCCTTATCTTAAGCATTGGGTGGTTGCTAAAGCTTGGGGCTGGTCGGTCTTTGGTGCTGCTGGTAGCGCTATCTTGGGCGTGGCGTTATGGAACAACCTTTGTTCTCAAGCCTGGCGAAGCAATAGCGCATATGCAAGTAATTTACACCACCCAGTTGCCGGGCACCCTTGATGCTTTTGGCATGGGCGTTGCGCTGGCATTGCTAGTGTTTAAAGGGCAGGGATTCTGGGCACGCCGCTTGTTACCGACCTGGCCCAATTTCTTGTCTTGGCTAGGACTCTCCATTGTGCTGTTGGGGCTGTCCGGCACCGTGTTTATGCCCGTTGAAAATTATTGGGCGCACACCGGAATAGTTGTTTTTTGGCGCACGACACTTGCCATAGGGTTTGGGGCTGCGCTGGCGACGGTCATCGCTTGCCCACTTCAAGGCGGTGGTTTATTACGCCCAGTGCGTTACCTGGGTCAGATTAGCTATGGCATTTACCTATGGCACTTTCCGGTGCTGCTCACTTTACTGACGCTGCCAAGCTTGCGTGGGGGGCGACTTTTTATCGTTCTACTCACGGGCTCAGTAATGCTGGCCTCATTGTCCTGGCACTTGCTGGAGAAGCACTGGGTTAAGAAGTAAGCTCAGAACAAGAGAATGTCTTATTGGCTCATCGTCACATCTGGAGATCAGTATCCAGCAGCGAATGACTCGAAGAAAAATGCCTCAAGGATCATTCATCCAGAACACTCGCAGTAGCCACCATAACGGAATGGCTCAAATTATTAACTGATGTTACGCAGCCGCCCTGAACAGCTGAAGCTGGGCATAGGCGGAGCGCGATGCGTTGATGAGTAGCTTGCGGCAAAGCGCGAAGGGGTTGAGCTTGTTCGCCACACTCAAACACTCAAG
>JBAQDW010000181.1:0-2087 GCA_049286445.1 Rhodoferax sp. | reverse complement strand
CGGTATCTCCTTCTGGCTGTATTTGCTTGATCGCGTCTCCCTGACCAACGCCATCCCGCCCCTGCCTTCGCTCATTCGCAATGCCGCGATGGCTGGTGCTTTGCCTTGAGTTATTGAGAAGTTACCGAAAGCACCCCTCATCCTGAACCCATGGAACCCATGGAACCCAAGGAACCCATGGAACCCAAGGAACCCATGGAACCGCACGCTTAACGCTTAGTCAAGCGCCATTCCACACAACGCCAGTGGGTGGGAGGGTTTGAATTTGGTCTGCATGCGCGCCACCGGGTAGCTTTCAGTAGATTGGGTTTTAATCACGCGACGCAAAAAGCCAACCACCCCGTCTCAAAGCCAGGCCTCAACCCCCAGCGCGTTATGCGCTACGCTTCAGCCAACAGACACTCCAACCCCTCTTGACGCGCTGATACCGCGCCAGCTTAAGGAACACACCGATGCGCGTTGCCGTTTTCAGCACCCGACCCTATGACCGCCACTTTTTGGAGCGCGCCAACGCAGACGGGCGTCATCAGCTTGAGTTCCATGAGGCTGGGCTGACTGTTAACAGTGCGGTCGTCGCCCATGGGGCCTTGGCCGTGTGCGCCTTCGTGAACGATCAGTTGGACGCCAGCGTGCTGCAACGCTTGCATGCCGGTGGGGTGCGCATGCTGGCGTTGCGTTCGGCGGGTTTTAACCATGTCGATCTGGAAGCCGCCGCCGCGCTGGGCATGGTGGTGGGGCGCGTGCCCGAGTACTCGCCCTACGCCGTGGCGGAGCACACCGTGGCGCTGCTGCTGGCGCTGAACCGTCATCTGCACCGCGCCTATGCCCGGGTGCGCGAGGGCAATTTTGCGTTGGAAGGGCTGCTCGGCTTTGACTTGCACGGACGCACGATGGGTGTGGTGGGCACCGGCAAGATCGGTGAATGCGTGGCGCGCATCATGGCGGGTTTTGGCTGCCAGTTGCTGGGGTTTGATCCGCAACCCAATCCGGCTTGCGTGGCGCTAGGCATGCGCTACGTGGACTTGCCAGAGATTCTGGCCAGCAGCGACGTGATCACGCTGCACTGCCCTTTGACGCCGCAGACCCGCCATTTGATCGACGCCGGTGCGCTGGCCCGCATGAAACCCGGTGCCATGCTGCTCAACACCAGTCGCGGTGCGGTGGTCGACACGCTCGCTGTCATTGCCGCGTTGAAGGCAGGCACGCTGGGGAGCTTGGGGCTTGACGTTTATGAAGAAGAGGCCGATTTGTTTTTTCGTGACCTCTCGGGCGAAGTGCTGCGCGATGACGTTTTTGCGCGCTTGCTGACCTTTCCCAATGTGCTCATCACCGGCCACCAAGCCTTCTTCACCGAAGAGGCACTGACGGCGATTGCAGCAACCACGCTGGCCAATATCAATGCGTACGAGGACCGTGGCCAAGCGCTGTACCCGGTGTCGGTTGAGCGGATGGTTTGATCGGACAACGGGGCCACGCAGCCACGGGGCAACGTGGCAAAGGCGCGGGCTGACGCCGCCAATCAGCGTTCAGCAATGTAGTGCTGCAACACCACCGGGGTGCCGGCTTGCAAATGGGTCAAAAGCTGCGCCTCCAGCTCCCGATCGGCCATGGTGGTGCGGGCGCGCTGGTGCAAATAGTCGGCCCAGCTGGCCACAATGAACCGCTCGACATAGCGAGTGGGGTCCCCCAAGTCGTGGTACACGCGCCAAAAGGTGGCCCCGTCGCGCCGCCTTGGACTTTTGAGCAAAGACAGGGCATTCAGGAAGTCAGTGGCGTGGCCCACCCTGATGCGGTAGCTCAACTCCACCGCGATCGGCCCCGCACCGGGCAAAGGCGTATCGGCCAGCAGCAGATCTTCAAACGGCACCACTTGGGTGATGTCCTTGTGCTCGCCCATGCGCAGCGGAAACAGGGGCCCCAGCAACGAGCCAATGAGCATGGCGGCGGCTGCCAAACACAGGGCCGTGGGCAAACTCGTCAAACTGGCCAGCGCACCCCACAAGGCCGACCCCAGCGCATAAGAGCCCAAGGCCGACAGCACATGCAAGGCCGACGCGCGCGAACGCACCCACGGTGGCGCGCTGCCT